>VGAB01000033.1 GCA_016870935.1 Actinomycetota bacterium | reverse complement strand
TCAAGTCCCGTCGGGACCGCTGGGGAGTGTTCGCACTTCTCCAGGTCGGGTAGCTCAGTAGGCAGAGCATGCGCCTGAAAAGCGCAGGGTCACCGGATCGACGCCGGTCCCGACCACAATTTAATTACCCTTAACACGATGTTCAATTCGGCCGTCGAAGAGATCGACTCGACGCGTCAGTTTTTGCGTCGAAGACGCGACATTCAAGGCCTCAGGGCGCTTGCCGTCTTGCTGGTGTTGGCGTATCACGCCGGCGTGCCCGGTTTCAGCGGCGGCTACATCGGTGTCGACATTTTTTTCGTCATCTCGGGATTCTTGATCACCTCGTTGCTGATCAGGGAGCACGACTCGCGACAAAAGATCTCGCTGAAGAACTTTTATGCGCGACGAATTCGCCGCCTGTTGCCGGCGTCGGTCGTGGTCGTAATCGGCACCCTGATCGTTTCGCGAATCTGGCTCGAACCGCTGCGACTCAGAGATTTGACGCAAGACGCTCGGGCTGCCGCACTCTTTGCAACCAACTTTGTCTTCGCCGCCCGCGAGTCGGACTATTTACGCAGCACCCTTCCCGCCTCACCACTGCAGCACTATTGGTCTCTCGGCGTTGAAGAGCAGTTCTACATCTTCTTTCCCGTTCTGGTGATTTTGCTGCTCAAGACACGCCGCGATTCAAAACTGGGCCTGAACATCGGTATCGCGGCGGTCACCGTGCTTTCTCTTGTGCTCTGTGTAGCGACCACAAAAGACTCGGGACCGGCGAGTTTTTATCTGTTGCCCTATCGAGCATGGGAGTTGGGGGCCGGGGCGCTACTGGCGACCGCTCAAAGTCGGGTGGCGAAACTTGAACCCAAACTGCTGGCTGTATTTGGTTGGTTGGGCGCCGTCGCGACGATTGTCGCATCGCTCGTTTACGACGACAAGACGATTTTCCCCGGATACGCCGCGATGCTGCCCGTTTTCGCCACAGTCGCGATGATCGCCACCGGCGACAACTCGAGATTTGGCCCGAACCGAGTTTTACAACTGGAAATTTTTCAATGGATTGGCAGTCGCTCGTATTCGCTCTACCTGTGGCATTGGCCGATTTTGATCGTGGCTCGCGCTGCGGCAAAAGCCGAACTTTCGGTCAACCAGATTGCATTGTGCATGATCGCAACTTTCGCGCTTTCAGAGTTGACCTTCAGATTCGTCGAGCAGCCGATTCATCGGGTGCCGAACTTCCTGCGCGACGCCAACAGATCATTGGTTTTTGGCGCCGCATTAATCGTCGTCGGGCTTGGCGCGTCGTTCATCACCGCTCAAAACGACCAGACCAACCCGAAACCGACGGTCACCGGCGAAACTCGGGCCGGCGACACGGGTGTTTCGACGACAACCACGATCTTTCAATACTCGGATCAGCAATTGAAAGACCTGCTAGGTCGCTCGCCAGGTCTGTCGCTACTTCCGCCAGATCTCGAACCATCGCTCGATGTTTTGGCCAACGACGAACCCGAGATATACAAACTCGGTTGTCACGATCACGATTTTGACCTGCCGCCTGTGTGCGTGTTCGGTGACCTCGAGGCGTCGACCTCGATCGCCCTCGTCGGTGACTCGCACGCCGCGCAGTGGTTCGAGCCCCTGAATCGCATTTCCGAACAAAGGGGTTGGCGATTGCAGACCTTCACCCGCTCTGGCTGCACGATGCTCGGCATCTCGGGTGGAACAATCGAAAAATGTCGCAAGTGGGTAGCGAATGTGGTCGCCGAAATCAACCGCGCCAAATTCTCGCTTGTCGTCGTTTCGGGTTTCACCAATCGAGAAGATCTGGTTGACGAATCACCTGATGGTTTCATCAACAACATCAACGAGATGCATGCGGCACTCACGACTTCGGGCCAGAAAGTCTTGTACATCGCCGATACTCCTGGGCCCTCGTTGCATGTGCCGATCTGCCTTTCGGCGAATACCCAGACGGTGCAAAATTGCAACTTTCTGCGTGAAACCGCTTTCAACTTTGAAACCGCCGAAATCTTGAAAGGTGTTTGGAGCAGCGAAACTTCACGATTCATCGACCTCGCCGATTGGTTCTGCACCGAATCGGTCTGCCCCGTTGTGATCGGCAATATGGCGGTCTACCGCGATCTCACCCACATCTCGTCTGTATATGCGTTCGCACTGACCAATGTCTTGCGCGACCAGTTAGATATTTCGCTCGGCAACTGAGACGTTGCCCGATCGTCGAACCGACGCCGAAAAATTATTAAGGTTCTTCGACGACGAGGGTCAAGATCCAGTCGCCGGTGACATGGCTCTCGAGTTCGAATGTGCCGAGTTTGTCGGCGGTGAATTCGAAAACTTCTTCTTGGCCGGCCGGTGTCACATCGCCACCCAAGTCGTAGCCGTGCAGATGAAACTCGTCGTCGGCATCGGGGTTGAGAAGCGTGATTCGCACGGTCTGACCCAAAGTGGCCTGAAACGGAATGGCCGAACCCGAGGTTTGGCCGATTACAACATCGATCTCCACGATTTCATCGACCACGCCGGCTTCAGTGTCGCTTTCTGTTTCGCTTTCGGAGCCATCGCCATAACTTTCGTCTTGCGATGACGAGGCATCGTCGCCGCCGGAATATGGTTCTGAACCAGAACAGGCGACCGTCGCCAAAGAAAGAGCGACTGCAATCAGCGAATTTTTGGCGATTGAAAATTTATTCATGAGCCAAAAGCGTAGCCAAGATCGGGCGCGGTCAACATCGGCTCGTAGGCGATATTTGCGTTTTTGGCCATCGCCTCGCATGTGCCGCCCCGATCTACGACCACGGTGATGAATATCGGTGTCGCACCGAACGCACGAACCACCTCGACGGCCTCGAACAACGAAGTGCCGCGGGTGACCGTGTCTTCGACGATCGCCACCTTGTCGCCTGGTTGCAACGCTCCCGCAACACGACCAGTGACGCCGTGATCTTTGGCCTCTTTGCGCACGCTGAAACTGCGCAGATTACGACCCCTGGTCGCCGCCACTGCGGCGATGCCGAAAGCGACGGGGTCGGCGCCCATGGTCAAACCGCCGATTGCGTCGATGTTCGGGGGCAATATCGACAACGCCACGTCGCTAACCAGCAAAATGCCGTCGCTGCGGCATGCGGTCTGCTTCGAATCTAGAAACCAGTTGCTGGTGCGTCCCGATTTGAGCGTGAACTCGCCCGTCTTGAGCGAGTGGCGCAAAATATGAACGCGCAGCGCCTCGCGTGCATTGTCGAGTTTCGGTAAATCAGCCACGACGCCGTTAAGAGTCTGTCGACTTCAGCGCGTCGAACACGAGATTGGCCCGCGCCACCGACGCCGCGACGGAAAATATCTCGTCGAGTTGCTTGGGCGACAATTTGACCCGTTGGTCGTCGAGCAGAACTTGTTTGAAACTCTCGCCAGAGGCGATCGCTTTGGCCGAAAGTTCTTGCACCAACCGATAGGCGTCGTCGCGACCCGAACCGGCACCGACCAACGCCAGCAAGACCGCCTGCGAGTGAACGACACCGTGCAGCAAACCGAGATTTTTCGACATTTGTGCCGCATCGACCTCGAGATTCGTGACCAGCCGCGTCGCCCGGCGCAACACGTAATAAGCGAGCATCGAAGAATCGGGAAGCACGATTCTCTCGGCCGACGAATGCGAGATGTCGCGTTCGTGCCACAACGGCACGTCTTGCAGCCCCACCTGCAAGTTGCCGCGCAAAACCCGCGCGAGCCCCGTGAGCGTCTCGGAAGAAATCGGATTGCGCTTGTGGGGCATCGCCGAGCTGCCTTTTTGGCCCGAGGCGAAGCCTTCGCGCACCTCGTTGACCTCGGTGCGCTGCAGATGACGCAACTCGACGGCGATCATCTCGATCGTGGTGCCGATGCTGGCGCAGGCCCACAAATATTCGGCATGACGATCGCGCGCGACGACCTGCGTCGCCGGCACGGGCGTCAAGCCGAGCGCGGTCGCCACGCTCTTTTCGACCCGCGGGTCGATGTTCGAATAGGTGCCGACCGCACCCGAAAGTTTGCACACTGCGATGCGCCTGGTCGCGGCGGCAAGACGTTCGCGATCGCGTCGAACCTGCAACGCCCAAAGCGCTACCTTGGCGCCGAAGGTGGTGGGTTCGGCGTGCACCCCGTGGGTTCTGCCGATCATCACCGTGTCGCGATGTTTTTCGGCCAAACCGACCAAAGATTCGTAGAAATCGACGAGCGCGCGATCGATCAGGCTCGCGGCGTCGCGCAACATCGAGCACCACGCGGTGTCGACCACATCTGAACTGGTCAGACCATGATGAATCCAGGCGCCGGCCGGCATACCGATCTTGTTTTGCACCACGTCGACGAACGCCGCGACATCGTGGTCGGTGACGCGTTCTCTCGCGGCGACCTCGGCGACGAATTCGCCGTCGACCACGGGCGCACGATCGCGACAAATCTTGGCCTGATCCCGCGGCACGACGCCAACCTCGCTCTGCGCGGCGGTGGCCAGCAATTCGATCTCGAGATAACGACGAAACTTCGACTCGTCAGAAAAGATTTCGGCCATTTCGGGCAGGCTGTATCGCTCGATCATCGACGAACCACGCATTCATTTCGTTCGGGGCCGACGCCAATAATCGACACAGGCACCCCGACATGTTGTTCGACGAGTTCGATCAAGGCCTTGGCCTGTGGCGGCAGGTCGGCGAAACTTCGCACCTGTCTGATCGAACAGTTCCAGCCCTCGAGGTCGACATATTGCGGCACCACCTTGGCCAGCACCTGGGCGTCGTCGGGATACCCGTGAAGCTCTGTGCCGTCGACCTCGTAGCCGACGCAAACTCGCACGGTCGAAAACGTGTCGAGCACATCGAGTTTCGTCAGCGCGATCTCCGTGAGCGAATTCAGGCGCACCGCATGACGCAACATCACCAGGTCGAGCCAACCCGGTCGGCGACGACGCCCGGTGACGGTGCCGAACTCGTGACCGATGTCGACGATCTTTTCGCCCAGGTCGCCCAACAACTCTGAAGGAAACGGCCCGCTGCCGACCCGCGTCGTGTAGGCCTTGGCGATACCGACTATTCGCGTGATGTCGCGCGGACCAAGACCCGAACCCGCGCACGCCCCACCCGCGGTCGGGTTCGACGAAGTGACGAACGGATACGTGCCGTGGTCGATATCCAAAAATGTGGCCTGAGCGCCTTCGAGCAACAGATTTTCTTTTCGCCCGAGCGCCTGATGCAACAAATTGACGGTGTCGGCGACATATGGCTCGAGCCGCTTGCCCAAGGCGACGAACTTCTCGACGATCTGGTCGACGTTAAGTTGTTCGCCTCCGAGCGCGGCGAGAATCTTTTGTTCGTCCAAGGCCCTGGCTCGAACGAGTTTTTTGAATCGACCGGCGTCGCGCACATCACCGGCGCGAATGCCGACCCGCCGCGACTTGTCGGCGTACGCGGGCCCGATGCCCTTCAGCGTCGTGCCGATTTTTTGATCGCCGAGCGACGACTCGCTCAACGCATCGTGGGCCTGGTGCCAGGGAAAAATCAAATGGGCGAGGCTCGAAACCTTCAGCCGCGAACACGAGACGCCGCGCGACTCGAGCGTGTCGATCTCGTTGAACAAAGTCGGCAGGTCGACGACCACCCCGTTGCCGATCACTGGCATGACATGCGAATAAAAAACACCGCTGGGCACGAGTTGCAGCGCATATTTTTGGTCGCCGACGACGACCGTGTGTCCCGCGTTGTGACCGCCCTGGTATCGCGCGACGACCTGGTGGCTCTCAGCCAGAAGGTCGATTATTTTCGCCTTGCCCTCGTCGCCCCATTGGGTTCCGACGACGACTGACACGGGCATCAAACGCTCCTACTATTTGAGATTTTGCAGGTACGTAACGAAAGTCTACTCGCCGAAACTCAACGCTCCTCGTCGAATGGGCGCGGGTTGCGAGAAAAAAACATCGTGGTTTGATTCGTGACCTGATCGAACGGCACGAGACCATAATTTTTTCTGGCGTTCGCCGTGGCGCGCTCGAGTTGACCCTGCAGTTGCACGACCGCCTGTTTGAGTTGGGCGACCTGGTTCTCGAGCGCCATCACCTGACGAATGCCCTCGAGGTTCATGCCGAGTTCGGCCAACTCGGCGATGCGCAACAACTGGGCGATGTCGGCGTTGCTGTAGCGACGCTGTTTGCCGCCCGCGGTGCGCGCCGGTTGCACGAGACCGCGACGCTCGTAGATTCGCAAAGTTTGCGGATGCATGCCCGCCAGTTCGGCGGCCACCGAGATCACATATACGGCTTGCGTTTCGTATTGCATATTTTCTCCTGACTAGTTAAGGCTTGGCGTTCGAAAAAAGATTTTTACGGGGCGCGTCGTCGGAAATTTGGGCGAGTTGCTCGACGAGTTTTCGTTGTTTGTCGGTGAGGTCGCGCGGCACGACGACATCTACGGTGACGATCAGGTCGCCCGCCGCGCCACCCGAGTTGATGCCCTTGCTCTTGACCCGGTGACGCGAGCCTGCCTGCGTGCCGGCTTTGAGTCGCAGGGTCACGCTCGAACCGTCGACGGTCGGCACCTCGATGTTCGCCCCGAGCGCCGCCTCGGTGAAAGTGATCGGCAGCGCGACGGTCAAGTTTTTGCCCTCGCGACCGAACACTGCATGGGGCGCGACATTGCAGGTGATCAACAAGTCGCCCGAGGGGCCGCCGCTGCGACCTTTTTCGCCGCGACCCTTGATGCGAATGCGCTGACCATTGTCGACACCCGCCGGAATTCGCACGTTCACCTCGCGCGGGGTTTTTTCGCCCTCGGTCGACAGGCGCAACGACGTGGTCATGCCGTTGATCGCGTCGATGAAACTGATGTCAAGGCTCGCCTCGAGGTCTAAACCGCGACGCGGATCGACGCCGTTGCGCGAACGCCCCCCGCGCCCACCGAACATCTGGCTGATCAAATCTGAAATATCGCCGCCACCCATGTCGAAGGGTTGGCCACCGCTGAAGCCCCCCTGCGCACCCGGGCCGCCGTGCATGCCGAAAGCCGACGGACCTGCGCGACGAACCTCGTCGTATTCTTTGCGACGCTTCTCGTCGCCGAGCACGTCGTAGGCCGCCGAGATCTCCTTGAATTTTTCTTCGGCGGCGGCGTTGTTCGGGTTGGCGTCGGGGTGATATTTGCGCGCGAGTTTTCGGTAGGTCTTGGTTATCTCTTTGTCGGTCGCCGTCTTCGACACGCCGAGCACCGCGTAATAATCTTTCTCGAACCACTCGCGCTGTGCACTCATTGCACGAGGCCCTGATCAGCCCTTGACTTTGACCATCGCGGCGCGAAGAACTCGACCCTTCCAGCGATAACCGGTGCGAAGCACCTCGACGACGCGCGTCTCCGGGTTCGGCGAATCGGCGTCGGCGGGTTCGTGCACGACGGCGTCGGCGACGCTCGGGTCGAACACCGTGTCGACCAGATCGAGAACCTCAAGACCCTGCTTCTGCAGCGCGCCGAGCATCGAACCAAAGATCGTCTCGACACCCTCGATGCCGTGGGCCATCGCCGCCTCGCACGCGTCGAGCACGCCGAGAAGACCCTCGACGATGCGACCCGAGTTGCGATCGGTCTCGTCGATCAACTGGGCCGCGGCACGCTTTCGATAGTTCTCGAACTCGGCCTGCACGCGCAGGGCGATGTCTTTGAATTCGTCGCGTTCTTTGGTCAGTTGCTCGACGAGCGCCTCGACGCTCAGTTCTTCGCTGGTCGACTCTGCTTTTTCATCGGTCATAAAGAATTACGACCCGAGATTATTTCTCGTCGACGATCTCGGCGTCCACGATGTCTGAATCGTTTCCGCCCGCTTGCTGACCCGAGGCCGATGTGCCGGCCGCGTTCGCGTCACGAGATGCGGCCTCGTAAAGTTTCTGGCTGAAGGCCTGGCTGGCCGCCATCAACTTTTCGGTCGCATTCTTGATCGTGTCGGTGTCGCTGCCGTTGAGCGCCGATCGCAGATCGGCGAGCGGGCCCTCGACTGCCGATTTGTCTTCGGCCGTTAGTTTCTCGCCCTGCTCGCGCAACACTTTTTCGGTCTGGTAGACCAACGAGTCGGCGTTGTTGCGAACCTCGGCCTCTTCGCGACGCTTCTTGTCTTCTTCGGCGTGGGCCTCGGCGTCTTTGACCATCTTGTTGATGTCGTCTTTCGACAGCGAGGACTGACCGGTGATCGTCATCGATTGCTCTTTGTTCGTGCCGCGGTCTTTTGCCGAGACATGAACGATGCCGTTGGCGTCGATGTCGAAGGTGACTTCGATCTGCGGCACGCCACGCGGCGCCGGGGGCAGGTCTACGAGTTGAAACTTGCCCAGCGTCTTGTTGTAACTGGCCATCTCTCGCTCGCCCTGCAACACGTGGATCTCGACCGACGGTTGCATGTCTTCGGCCGTCGAGAACACCTCGGTGCGTTTCGTCGGAATAGTCGTGTTGCGCTCGATCAGTTTGGTCATCACGCCACCCTTTGTTTCGATGCCCAAAGACAGCGGCGTCACGTCGAGCAGCAACACGTCTTTGACGTCGCCGCGCAAAACGCCCGCTTGAATCGCGGCACCGGCGGCGACAACCTCGTCGGGGTTGACCGATCGATTCGGCTCTTTGCCGGTCAACGACTGAATCAACTCGAGCACGGCCGGCATGCGGGTCGAACCGCCCACCAGGATCACGTGCTTGATCTGACTCTTCGTGATGCCCGCGTCGGTGATCGCCTGTTCGAACGGCTTGCGGCATTTTTCGAGCAGGTCGCTGGTCATCTCTTGAAACTTCGATCGACTCAACGAAACATCGAGATGCAACGGACCATTGGGGGTCGCGGTGATGAACGGCAGGTTGATCTGCGTCTGTTGAACCTGCGACAACTCGATCTTGGCTTTTTCTGCCGCTTCTTTCAGGCGTTGCAACGCCATGCGGTCGGTGCCGAGATCCACGCCGTGCGCCGACTTGAATTCTTTGACCAGCCAATCGATCACTCGTTGGTCCCAGTCGTCGCCACCCAGGTTGGTGTCGCCGTGGGTGCTCTTGACTTCGAAAACTCCGTCACCGATTTCGAGCACGCTGACGTCGAACGTGCCGCCGCCCAGGTCGAACACGAGGATCGTCTCGTCTTCACTGCCCTTGTCGAGCCCGTATGCGAGTGCCGCCGCGGTCGGTTCGTTGATGATCCGCAAAACTTCGAGACCGGCGATCTGCCCCGCCTCTTTTGTCGCGGTGCGTTGCGCGTCGTCGAAATATGCCGGCACCGTGATCACCGCCTGGGTCACCGACGTGCCGAGGTAGGCCTCTGCATCGCGCTTCAACTTCATCAGCGTGCGTGCGCTGATTTCTTGCGGCGTGTATTTTTTGCCGTCGATGTCGGCCGACTTCCAGTTCGAGCCCATGTGTCGTTTGATGCTGCGAAAAGTGCGCTCGGTGTTGGTGATGGCCTGGCGCTTGGCGACTTCGCCGACGAGCACGTCTCCGCCTTTGGAGAACGCGACAACCGAGGGTGTGGTGCGCGAGCCTTCTGAGTTTGGAACTACGACTGGTTCGCCTGCTTCAAGAACGCTGACGACCGAGTTGGTTGTGCCGAGGTCGATACCGACTGCTTTTGACATAATGATTTTTTCTCCGTTTGTTTTGGGTGCCTGCCGATGGGGGTATCGGCAAGCCCAAAGTACGGTAAGGCTGTTTAAGCCTCTTTACAACCTTTTAGGCAAAAAACTTAAGTCACTTCGACTCAAGTTTGACTTTTACCATATTCCATAAGGGAATCGACGGCACTGCCCCCTCGGTTTGGGTGGCCAAAGCCCCTGCAATCACGCCCGCCCGCAGTGCCTGAGACATCGTCTCGCCCAGCGCCACTCTGGCGGCGACCATGCCGCAAAATGAGTCGCCCGCGCCCGTCGAATCGACCGCGGTGACTTTGAAAGGATCAACCTGCGCCACCCCCGCGTCGCTCACCAACATCGCACCCTTTTCACCTTGCGTGACGATCACGGTCGCCACGCCTTGACGACGCAACTCGTCGACCCCGCCCAACAGTTCGAGTTCGTGCTCGTTGGGCACCATGATGTCGACGACACCGAGCAGGTCGCCCGGCAAAGTTTGCGCCGGAGCAGGGTTCAAAATGCGCGTCGTCGTCGAGTTGGCGAGTTCACAGGCTCTGCGCACGACCGCCAGTGGCACCTCGAGTTGGCACAACAGAACTTTGCACGACTCGAGCAGCGCGCGATGCCGCTCGATGTCATCGACATTTATTTCGTGGTTCGCGCCGGGCACGACGATGATCGAATTTTCGCCGTCGCCGCCGACGCCGATCAACGCACGACCCGTCGGCGCGGCGACCTTGCGCACCGCGGCGACATCGACGCCGTCTTTTCGCAGCGCCTCGAGCAGAACCTCGCCCGCGTGATCTTGACCAACGGCGCCAAGAAACGCCGTCTTTGCCCCGGCCCGCGCCGCGGCGATCGCCTGGTTGACCCCTTTGCCGCCGCACGCCTCGAAATAGTTGGACCCCGTAACGGTTTCGCCGGGTTTGGGCAACCGTGGTGCGCGGGCGACCAGGTCGAGGTTCGCCGAGCCGACCACGACGACATCAAAACCTTTTGTGGCGGCGAAAGCCATACCTATATTCATACATAATCCGCATGGCGTTTTGCGCATACGATTTGATCGGTGATGCGTCGATGACTGGTGTGCTGGTTCTGTTGCGCCACGGTCAAAGCACCTGGAACGAACTCAACTTGTTCACCGGTTGGCACGACGTCGGGCTCACCAAGCGGGGCGAACTCGAGGCGAGGCGCGCCGGTGAGACGATGCTCGCCGAGGGCCTGCATTTCGACCTTGTTTTCACCTCGCTTCTGGCCCGCGCGATCGAGACGAACCGCATCGCGCTCGAAACCATGGGTCTAAACGACATCGAAGTTCGGCGAGATTGGCGACTGAACGAACGGCACTATGGCGCGTTGCAGGGGCTGGACAAAAAAGCCACCGCCGAAAAATACGGCCAAGAGCAAACGAACCTGTGGCGCCGAAGTTACGACATCGCGCCGCCACCGGTCGACGAAACGAGCCCCGAGCACCCGCGCAACGACCCCCGCTATCGACACATCGCACCGCGCGACCTGCCCGACACCGAATGTTTGCTCGATGTGGTGACGCGAGTGGTGCCGTTTTACACCCAGACGATCTCACCCGAACTGGCTCGCGAAAAAAATGTGCTGATCACGGCCCACGGCAATTCTTTGCGGGCGCTCGTGATGTATCTCGAAAACCTCAGCCCCGCCCAGATCGCCGAATTCAATATTCCGACCGGGGTGCCGCGGCGCTACGAATTCACCCGACAACTGAAGGTCTCTTCGGTCACATACCTTGGCGACCCCGAGGCGATCGCCAGGGCGACCCAAGAGGTGGCCGAGCAGAGCAGAAGCGAGAAACACTAAGATTTTCGTATGACCGATCTGAAAAACTCTCTCAAACACCTGCGCTACTCGCCGTTGTTCAATTCATGTTCGACGAAAGATTTGGAGCGCATCGCCAAAGCGGGCGACAGGGTCACGATGGCCAAGGGCAAGACGATGATCAAGCAAGGCGACCCGGGCAAAGAGGCGTTCATCATCTTGAGCGGAAAAGCCGTGGTCAAAAAAAGCGGCAAAAAAGTGGCGACACTCGGCACCGGCTCGGTGGTCGGCGAACTGTCTCTGCTCGACCACGGCCCGCGCACCGCGACCGTGGTATGCGAATCTGACTGCCAACTTCTCGTGATCAGCCGGGGAAATTTTCTGCGACTTACCGACAAGGTGCCCGCACTAACCCACAAACTGTTGGGGTCGCTCTCCTTGCGTATTCGCGACTTGGACCGCGCTTATTACGGCTGAAATAACTAGTCTGAGTTCAAAATAACAACCGCGATGCTCGACAAAAACACGACCAACCAACCCGCCGTTTCAAAACGGTTGAAGCCCTATCAACTATCGATCGCCTTTGGCGTGGGTATCGGCACCTTCACGCTGATCTCGGGCATCGTGCCGCAGTTGACGGGTTGGAAGAGCACATCGCTGATTCACCGCGAAGTTTTCGGCGGCATTCCAGGCGCGTTCAAAGTTGCCTTCTACACGGTAATTCCGATGATCTTGGTTTGGGGTTCGTTGCGGTTCGCCGACCGCATTCGCAACTGGGAGCGTGGCGCACCAGACCGACGCAAGACGACACCGAAAAATGTCAAGCGCCGTCTGGCCGACTATCGCTCGGGCGTCTACATGCGCACACTTCTGCGCGACAGCGCCGCTGGCCTGATGCACTCGATGATCTACTTCGGTTTCTTGGTGTTGCTCGGCGTGACGACCGTGCTCGAGATCGACCACCAGATGCCCGAGGCCCTGAAATTTTTGCACGGCGATGTTTATCGCGGTTACGCATTGGTCGGCGACTTGGCGGGCGTCGTGTTCACGCTCGGCGTCGTCTGGGCGATCGTGCGCCGATATGTGCAGCGACCGTATCGAATTCGCATCAAGACCAAGCCCGAGCACGCGCTGATTCTCGGTGTGTTGTTGGCGATCGGCATAACGGGTTTCGGCGCCGAAATGTTCCGCATCGCCCAAGGTCAGGCCGCGGGCGTGAACCTCGACCACGAAAAATGGAGCGTCGTCGGGTATCCGCTCGCCCAGTTGGTGAACGATGCGAGCGCCTCGACCCTGACAACCTGGCACCAGGCATGGTGGGTGGCGCATGTGCTGACCTTCATCGTCTTCTTGGCGATTTTGCCGATCACGATGTTGCGCCACATCTTCACCTCGCCGCTGAACATGTATCTGAAAGACCGCGAACGACCCAAGGGCGCGATGAAGGCGATGCCGAATCTGACCGAGACGTCGCTCGAATCTTTCGGCGTGAACGTGATCGAAGAGTTCACCTGGAAACAGCTGCTCGATCTCGACGCCTGCACGATGTGCGGGCGTTGCACCAGCGTCTGCCCGGCGCACGCCACCGGCAAACCCCTCGACCCGCGCGAGATAGTTCTGAAAAGTGGAGAAGTCATGGCCGCCACCGCCAGCCACGCGCCGGGTGGCAAAGTTTCGCCACCCTTGAGTGCCGATAGCGAAATCAAGATCAGTGCCAACTCGGTCTTCGAGCGCATCACCGCCGAAGAAATCTGGTCGTGCACGAGTTGCAAAGCCTGCGACGAAATCTGCCCCGTGAACATCGAGATTCTCGACAAGATTCTCGACATGCGCCGCTATCTCTCGCTGATGGAGAGCAACTTTCCGGCACAACTCGGCAACGCCTATCGCGCGATGGAGAACCAAAGCAACCCTTGGGGCATGAGCCAGACCGATCGCGGTGAATGGGCGAAAGATCTGGATGTCGAGATTCTCGATCCGGGCGCGCCGCTCAAACACGAATACCTCTATTGGGTCGGTTGCGCGGGAAGTTTCGACGACAAAAACAAAAAGGTGACCCAGTCGATGGCCAAACTTCTCAAGCGGGCGGGCATCGACGTGGCGATTTTGGGCCCGAGCGAAATGTGCACCGGCGACAGCGCGCGACGCAGCGGCAACGAATATCTCTTCCAGATGTTGGCGATGCCCAACGTCGAGATGTTGAACACGATGGGTGTGCAAAAAATAATCACCCAGTGCCCGCACTGTTTCAACACGCTCAAGAATGAGTATCCGCAGTTGGGCGGCAATTACGAGGTCGTACATCACACGCAGTTGCTCGAAGATTTAATCGCCTCGGGCAAACTCGACGTAAGCAACGCCTCGCTCGAAGAGAGAATCACTTACCACGACTCGTGCTACCTCGGTCGGCACAACGATGTCTATCTGGCGCCTCGCAAGGTGGTCGGGTCGATCAAGGGCATCGAGATCGTCGAGATGCCGCGCAACGGCACCACGGGCATGTGTTGCGGCGCGGGTGGCGCTCGAATGTGGATGGAAGAAGACATCGGCACGAAAGTCAACGATGAACGCGCCCGCGAGGCGATCGCCACGGGTGCGTCGCGCGTCGCGACTGCGTGCCCGTTCTGCTACATCATGCTCGACGACGGCGTCAAAGGCGCAGGCAAAGACGATTCAGAAATCAAAGTTGGCGATATCGCCATTCACCTATTGGATGCGATCGAAAACGGCGA
>VGAB01000032.1 GCA_016870935.1 Actinomycetota bacterium | reverse complement strand
GAACCCGACGACGGGCATCGGGCCAAAATCGTGCAAATGTTCGGTCGAACCTCGCGTCGAATGCACCCGTCGACTGATGCACCTGCCGATGCGGCGCAAGCAGATAAAAGTGAACCTGCAACGATCGAACCTCTAGTCAAACCCGTAGCCCCGAAAAAGTCGAGCGTCGACGACTTGTTCGCCAAACTGCGCGCAGCCGGCGCCGAAACGGTAGCGAGTTCGGTCAAGACGACCAAGGTGAAGCCAACCAAAGCAACCCCAACCAAAAGCGCGGATAAGCCGGCCAAACCGATCGCGCCGATCAAGCCCGACGCCAAGTTGTTTGAGCAACGCGAAACTGCACTCTTGCCGATCAACGAAGCAGTGACGAAAAAAATCAAACGAGTTCTGGCCGATGAAGAAAACTCGATGCTCAACTACTTGCAGTCAAAAAAAGCGCAGGTCGCCCTCGAAAAGGTTCTGCCGAGCGTCGAAAATCAGTTGCAGACCTATGTCGAATCCACGAGCAAAGAATTGATCGAAGCCGCGATGTCTGGGGCGCAGTCGCTTTCGAAGAGTCTCAAGTCGGACCTGCGAAAAAAGGTCAGCAACACGACCGTGATGCAGGTGATGACCAAGAAACTCGCCGATGAAATCGTCTATCCGCTTCGCGAACGAATTCAAAAGTGCGTCGAGACGAGCGCGGGAGACGCCGCCGAGATGTCGACGCTGATTCGCGGCGTTTATCGCGAGTGGAAAATGCAACAGGTCGACAAAATTGTCGGCGACATATCGCGTCTGGCGTATAGTCGCGGCGCATATCTGGTGCTCGAATCGGGAACCAAGGTTTGTTGGATGGTCGATCCCGACGGCCCGCCTTGCGCGGACGCCGAAGACAACTCGCTCGCCGGCGAAGTTGCGTGCGGCGAAAAGTTTCCCACAGGACACGAACACCCAGTGATTCATTCGGGTTGCAAGTGCCTTGTGATTCCCGCGCCAAGATAGTCTTTCTCCCGTGCGGAACCCCTCCGACCTGCCCCGTAATCCACGCACCCCGCGCTCGAGCGGCGGCTTTCAACGCGGCTTCTTCAGACGCGGACGAACGATCTGGTCGGTGATCCTGGCGATATTCGTTGTCGGCGGAATTTCGTTGAGAAGCCTGGCGAGTTTTTATGTCGACGTTCTTTGGCACGATGTGGTCGGTCGCACCGATGTGTTCTGGGGTGTCTTGACCACGAAGCTCGCGTTGGGAGCCGTGTTCGTGCTGATTTTCACCTTGATCATGGCTCTCAACCTGTGGCTGGCCGATCGATTGGCACCCACCGATGTTCCAGTTTCTCTGGAGCAACGTGCCCTCGCCGGTTACCGACAACTCGTCGCTTCGAGACAGTGGCTGGTGAGAATCGTCATCTCGCTTTTGCTGGGTCTGATGGTCGGCTTGCCCGCCTCGGCGCAATGGCAAGACTGGTTTTTGTTTTCGAACGCCCAAAGTTTCGACGTCAACGATCCGTTGTTCAATCGCGACATAAGTTTCTACGTCTTCCGCCTGCCGTTCATCCAGTTTCTGATCAGTTGGTCATTGGCTTCGCTGATTCTCGTCGCGCTGGTCACTTTCATCGCCCATTATTTGAACGGCGCGATTCAATTGCAGACCCAGGGTCGCCATGTGACCCCGCAAGCCAAGGCCCACATTTCGGTTTTGTTCGCGGCCATCGCCCTTTCGCGTGCGGTGGGTTACTGGTTCGGCCGTTTCGACCTGACCACCTCGACCCGGGGAGTCGTGCAGGGCGCGACATTCACCGACGTCAACGCCCAATTGCCCGCCACGAACCTGATGATTCTGGTCTCGATCGCGGTGGCGCTGTTGTTCTTGTGGAATGTCTGGCAAAAGGGTTGGAGATTGCCGGTTTTGGCGACGCTGCTGTGGATCGTCGTGGCTCTGGTCGCCGGGCAGATTTATCCGGCGGTGGTGCAACGCTTTTCGGTGCAGCCGAATGTGAGCACGAAAGAACTTCCATACATCGAAAGAAACCTCGTCGCAACCAAATCGGCGATGGGTCTTGGTTCGGTGAAAGTCGTCAATGTCGAATACGAGCCGATCTCGGCCGCAGATGTTGCCGAAGACATCGAACCGCTCAGAGATGTTCGCCAACTCGACCCGTTGCAGATGCGAGATCGTTTCGTTTTGGACGAAGGTCAGACGTCGTTTTACGCGATCCGCGACCTGGATGTAGATCGTTATGTGATCGACGGACGTGAGCAACAGGTTTTGGTCGCCGCCCGCGAGTTGAACACAGCGGGCATTCCCAACCGCACATGGGTTTCGCGCCATCTTCTATACACGCATGGATGCGGCTTGATCGTCGCCCCGGCCAGCAAAGTGACCATCGACGGTCGTCCTATATATACGAGTATCAAGACCGATCGACCCGAGCTTTATTTTGGCGAGGGCCTTGACTCTTACGCCTTGGTCAAGACCGGCGAGGTCGAGCAGGCGTGTGCCGATGCGAAGGCGACCAAATATTCGGCCAAAGGCGGAGTCGAACTCTCTTCCTTGCTTCGTCGCGTCGCTTTCGCCGTCAATTTTGGCGAGTTCAACCTGTTCGGTTCGTCGCTGGTCGATGAACAGTCGCAGATCATGTTCCTGCGAAACATCAAAGACCGTGTTTCCAAAGTCGCCCCATTTCTGCGATTGGATGCCGATCCGTACCCGGTCGTGGTCGACTCCAAGGTCGAGTGGGTTCTCGACGCGTTCACGATCACCGACAAGTATCCGTATGCCCAGCAGGCCAACGTCGATCAATTGACGCTCGGCAGCGGTCTGAGCACGAGTTTCAACTACGTTCGCAACAGCGTCAAGGTCACGATAAACGCCTACGACGGTTCGATGAAGTTTTATGTGGTCGACGAATCCGATCCGATCATCAGAACCTGGCAGAAAGTGTTTCCGAAGTTGTTCACTTCCGTCGACAAGGCCCCGAAGGAGCTCGTCAACCATTTCAGGTACCCCGAAGACCTGTTCAGGGTTCAGACAAACATCTATGGTCGTTACCAGTTCGAAGACGCGACATTGTTCTTCAATCGCAACGCCGCATGGAGCGTCGCCCAGGCGCCGGCCACCGAGCCTGAGGGTGTCACCGGTGTCGTCGCCCCTGGTGATTTCACGACAGATCTGAACGCCGCCAACACCGGCGAGGTGCGTGACGCGAGCGTGGCCCGATTTGAGCCCTACTACACGATGTTTCACGAGCCGCGTTCAGTTGCCGGCTCTGGCGTCTTTTCGATGCTTCGACCGTTTGTTCCGTTCTCCGCCGACAACGCCCGCAAAGAACTCAGGGCGTTCATGGTGGTTTCGAGCGACCCGAAAACTTACGGCCAGCTGACCATCTACAAAGTTGGCGATCCTCTGCCCGAGGGCCCGGCGACGGTCGCCGCAGAAATCGGCAGTGATCCGGTTGTTTCGCAGCAGATCACCCTGCTCGATCAACGAGGGTCGCGCGTGATCTACGGCGACTTGCAGATCATCAACATCGGCAAGGGCATCGTCTATGTTCGTCCGGTGTTCGTTCGTCCCGACGACCCGAGCGCGAAACAAATTTTTGTGCGCAAATTTTTCGCGTCCTACGACAACAAGGTCGTGATGGCCGACGGTCTGACCGAGGCGATCTCGAAGTTGTTCGTCGGTTTCAAAAAAGACCTTGGCGATCGCGTCGATGACGGCTCGGTGGATACGACGACTGATGCGTCGACAGCCACGGGTTCTGACGCCGGTTCGACCACCACGACACTGCCGGCAGGTGGCAACACGACGACCGTTTTGGACACCCCGGCCGCCTTGTTGGCTCGAGCCGAGCAGTTGTTCGCCGAGGCCGATGCCGCTCTTGGAAGCACCCCGCCCGATTTCGCGCTTTACCAGCAGCGGTTGGCCGAGGCGCGTGAACTCGTCAGCCGCGCCATCGCGCTGGTCGGCAATTAAAACTGCTCGTCGAACAAGTTGCGGCTGGTCGAGCCGAATTTGACTGCTATTTCGATTTGCGCAACTGCTCGACGATCTCGGCCAGGTCTTGTCGAAACGCGATTTCGTAGCGCGCCTGCTCGTTGGCGATTCGGGTTTGGTTGACCTTGAGTTGTTCCAGGGCCTCGCGCGAGGCCGACTCTTGTGTCGTCTTGGAGATCGTTTCGATCTCGCGCCCGAGTTCATGCAGTTGATGCGACAGTTCGGTCGTCATCGTCGCGAGTCGCTTGTCGATGATCGTGATTTTTTGATCGAGTCCGTTCGTGGCGGCCGTGACCAGAGAGAGAGCGTTCGTCCGCTTCGTCAATTCGTTGCGCAGTTCCAGCAGTTCGGCTTTCAAGATTTCGAGGTCGGCCTGCTTCGCCTTCGGCTTTCTTTTGAACAGAGACATCGCATCAGCGATTATGTCATGTCGCTGATAGCCTGAGCGTCACGACGCGGGGTGGAGCAGTCCGGTAGCTCGTTGGGCTCATAACCCAAAGGTCGTAGGTTCAAATCCTACCCCCGCCACCATTTCTCTGTAAATTTTTAATCATCACTTCCGCTGACCGAGGACCAATGAACAGACTCGAAAAAGTTCGTGCGATTCGTTCGAAGTTGCAAAGCGGCAAACCAACCATCGGAAGTTGGATGCAATTGGCCGACTCGAACGTCGCCGAGATCATGGGACGCGCCGGGTACGAGTGGGTCGCGATCGACATGGAGCACGGCCCCGTCTCGGTTGGTCAGCTGCCCGACATCTTTCGCGCACTCGAGTTGGGTGGCACATTGCCCATGGCGCGGGTCGCCAGTCCGACGGTGATCAATTGTCGACAGGCACTTGATCAGGGCGCGGCTGGCGTCGTGGTGCCGATGATCTCTACGGCTGGGCAGATTCAGGCGATCATCGAAGAGTGCCATTGGCCGCCCCGAGGTCGACGTGGCGTGGGTTTTCAACGCGCGAATGTCTTCGGTCGATACTTCGACGACTACATGCTCGAGTCGCAGGAGTCGTTGGTGGTCGCCCAGATCGAGCACATTGACGCCGTAGACAACCTCGACTCGATACTGAAGGTCGAGGGCCTCGACGCGGTGATGGTCGGCCCGTATGACCTCTCGGCGTCGATGGGCGTCACCGGCGATTTCGATCACAAAAAATTCAAGGATGCTCTGGCAAAAATGCTCGAACGCTGCGCAAAACACAAGGTGCCGTGCGGCATTCATGTCGTGCAGCCCGAACCGAAGATGATCGATCAACGGGTGCGCGAGGGCTACACCTTCATCGCCTACGGGGTCGACACGGTTTTTTTGAACCACAGCGTGTCCGCGCCGAAGTGACGCAGAATTTAAACTGAGAAGATGACGACGGACGTTTTGAAAGTCGGCATCGCCGGCTACGGGGTCGTCGGAAAGCGTCGCGGAGATTGCGTCGAGCGTCATCCGAACCTGAAATTGGTCGCCGTTTGCGATCGTGTTTTTGACCGAGACGGTGTCTTGCCCAACGGCGTGCCGTTTTTTCGAACTTACCAACAGTTGCTGCAACAGCAACTCGACGTGTTGATCGTGTGCATGACCAACGACATCGCCGCCGAAGTCACCCGTGCGGGCTTGGAACTCGGCTTGCACGTGTTTTGCGAAAAACCGCCGGGTCGAGACATGTCCGACATCGCCGGCGTCATGAAGACCGAGAAGAGTCACCCGAAATCGCGGTTGATGTACGGCTTCAACCATCGATATCACGACTCGGTGCAGGAGGCCTTGAAAATTGTTCGCTCGGGCCGATTCGGCAACATCATCAACATGCGCGGTGTCTACGGGAAGTCGAAATTGATCACCTTCAACCAGGCCGATTGGCGGGCCAAGCGCGAGGTCGCCGGCGGTGGAGTTCTGCTTGATCAGGGCATCCACATGGTCGACCTGATGCGGTTGTTCGCGGGCGAATTCGTCGATGTAAAGAGTTTCATTTCGAACGGTCATTGGGGATACAACGTCGAAGACAACGCATACGCCTTGATGCGCACCGCCGACGGGATCGTGGCGATGCTGAATAGTTCGGCGACGCAGTGGCGCCATCAATTCAGCCTCGACATCAACATGCAGCGTGGCGGCGTGATTTTGCGGGGCATCCTTTCGGGATCAAAGAGTTACGGCAACGAAACCATGACGCTGGTGACGGCCGATCCCGATCGCGACAACGGCGACCCGAAAGAGGAGTTGTTCGAGTATCACGACGACCCCTCTTGGGACCGCGAGATCGCGGAGTTCACGCGGAGCATTCTCGCCGACGAGCCCGTGCAAAGCGGCACCTCACGAGATGCATATCAAACCATGAAACTCGTCTATCAGATTTACTTCGCCGACCCGAGTTGGCGGGAACAATTCAAGATTGAAAATCCGGAGGCTGGCAGATGAACGAACTCACGATCAACGATGTTCAGGGATTGACCATCGTGGCCAAGGAGCTCGTCGAGAAGGTGGGCAAAAAGTTTTTGCGGGCCAACAGCGCGAACGCCAAGAATGTCGTCGATCTGCAGGTGGGTGGTCGCGAGGTGAAACTCGAGGCCGACACGTTATTGGAAAAACCATTGCTGAAAGAACTCAAGAGCACGGGATTTGCGATTCTCAGCGAGGAAACCGGTTACATTCCCGGCAAAAATTTGCCTGGTTTGTTGTGGGTGGTTGATCCGCTCGACGGCAGCTACAACTTCAGCCGAAGTTTGGGGCCGTCGATGATCTCGGTCGGGTTGTGGCACGACAACACGCCAGTGCTCGGGGTGATGTTCAATCTCTCGACAAAAGAGACGATCTATGGCGGGCCAAGAATCGGAAGCCACATCGGCACCAAGCAGATCTCGGTCTCCGATCGCGCCGACCGCGGTCAGGCCACGCTCGCCACCGGTTTTCCGAGCAGGTTTCCGATCGGTGATCCGAAAGCGATGAACAGTTTCGCCGAGATCCTCACGACTTTCGGAAAAATTCGCATGATCGGTTCGGCGGCGGCATCGTTGAGTTTGGTCGCCACCGGCGCGGCCGATGTCTACGCCGAGCACAACATCATGTTTTGGGATGTCGCCGCCGGTTTGGCGATCCTCAACGGCGCCGGCGGCACTTTTCAACTTGAAGGCGTCAATCTGGTCGAGAACATCCACAGCGAGCCGTGCACCGTCGTGGCGAGCAACAACAAGTTCGAGACTTCGCTCTCGATGTTCGACAAAATGCGCGGTCTTGCGTGACGACCCTCGACACCGGGGTCAAGATCGTCCGCAATGTCGGTCGCTTCACTTTCGGCCAGGGTGCCGTCTCGGGCGTCAAAGATTTGGTCGCATCGAAAAGAATCGACAATTCGAAACATGGCGAAAAATACGCCGTGTTTTTGATCGACGACTATTTTCAGAAAGAGTCAGCGATCGCATCGAGCCTTGGTGCGATGCCAGGCGACGCGGTTCAGTTCGTAAGCACGGTCGACGAGCCGACCACCCAGGCAATCGACGCGCTGGTCGCAGAGTTGCGCGGTTCGGGTCACGATAAACCGGCGACGGTCGTCGGCTTCGGTGGGGGCATCACCTTGGACACGGCCAAGGCCGTCTCGAATCTCTTGACCAACGGCGGCCGAGCGGCCGATTATCAAGGCTGGGATTTGGTTCGGGTGGCGGGAGTGCACAAGATCGGTGTTCCGACCATCTCGGGCACGGGCTCCGAGGCGACGCGAACCTGCGTGATGACGAATCTCGACACGGGTCTCAAGTTGGGGATGAACAGCGACTTCACCGTGTTCGACCATGTCGTGCTCGACCCGAACCTGACCAAGAGCGTGCCGCGCGACCAATATTTTTTCACCGGCATGGACGCATACATCCACTGCATCGAAGCCCTCGCGGGTTCGTATCGAAACGCGATCGGCGACGCGTATTCGCGCGAGACAGTGAACCTGTGCCGCAAGGTTTTTTTGGGCGAGGACATGATGAGCGACGAACTTCGAAGCGACCTGATGGTGGCCAGTTACCTCGGCGGATGCGCGATCGCGACCAGCTATGTCGGCGTCGTGCATCCGTTCTCGGCCGCACTGAGCGTGGTGTTCGGGTTGCACCATTGCGTGGCGAATTGCATCGTGCTCAACGCGATGCAAGATTTTTACCCCGAGGCTCACGCCGAGTTTCGAAAGATGATCGACAAGCAGAAGGTCACCCTGCCAAAAAATGTTTGCGCGAACCTTACCGACCAACTTCGCACCGATCTGATCGCCGCGACGATCAAACACGAAAAACCCCTGACGAACGCACTCGGCGAGAACTTTCGTGCGACGCTCACGGACGCAAGGATCATCTCGTTGTTCGAGAAGATGTAAAGATCCCTAGGTAAAATCAATTCATGCCCGGATACGAGTTGATCGGCGCCGAGGAACAGGCCGAGGTCGACGATATTTTCCAACACGGCGGGGTTTTGTTCAGGCACTCGTTCGATGCGATTCGACAAGATCGCTGGAAGGTTCGCGATTTCGAGCGGGCCTTCGCCAAGTCATTGGGTGTGCCGCATGCCCTGGCCGTAACCTCGGGCACGGCGGCGTTGCGCGTGGCCTTAGCCGTTTTAGATTTGCAGCCCGGAGACGAAGTGATCACGCAGAGTTTCACCTTCGTCGCCACGGTCGAGGCGATCATCGAGTCGGGCGCAACCCCGGTTTGCGCCGACATCGACGGCACGCTCAACCTTGATCCGAAATCGCTGGCGAAACTGATTACCCCGAAGACACGGGCGGTGATCGCCGTGCACATGTTGGGCACGCCCGCCGATCTTTTCGCGATCGACAAAATTTGTCGCGACAACAAAATCGTGCTGCTCGAAGACGCGGCGTGGGGCTGTGGCGGGTCGCTCGACCAAAGGCCTTTGGGCACCTGGGGCCGCATGGGAACTTTCAGTTTTGATTTCGCCAAGACGATGACCACCGGTGAAGGTGGCATGGTCGTGTTTCAAAATGAGGCCGACTACAAGGCCGCCGCAGCATGGCACGACCACGGCCATGAGAACAACCCCGCGGTGCCCCGCTGGGAAGACACGCGCGCCAGCAGCGGCTTCAATTTTCGGATGACCGAGATGCAGGGCGCGGTCGGTTTGGCCCAACTCAAAAAACTTTCCTCGGTGGTCACCGCGCAGCGCAAGAATCGCGACTCGATGTGGGCGACGATCAAAGATTTGCCGGGCATCACGCCACGAGAAGCACCGGCGGGTTCATATGAGACGGCCGACGCCCTGGTGTTCGGCGTCGAAAGTGGTTCGACGGCGAAAAAGTGCCGCGAAGCGCTCGTCGAAGAGGGCTTGTCGACCAAGATCTTGCCCGAGGCCGTGACTTGGCACTTCGCCGGCACCTGGACCCACATGCCCGAACTGGTCGCGCGTCACGGCGGCGATCTCTCCACCCAGTTTCAGGATTCCCGCAAGCGACTCGAAAGAGCCGTGTCGTTGCCAGTGGTCGTCAAAATGGATGAAACCGTGCCGGCTCGCCTGCACAAGGCGCTGAAGAAAGTTCTGGACAGATAGTCGTGGCGCAGCCGGTGATTTCAGTGATCGTTGCGGCGTACAACCAGGAGCGATACATCTCGCGGTGTTTGCGGTCGCTGATCGCCCAGACGATCGATCGCGACAAGTTCGAAATCGTCGTGATCAACGACGGAAGCACCGATCGAAGCAGCGCCGTGTTGGGCGAGTTCATCGACGAGATCGTGCTGATCGACAACGAAAAAAATATCGGTCTGCCCGCGTCGTTGAACAAGGCGATTCGCCGCGCACGCTCGCCGTTCGTGGTCAGGGTCGACGCAGACGACTACGTCAACTCGCAGTTTCTGCACCTGTTGCACGAGTTTTTGCGCGAGAACAAATACATGGACGCCGTCGCCTGCGATTACCTTCTGGTCGACGACCAAGAAGAGGTATTGGGTCGAAAGAACTGCCTCACCGACCCGATCGCCTGCGGCATCATGTTCAGAACCGAACAGTTGATCGACATCGGCCTCTACGACGAGACTTTTTTGCTGCACGAAGAGACAGACCTGCGACTCAGGTTCACCAAGAAGTACCAGGTTCATCGCCTCGAGTTGCCGTTGTATCGATATCGCCGACATGAGAACAATTCGACCAACGACATCGCGGCGATGGAACATCACCGGCAGCGCCTGATCCAAAAGCACGGTGACGGGTCGACCAAGTGACGAAGAAAATAAAACTTGGCGACCGCATCGTCGGCGAGACCGACCTGCCGTATGTCATCGCCGAAATCGGCGTGAACCACGAGGGAAGTCTGGACAACGCCAAGTTGCTGATCGAGTCGGCCAAGCGGGGCGGCGCCGACGCGGCGAAGTTTCAGACCTACAAGGCGGGGTTGATCGCCTCGAAGTTCTCGCCCTCATATTGGGACACGACAAAGGAACCGACGACGAGTCAGTACGAGTTGTTCACCAAATACGACTCGTTTGGTCAGGCCGAGTACGCCGAGTTGGCGAAACACTGCGCCGATTGCGGCATCGAGTTCGTCTCGACACCGTTCGATCTGGGTGCCGTCGACATGCTCGACCCGCTCGTGCGATTCTTCAAGATCGCCTCGGCGGATATCACCAACCCGCCGCTATTGAAGAAAGTTGCGAAGACGGGCAAGCCGGTAATTCTGTCGACCGGGGCGTCGAATGTCGAAGAAATCGACGCGGCCCTGCAGATTTTGCGCTCGGCCGGGGCGAAAGAAATTTGTCTGATGCACTGCATTCTCAATTATCCGACACGAAACGAGAATGCCCATCTGGGCATGCTCCAAGATCTGCGCACCCGATATCCGGACGTGCTGCTCGGCTATTCAGATCACACGCTGCCGACCGAGTCGATGACCAGCCTCGTCGCGGCAAACCTGCTCGGTGCGGTGGTGCTCGAAAAACATTTCACGCTCGACAAAACCCTGCCCGGCAACGACCACTATCACGCGATGGATGAGGGCGACCTGGCACGGTTCCAAACGAACATTCGAATCGTGCACGAACTCGTCGGTCCGACTCGGGCGAAAGCCCCGATCGCCTCCGAGCAGATTTCTCGTTTGAACGCCCGGCGCAGCATCGTTCTGACGCGCGATGTCAAGGCGAACCAGAAAATCTCCGAGCAAGATCTCGTCGCCAAACGACCCGGCACCGGCATCAGTCCGATGAGTTGGGATCAGGTGATCGGCCAAAAATTCTCCCGCGACCTGCCCGAAGATCACATTCTCACCTGGGACGACATCACCAAGCCATGACTCGGGTCGTCGCCGTCGTCCAGGCGCGCATGGGGTCGGTCAGATTTCCCGGCAAGATGCTCGAGCACCTGGGCGAGAAGAATCTCTTGACCTGGGTGTTGACTCGGGTCTCGACGGCCAAGCGGCTCGACGAAGTCGTGCTCGCCACGTCGACGAGTTCACAAGATGATGCAGTCGCCGAATTGGCGGGCTCTCTCGGCACGAAAGTGTTTCGCGGCAGCGAAACCGACGTTTTGGATCGCTTCGTCGGGGCCGCTCGTGCGGCAAAGGCCGATCTGGTGGTGCGTGTATGTGCCGATAATCCGTTCGTCGCCGGCGAGGAGCTCGACCGCCTCGTCGAATCTCACCTATCGGGAGATTTCGACTATTCGTGCAACCACCAACAACGGCTTGACAACAGATACGTCGACGGTGTCGGCGCCGAAATACTCTCGGCTCGACTGCTCGAAAAAATTTCTGGTCAGACGCAAATCCAGTCGCATCGCGAGCACGTCACCAGTTACGTCTGGGACAACGCGAAAGATTTCGCGATCAACGCGGTCCAGGCCCCGGCAGAGTTGGCGTATCCCGAGATGAGGCTCGATGTCGACACCGTCGAAGATCTGGCTGTTTTGAACGAGTTCATCGCCAAGTTCGCGGTGACTCCGCAAACTACGGCTGCTGAAGTTGTGCGATCTTTCAACCGATTCAAACGCCACTAGGCGCGAATTCTTCAGATCTAAACGGCGTCGGCCTCGATCAGGGCGAGGTTTGTCGCTTTCGATAGTGATTGCGACACAGCAATTCGTAGCGCACGACATCGCCGAACAACGGGGCGACGGTGTTTTTGTCGGTGTCGCCGACCATCACCGTCTCGCCTTCGAGCACGACCTTGTCGTTGACAAGTCGGGCGTTGTTTGTCGCCCGTGCGCCGCACCAACAGCGGGCCTCGACCTGCATCTCTATTCGTTGGTCGGCGATTTCGAGCAGGCGACGGGTGCCTTCGAACAGCAGTCCTTTGAAATCGGTGATCAGCCCGAAGGCGTAAACGTCGACATGAAGCTCGTCGACGATCAGCGCCAATTGGTCGCATTGCGCGGTCGAACAGAATTGGGCCTCGTCACAGACGATGAACTGAAGGGGCATTCGCGACAACGCCAACTCGTAAAGATTCAAGTCGGGTTCCATCTCGATCGCGGGATTCGAAACACCGAGTCGACTCGTGACCTGCCCGCCATCGCGATCCAACTTGGTCAGCAACAAACCGGCCAGGCCGCGGCTGGTCAAGTTGTGGTTGATCTGCAAGGCGAGGGTGCTTTTTCCTGAGCCCATCGTGCCGTAATTGAAACGCAAAGTAGCCATCTCTGGGCGAAACGCTACCTCGCGACGCCGAGGTCGAAAAAGTTAGGCGATGAATTAAGGTGAGGTCACGATGACGGGGCTGGATCTCGCAAAATACATCGACCACACTTTGTTGGCGCCCGAGGCGACCAGCCAGGAGATCGCCAAACTTTGCGCAGACGCCAACAAGTTCGGCGTCGCCGCCGTTTGCGTGTCGCCCTCGCGTCTGCCCTTGCCCGCCGGGTCTTTGGTCGATCAGATCGCTCTCGCGTGCGTCGTCGGTTTTCCGTCGGGGGCGCATGTCGGGTCGGTGAAGGCGATTGAAGCGGCCACCGCCGAGCAGAACGGCGCCACCGAAATCGACATGGTCGTGAACCTCGGTTTTGTTTTTGACGCGAACTGGTTGAGCCTGGCCGACGAGGTGAAAGCCGTGCGCAAGAGTCTCACAGAAACGACGAAACTGAAGGTGATAATCGAGTCGGCGGCGCTGTCCGACGAGCAGATCGTGATGACCTGCAAAGTGGTCGTCGATAGTGGCGCCGATTTCGTGAAAACCTCGACCGGTTTTCACAAGGCGGGTGGTGCGAGCGTGCACGCGGTCAAATTGATGCGCAAAACCGTGGGGTCGAATATCGGCGTCAAAGCCAGCGGCGGCATTCGAACCCGAGAAACGGCTCTCGAAATGATCGCCGCGGGCGCGAACCGATTGGGCACCTCGGCGACGCAGGCGATACTCGCCGTCTGATCGCTAGTTGAGAAAACCGCTCATCGGCAGCGACTTTCGTTGCAGCCAATTGTCCTCGGGATAATTCGCGGTGCCGTCGATCGCATGAATCGTGTAGGCGTGCCGCGGCTTGTCGCTTCTGTTCGGGCCTGATCGGTGCGGCAAAGTGCCGTGCAACAACACGAGGGTTCCGCGTTTGGCTTCGACCGGCACCAAGCCTTCGGTCGGATACGGGGTCGGGTCGATTACCTCGTTGTAAGTCGATCGCCCATCCTTGGTCAGTCGGTTTCTGGTCTTCACCGGGATTTTGTGCCCGCCGGGGAGCACCCACAGGCAGCCGTTTTCAATCGTCGCATCGTCGATGGCGAACCAAAAGCCCACCACCGACTGAGGCTCGGTCCATAGATATGTGTGGTCGACATGACAGGTCACCTCGCCGCCGATTCTCGGTTGCTTGAAGATGTACATCGACTGCAAAAGGCGCTCGTCTTTGAAGCCGACACTTTTCGCCACCGCCGCCAGACGGCTCGAGTGGCTGAATTCTTCGAACACCGGGTCGAGATCGTGCATCGCATGCCCGAGTTTGTTCAGACAGAGGTGGGCGTCCTGGCGCAGTTCGCCGCGCTCGTCGAACGCGTCTTTTTCGAAGAAGCACCTGATTTTGTCGCCGCTCGAGAGAAAATAGTCGTCGGAAGCGTGCACCGCGGTGCCGTCGGCGGTGAAAACCGTGGCTTCTTGTGGCGAGGGGCAGAACTTCTCGGCCAAGACCATCGCTTGGGCTCGCAACTTGATGCATGCATCGGGTTCGACGAACTCGGGCAGCACCAGGTATCCGTTCAGATCGAAGAACTGAACCTGCTCTTGGGTCAAGGCCTCGCGGGTTTTCAACTCGGCGTACCGTCTTCGGGATTCACGAAAACCGACTCTTCGGGAAACGCCACCGGCAACATCTCTGACATCCGCCTTGGTTCACCGTTCACTTCGAGCAATAAGTTCGCCCCGCCGTGTTCCCAAAGAAGTTGTCGACATCTTCCGCAGGGTGTGACGGGTTGGTCGTTGCCGACGGTGCAGATCGCCACGAGTCGCCCGCCACCCGAGCGAGCAAGTTCGCTGACGATGCCGCACTCGGCGCACAGCGTCAGACCATATGACGCGTTTTCGACGTTGCAACCCGTGATTA
>VGAB01000031.1 GCA_016870935.1 Actinomycetota bacterium | reverse complement strand
ATGCGATTTGTGTAACGAGACTAGCGCATCCGGGTAACACGGCAAAAAGTGGGCCAGGTAGGGATCGAACCTACGACCAAGGGATTATGAGTCCCCTGCTCTGACCACTGAGCTACTGGCCCCACGCTTAAATTATTTAGTTGCTCACTTGCGAAGCATGAGCCTAATGGCAGGTCTTGGGGGCGGGGGCGACGTCGATGCCGGGGCTGCGCGCGAAAAATCCGCTCGGCTTCAAATGAAACCCGGTGCGCTCGACGGGCATCACGGGCCAATCTTCGGCACGCGGAATGTGATTCGTGCCGAAAACATGCCACAGCACAACATCGGTGTTTTCGATTTCGCGATCGGCCCGCGTCCACTCGGGCAACCCCGCGCCACCCTTATGTTGATACGGATAATCCCCCGCCGGATATCGTTCGTCAGCCCGATTCGGCGTGACCCACAGATGGTGATACATGAAGCCGGCGCGCCGCCCGATCGTCGACTCGGGCTTGGCCAACGGATAGGTCGTATGCCCCGACACGAGTTTGTAGCCGACCGGCTTGCCCATGTGGTTCTTTCGACCGGGGTTGACGATCTTCCAAAACCGACTCTTGAACGGATCAACGACCCGCCGCGCCTCCCCCTCGCGCCGCAAAACCTTTTCGCTCGTCTCGTAGGCGCCGCCATGAACGTTCTTCGGCCCCATCTCGTGGGCGAAAGAATCGACTTCGACAACCGTGTTGCGCACGCCGGAGATTTCGTCGCCGCCGCCGTCGATGTCTAAATCGAGTCGGGCGCACAAAATGTGCTGGTGATAGGGCGCCCACAACCCCGGTTCGAGCTCGGTCGCCGAGCCGTGATCGGCGCCCAAATTATCGGCGAGCGTCAACACGATGCCCGTGAGTTTGGCCTCGAACTCGATCGAGCCGTCTTGGTAGAAATACCAGAAGTATCCGTATTCGTAGTTGTTGATCGTCACGATCGACGACACGACGAACCGTCGCCCGCGCCGCACCTCGACGTTGCCGTCGATGTCCACATGTTTCCACAAGATTCCGAAGTCTTCTTCGTGCGTGCAGATCGCGTTCTTGATCTCGCGCACCGCGCCGCTTGGTGTCGCAACCGCGACATCCAAATAGACGATTTCGCCCAAACAGTCGCAACCCAAAGTCAGCGAATTCGTGTAGTTTCCCAAGCCGAACTCGCCGGTGTCGAAGGCGTTTTTGCGATACGCACCCTGACTCGGGTCACCGTAAGGAATGACCAATTCGGCGATCGACATTCGGTGGGCGATCTTGCGCATCTCGCCCGCGTCGTCGAACCACACGTCGTGGATCACGAGCCCCTCGCGCTGACAAAAACCGATGTGAAATCGCCAGCGCTCCCACTGCACGCTGTGGCCTTCGATCGAAAACGAAACACCCTCAGGTTGTTTGATCTCGAGCGGCTTCAACGCGACGCTCGCCCCCGTCTGGCTCTGCCGATACGGCCCCGGTGTCTGGGGCACTGCGATCTGTTGGTCGTTCTCGACCGCGACCACCTCGCCCGAGTCGAGATCGACGATCGCATGCAACCCCGAAATCGGATGCGCATAAAAATTTGCCTGCGGTTTCGGCTGATGCCACATCGGCGTCCAAATAATCCGGCGACCATCGTCCAAATATTTGGGAATCTGCGCGCCGATCGGCCACGTCTCCATCTTCACGCTTTCAAGATCTGTGATCCCCCGACTGCGCAACGCCTCGATCACTCGCGAGTCGCGCTTGGCCGCCGCGATCGCCATCTCGCTTTCAACGCTCAAAATTGGCGCTTTGGCGCCTTCGACGACCCGATTGCTGACGACGCGACCAGAGACGGTGACGACAACCTCGCAGACCTCGCCGCTCGAGCGATTCAACAAAGTCACCCGCGCGGCGCGTTCGACATTTTCGCCGAGCCGAAAACGGGCCAGTGTCGCCTTGGACGGCTCTTCGACTTGAATCATCGCGATCAAATGGCGTTGATCAATCACGCCCTGATCGCGCAATGCGGCGATCAACGACTCGAGTTCACTTTTGCTTAGCGGGTCTAACGGATGCGCACGACCCGACGGTGCAACCCCCGTCGCAACTTCTGCCATCTCGCCTCCGATGATCCTCAAAAACCTTGAGATTTTGGCTCCGGGGGTGGGGGTCGAACCCACGACACACGGATTAACAGTCCGTTGCTCTGCCAACTGAGCTACCCCGGAAGGTAAAAGGCTTGTTTACTCTAACCGCATTGAGTGCCGTTGCGAATTACAACTAACATCTGCGACATGTCAGACAACTACACACCGAAACCAGAACATCGATTCACCTTCGGTTTATGGACCGTGGGCAACATGGGTCGAGACCCGTTCGGTCTCGAGACGCGACCTTCGCTCGACCCGGTCGAGTCGGTGCATCGCCTCGCCGAAATCGGCGCATACGGCGTGAATTTTCACGATGACGACTTGGTGCCGTTCGGTGCGACCGCCGCAGAACGCGAGACCGCGCTTAAGCGCTTTCGTCAGGCGCTCGACAAGACGGGCATCAAGGTGCCGATGGCGACGACAAATCTTTTTGGTCAGCCGGTTTTCAAAGAAGGCGCGTTCACGGCGAATGATCCGGTCGTGCGTCGATACGCGATCAAAAAAACCATGGAGTCGATCGACATGGGTGTTTCGCTCGGCGCCAAGGTTTACGTGATGTGGGGTGGCCGAGAGGGGCTCGAATGCGAGGCCGCAAAAGATGTGCGCACCGCCCTCGATCGATACGCCGAGGCGGTGAATATTTGTTGCGCCTACGCGAAAGATCGCGGCTACGACCTGAAGTTCGCCCTCGAACCCAAGCCCAACGAGCCAAGGGGTGACATGTTCTTGCCCACCGTCGGCCACGCGATCGCGTTCATCAACGAACTCGAGTGGCCCGACATGGTCGGCCTGAACCCCGAGTTCGCCCATGAAACGATGAGCGGTCTGAACTTCACCCACGCCGTCGCCCAAACTTTGTGGCACGGCAAGTTGTTTCACATCGACCTCAACGCGCAGCGCATCGGCAAATACGACCAAGATTTCCGCTTCGGCAGCGAGGGCATCCGCGACGCGTTCTACTTGGTCAAACTTCTCGAAGACTCGAAATGGGGCGGCATGCTGCACTTCGACGCCCACGCCTACCGCACCGAGAACGCCGAGGGCGTCTGGGACTTCGCGCGCGGATGCATGCGCACCTATCTGATCCTCGCCGAAAAGTCTCGGCAGTTCAAACAAGACAAAGAGATTCAGGCGGCGCTCAAAGCGGCGATGTTCGACAAACTCTCCGAGCCGACCTCGCCAGAGGGTCTCGGTGCCGATGCGCTTCATTCGCTTCGCACGGGCTCGTTCGATGTCAAGGCTCTCGGCGAGCGAGGTTACGCCCACGAACGACTCGACCAATTGGTGACTGAACTGCTGCTCGGCGTCCGATAAAAGTCGATCCACAAATGTCGCTGGTGATCGGCGTCGATTCATCGACACAGTCGACGAAAGTCGAACTTCGCGACCTCGACTCGGGTGAACTCGTCGCCTCGGGTCGGGCCTCGCACCCCGACACCGGCGTCGCACCGAAGAGCGAGACCCACCCCGAAGAATGGGTGAAGGCCTTCGACACGGCGCTGAGTCAAGTTGGCTTCGAGAGTCACGGCAAGAATGTCGAGGCAATTTCGGTGGCGGGCCAACAACACGGACTTGTCGCTATCGACGGCGAGAACAACGTCGTGCGCAAGGCGAAATTATGGAACGACACCGAGTCGGCACCGGACGCGACATGGTGCGTCGCCCAGCGCGACACGAAGTGGTGGGCCGACCGCGTCGGCAGCGTGCCGGTCGCGAGTTTCACCGTGGCCAAACTTTCGTGGCTGAAGCGGGTCGAGCCGAATAATTGGGCTCGCGTCGCGCGCGTCTGCCTGCCCCACGACTATCTCTCGTGGCAATTGCGTGGCGCCAGAGCCAACGAGATCGTCACCGATCGCGGCGACGCGTCGGGCACGGGCTATTGGTCTCCAAAGTCGGGGCAATATGACGACGAGATTTTGCAGATCATCGACGCAAAACGCGACTGGTCCGGCGCTCTGCCCCGCGTCGCCGCGCCGCTCGAAAAAACCGGGACTTGGAAAAACGCGATCGTCGCCTGCGGCACGGGCGACAATATGGCGGGGGCCCTCGGCATCGGTCTGCAAACTGGGGACGTGGCGATTTCCCTCGGCACCTCGGGCACGGTTTACTGCGTCAGCGCATCACCGACGCACGACGCCCGCGCGAGCGTCGCGGGCTTCGCCGATGCCACCGGTGCATTTTTGCCCCTGGTCTGCACCCTCAACGCGACGAAGGTTTTCGACTCGTTCGCCAACATTCTGAACTGCAGTTTGCGCGAGTTGGGTGAACTCGCGCTCGCATCAGATTGTGGTTCACGCGACCTCGTGTTGTTGCCATATCTCGACGGTGAGCGCACGCCGAACCTGCCGGATGCACGGGCGACTTTGGTCGGCTTGAACGCGAGCCACACCAGAAACGATGTCGCTCGAGCCGCGATCGAAGGCGTGGTCTGCGGACTCCTCGACGGATTGTCGGCGATCGACGACTGTTCGGTCGACACATCGGGTCGCATTTTCCTGCTCGGTGGCGGTGCGCAGTCGCACGCCGTCTGTCAGATCGTGGCCGATCTCACGGGCAAACAGGTGAACGTCTTGAACGAACCAGAAATCGTCGCCCTCGGTGCGGCTCGTCAGGCGGCCGCCGCGCTCACCGGTTCGTGGCCCACATGGAAGGCGTCGTCTCGCGTCGCCGCAGAACCCGTGGCCTCAAACGATCAAAAAACGACGACGCGCCAGCGGTTCGCGGCCGCTCGAAAAAAATCGTTCGGCGTCTGATCGCCTCAGGCGATTTCGCTGGTTTTGACCAGGCGACCCTCGCGCACCGACTTCCATGCGGCGAGTCCGGCCACCAGTGATGCCCGCCCATCGGCACCGGTCACCACGGGCGCGATCTTGCCGTTGGCCACGGCGATGAATTCGTTCCACTCGGCTATATAAGAAGGTATGTAGCGATCCAGAAAGAAGTAGGGCATCTTTGCCAGATGCGTGCCCTGCTCGTTGCGCGAAATCGTGCTCGTCATCAGCGGATTATCCGAGCCGACCAAACCTTTAGACCCGAAGACCTCGACCCTTTGGTCGTAGCCATAGACGGCCTGGCGCGAGTTGTCGATCATCGTGATCGCGCCATTTGCATGTTGCAACATCAACGCCACGGTGTCGAGGTCGCCGATTTCGGCGAAGGCCGGCACGACTCGCACGGCGCCGGTCGCAAACACCGAGACAATCTCGCTTCCCACCACATATCGCGCCATGTCAAAGTCATGGATCGTCATGTCGACAAAAATGCCGCCCGAAACCTTGGCATATTCGACCGGGGGCGGTGCCGGATCGCGACTGGTGATTCGCGCGACGTGCACGTCGCCGATAGATCCGTCGGCCACACGATTTCGCACCGACCGATGACTCGGGTCGAATCTCCGGTTGAAGCCGATCATCAACGGGGTTTTCGAGTCGTTGATCGCCTTCAAGCCACGATCCGTCTCCGACAGCGAGAGCGAGATGGGTTTCTCGCAAAACACGGGCTTCTTGAATTTCGAAGCCTTGACCAGCATGTCGACATGGGTGTCGGTGGATGTGCAGATCGCGATCGCATCAACTTCTGACGACGACATCAGTTCTTCAGGATCAGAGAATTGACGGCAGCCGAACTTCGTGGCGACATCTTTTGCCGCCGCATTGTTCAAATCGAAGACGCCCGCCAAGCGCGCACCCTCGATTCGCTGGGCGATCAACTCGGCGTGCATCACCCCGATACGCCCGACGCCCAAAACTCCGATTGCAATTGTCACGGCCAAACTTCTCCTGCTTTCGGTTTCGACGGCGCACCGGCGCCGAGCACAGACTGGTCGAAGTCAATTATCGCCCCGGTCATCAGACCCGATTCGTCGGAGAGCAAAAACAAAATCGTGCGCGCAAGTTCGTCGGGCTTGATCAGTCGACCAAGCGGTTGCTCGCTCTCGGCTTTTTGCAGCCAACCGTCTTGGGCGTTATGCCAACGACGCTGGGTCGCGTCTTCTGTCGGTGTGTCCATCCAACCCGGGTTCAAAAGATTGACCCGAATGCGGTCGCGCATCAGGGAATATGCGCAGTTTCGGGTCAAAGTATGCAGGGCGCCTTTCGAGATCGCGTAATGCGTCAGATTCACGTCACCGCCGTGCCCGGTGACACTGCCGATGTTCACCACTGAACCCGGCACACCCTCGCGTTTCATGATCTTCGCGCATTCCTGAATCAACATGAACGGCGCCCGCACATTGACCGCCATCATCGCGTCGAACATTTCCGTCGTCGTGTTCCACACGCTTCCCCGATCGGTCACCGCCGCCGAGTTCAAGAGTCCGTGCACGACTCCGAAAGTTTCGTCGACGACACCGACGATCCGGCTCGGCTCATCGGCCTCGCCCAAATCAGCGGTGATAAAAATCGTGCGCGTGCCGAGTTCTTCAAGTTCTGCGGCCAACTTCTCGCCCGTCTTTGTGTCTCGACCGACCAGCGCCAAACCAGCCGCCCCCCGTTCGACGGCCAACCGCGCGACGCACTCGCCGACACCCCGCGACGCGCCGCTCAAGAGCAAAACTTTGCCCCGCAGGCTCGACGACTCTGGGTTGCCCGTCATCGACCGTGCCCCTACCAGCCGACTCGTTGTTGTTTTTTGCCCTCGATCATCGCCTCGCCAGCCTTGACCACTTCGGGTCGGTGGCTCGTCGTCGGCACGCCGACCTCCCAGAACGAACCGCCTTCTGTCCATTCGTTCGAACTCGTCTTCAAAACAATCACATGGGTTCGCGTCGAACTTCGCGCCCGCGTGAACGCCGATTCGAGTTCTTCGATCGATCCGACCGTTTCGGCGATCGCACCCATCGCCTCGGCATGCTTGGCGAAGTCGACATATACGAGGTTCGTCACGTCGCAATCGACATATTGATTATTGAACGGCACCCCGCCTTGGTTGACTTGCAGACGGTTGATCACCGCATAGCCGCCGTTGTCGCAGACGATCACGATCAATTTGTTGCCGTACAACACCGAACTGTAGATGTCGCTATTCATCATCATGTACGACCCGTCACCGACGAACGAAATCACCTCGCGATCGGGCATCGCCAACTTCGCCCCCCAAGCGCCCGAAATCTCATAGCCCATGCACGAGAACCCGTATTCGCAGTCGAATGAATTGATGCTCTTGGCTCGCCACCCGTTGTTCAACTCACCCGGAAATCCGCCCGCCGCGGTCAGCGCATAGTCGGCGGGCTGCGCCAGACGATCTGCGACACCGACAACCTGTGCATAGGTCGCGATTTTTTTCGGATCGCTTTTCGCCAGCCTGTCGATGTAAGCGTGATACTTGGCCACTTCCGTCTGTGCCAGGTTCGACCAGGTGTCGGGCGCCCGCCATGCCGACAAGGCATTCGTCAATTCACCCAAGGTTTCGCGCACATCGGCCACCACGGGCAGCGAGCGATGTTTGATCGCGTCGAACCGCGTCGTGTTCACGCCGATAAATCTTGTTTTGGCGTTGCTGAAAATTGTCCATGAGCCGGTGGTGAAATCTTGCAGACGGGTGCCCAACGCCAAAACGACATCGGCTTCGGCCGCCAACTTGTTCGCCGACTCGCACCCTGTCACGCCGACGGGTCCGCCATTGAGGCGATGTTCGGCCAATAGCGAGGCTTTGCCCGCCACGGTCTCGACCACGGGCACGTTGTGCCTGGTCGCGAACTCCGCCAGTTCTTTTTCAGCCAGCGAATAATGCACGCCGCCACCGGCGATGATCAGGGGTGATTTCGCGGTGCGCAAAACCTCGACCGCCCGCGTCAATTCATTTTTGTCGGCTCGTGGTCGCAAAATCGTGTGCACGACTTCTTCGAAAAACTTCTCAGGAAACTCGAAACTCTCGGCCTGCACATCTTGGGGCAGGCCGATGAATGCCGGCCCGCAGGTTGCGGGGTCGAGCATCGTCGAAACCGCGTGGGGCAAAGACTGCAGCAACTGCTCCGGTGCAGTGATTCGATCCCAATATCTTGTGACGGGTTTGAAAGCATCGTTCACGCTCTGGGTCGGGTCAAAAAAGTTTTCCGCCTGTTGCAACACTGGGTCTGGCACCCGATGCACGAAGGTGTCGCCTGCCAAAATCAAAATCGGCAGACGGTCGACATATGCCACGCCCGCGGCGGTGACCATATTCAAGGCGCCGGGGCCGATCGAAGATGATGCGACCATGATCTGTTGTCGGCGCCTCGCCTTGGCAAAGCCGACCGCCGCCAGTGCCATTCCCTGCTCGTTTTGACCCCGATATGTGCGGATGTGTTCGCGATTTTCATCTAACGCGACTCCCAGGCTCGTGACGTTGCCATGACCGAAGATCGCCATTACGCCGGGAAACAGTTTTTCTTTCTGGCCGTCGATCACGATTCTCTGCGCCACCAAGAACTTGACGAGAGCCTGTGCCGTGGTGAGTCGAATCGTCTTCATGGCGAAACTTCGCCTAGGCGGCTTGAATGCGGCCGGACATCAACTCGATCAAACGCTCGTAAGTTAGGTCGGCTTTTTCGAACTGTCCGATCGATTGCCCGCGATTTAGAATCAAGAACCGGTCACCCACGGGCAAGGCATGCTGCGGGTTGTGCGTGATCAAGATCACGCCAAGATCTCGGGCGGCCGCCGCACGTACATAGCCGAGCACCAAATCAGATTGACGCACGCCGAGCGCTGATGTCGGCTCATCGAGAATCAGAACCCGCGCACCAAAGTAGACCGCGCGTGCGATGGCGACGCTCTGTCGCTCACCACCAGAAAGAGTGCCCACTGGTTGGTCTATATCGCGCACATCGATGCCGAGTTTCGCCATCTCTTCTTTGGCGGTTTTTCGGGCGAACTTCGCATCGATCACGTTGATCGGACCAAATCTGCGCATCGGCTCGGAGCCTAAAAAGAAGTTGCGCCAAACCGACATCAGCGGTGCCATCGCCAAGTCTTGATAAACGGTGGCGATACCCAGCGCTCGGGCTTCTCGCGGCGACTCGAACGAGACCTCGTGACCCTCGAATTTATAGCTTCCGGTGCTCGGTTTGTGAAGCCCCGAGATGATCTTGATGAAAGTAGATTTGCCCGCTCCGTTGTCACCCAGAACGCAGGTGACCTGACCGGCCACGACTTTCGTCGACACATTCTCGAGCGCCTTGACATTGCCGAAATATTTGCTGACATTGTCGAGTTCAAGAAGCGGATTCGTGGCGGTCATCGTTGTTCGTTCGCTTTCTTTCGCACGTAGTTGTTCACCAAAACAGAAACCAGCAATACGGCGCCCAAGAAGATGAACCGTCCATCTTGGTTCCAACGAGCGGCAGGAATGCCGTTTTTTGAAATTGCCATGATCAACGCACCGAGCGAGGCGCCGATCACCGAGCCGTAGCCGCCCGTCATCAAGTTGCCACCCACGACCGCCGCGATGATGTATTCGAACTCCTGACCGTCGCCCTGCTGGGCTTGCACCGAGTTGAGTCGCATCAAAATCATCGCGCCCACGAACGCGCCCATCAAAGAGGTCGCGATGAACAACGCCGTCTTCACTTTGTCGGCCGGCACGCCGGTTGCGCGTGCGGCGTCTTTGTTGCCACCCACGGCAAAGATCCAGTTTCCGTATTTCGTTTTGGTCAGCACGAACGAACCCACGATCGTGAAGAACAGCCACCAGAAAACCGACATGCGAAACACTCCGTCAGAGAGCAGCAGTCGCACGGTCAGGGCGATCGAACCCAAGATCATTCCGACGAGCACCATGCGTCGACCAAGCACATCGGCTTTTTCGTGCGGTGCGGTGCGGGCCCGATTCGTCGCCTCGACAATGGTCGTCGCCAAGATCAGTGTCGCCATCAACAACAGGCTGGTGAAAATCCCACCCCTGAATCTCGCGGCGCTTGAATCTGCCCGCAATGCGAAAGCCACGAACACGAACGAGCCCGACATCAGCACTCCGATGGTCAAAAACCACTTCGTTGAAACCTTCGCGACGGCCCTGCGCGACTGATAAAAACACACCGCGGCGCCCGTACCCGCCGCTGTTATCACAACCGCACGCACCGCTTGAACGGTGGTCAATTGAAGCAACGCGACGATGCCGATCAAAGAAACCAGGCATATAACGGGCAGTCGCACGATCAACGAAGCAATCACGCGTCCGCGCACCTCTCTGTCGCCGCGAGCAAACGACCGGATGGTCATCGCCAGCGGAAACAGCGCCGCCAACACCGCCACCACCATTCTCAACGTGCCTGGCATCCACTGCAACATCACCCGTTCTTCGTTGCGGTCGAACAATCGACCCGCGAACGACGCGACCAGTACGCCGAAAACTCCGAATGCCAAGAACCGCTTCGACTCGTCGGGTAGTGCACCCACGATCTTTTCGCGACCTTCAAAGCGTGCCCGCGAATAGAACACGATCGCCACCACGGTGCCGACCAGCCCGAGCACTCCGGCCAAGAAATTGCCGTTTATCGAATCGGTGCGATGCAAGATCAAGACACCCGCGATCGCCGCGCCAAGTCCCGCGATCGCGATCACCAACTCGGCGACTGATGCCGACTGCTTTCGAACCAACGATTGTTCGATCAGGCCCAAAACAAGTAGTGCGGCAAACAGCAGCCCACCGACGATAAAGATCAAGTCGCGATACTTCATATCGCCGAATGCGTTCTCTCCGCCCAAGAGCGCCTTGAAGAAGCTGTACCCGTGGGCTTTGTCGACATCGGCGACATTGACCTTCGAGTTGATGCGCTTGGCAAAAACAAGGTTTGCACCCTTGATCACGAAAAACGAGCCAAGCGTGACGATGAAGCTCGGCAACCCCGTTCGATTGACCAAAAACCCGTTCCACCAACCGACGCAACCTGCCAACAAAAACGCGGCGGGAATGCAGACCCAAAGCGAGATGCCGCCCTCGGTGAAATACTTCGCCATCAACGCAATCGTGACGCCGCTGGCTCCCGTCATTACGCCGGCCGAAAGATCGAACTCGCCGCCGATCATCAGCAAAGAAACGACCACCGCCATGATGCCCAAAGGCGCGGCGACATCCAAAAAGTTCGCGGTGCTACCGGCGGTTCCGAACTTGTCGCCGTTGCCCCAAAAAAATGCCCACACCACAACCGCGCCAATCAACGCGCCGATTTCTGGTGAAACTAAAAGTCTTTTGATCGGCCCCCGATAAGAGATTCTCTCGTCGCCCATTTTCGCTGGCGACAGGCCGTCAACTTCACTCACGCTTGCTTCCCCCGACAATACTCAAAATCAAATCGGGTTGGTTCGCCCGCCCGAAAATCGAACGGGCGAACCAACTTGCGATTAGAACAACCAACTAATTAGCGAGTTCCCTTGCCAACAAGTTCTTGAACTGCGACGACGTTTGACTTGTCGACGAATCCAGGACCTGTCATAACAGGCAATCCACCACCAACAGTGTTCTTGTTTGTCACGTTGAGGTAGAGGAACACGACCGCCAGGTAGCCCTGGAGGAATTGCTGCTGGTCAATGGTGAAGGTCAACTTGTCCTGACCGATGTAGTCAAGAATTTCTGTCGACAGGTCGAAGCCACCCATTGGCATTGAACGACCCAGTTCTGCGGCGGCGTTAGCACCGTCAACAGCGATTACCGGACCAGTTCCAAGGAAGGCGTTGATCGACGGGTCAGCGTCCATGGCGGCCTTGATCTCAGCCTGCTGAGCGACGCGGTCTGCGTCACCCGAGGTTGTGATCTGAATGACTTTTCCACCGAATGTCTTCTCGGCTGCGTTGCAGCGCTCTTCGAGGGCGACGTTGCTCTGCTCTTGCTTGGCGCAAAGAAGCACGGTTCCGCCGGCGGCCTTCAAACGCTCACCAGCGCCGTTACCGGCAATGGTCTCGTCTTGACCGACGTGGGTGATCGCACCAAGACCTTTGAACAGGTCTGAGCCCGAGTTCAAGGTGATCAACGGAATACCCGCTTCAACAACCTTCTTCAGCGCTCCTTCGAGTGCCTTCGGGTCTGCCAACGAAACAGCGATGCCGTCCACACCGTCAGTGACCGCCTGCTCGATCATTTGAGCCTGGTCCTGAGCGTTGTTGTTTGCACCCTGGTAGTTCATCGTGATTCCGAGCGCAGCGCCAGCGGCCTCTGCACCCTTCTGCGCGACCGACCAGAACACGCCGTCATCACCGTGGGTGATAACCGCGATCGTGATGTCTTCGCCGGCTGTCACTTCAGCCGAGTCTTCTGCAGTTGCTTCTTCAGATTCAGTTGACGAATCCGAAGAGCCACCGCACGCGGCGAGCGCCAACAGTGCTGACGCACCGAGGACGACTCCCCAAGTTTTGCGGATCTTCATTGATTTCTCCCCTTATTGTTTTTGTTTTGTTACCTACAGGACATTCCTGTTGCGTAAAAACTAGCGTTCGTAGGGGTTTGCGACAAATCCGACATAGATGGTTATGTTTGCCGAGATTTTCCCGATTTCACGCAGAAATCAAGCGTTTTGACCTCACTTATTGAGGCTCAGAGTTTTGCGAGAAAGTCGATGCTCCTGCGCACGCCCGCCGTCGAAATCTTTGCGTCTCGTGGTTGGTCGCCGACGATCGCCATGTCTTGCTCGAGCACGTACCAGCCGTCGTAGCCGTTTGACTCCATTACTTCGATCGCCTCGGCGATTTTCACATCTCCGTCTCCGGCGGCACAGAACACGCCGTCGCGAGTTGCCTCCATCAAGGTAATTTCACCGGCCAAAAACTTCTTGGCGATGCTCATCGTGGCATCTTTCACGTGAAAGTGATCGATGCGCGAAAAATTTTCGCGCGCAAACTTCACCGGGTCGGTTCCACCGATTTGCAGGTGACCCGTATCCAGCAGCCAGCGCACATCCGAGCCCGCCAAAACTCGATTCACGTCGTCTTGCGTTTCAACAAGGGTGTTCAAATGAGGGTGGAGAACCTGCTTGATGCCGTACCCGGCGCAAATCTCGTCGATTTCGTTGAATCCGTCGAACATCGCCTGCCATTGCGCGTCCGAAAGTTTGAATCGCTTACCCCAACCTTCGTCCACAACGACGGCGGTGATGAAGAATCCCTTTCCTGTCGCGCCCAACAGCCCCGCCGAAAAGTGCGCCGCCTTGCGCATCTTTTCGCGCTGGGCCACATCGTGCATTATCAACGGCACGAACGCACCGACAATCGGCAAGCCGAACTCATCGGCGACCTTCGCAACTTCGTCGGGCGTCGTGCCCAGATATCCAACCGGACCCTGCTCCGTTGCCTTGAGACCCACCGCTTTCATTTCACCCAACACGGTTCGAGCATCGAGTTGAAAACCCCAATCGGGCACCTCGCAAACTCCCCACGAAATCGGGTTACCCACGAGCCGATCGACGACTGCAACTCTTGTTTTTGCCATCGGCACAAACTAGTGGAAAATACTTCAATCAACTATCGTTTTTTTAGATCAGGCCAAAAAAATCGGTGATTCTGCTTGCGACTTTTGTCGCCATTGCGTCGGGCCTCTTCGCGACGACGCGCATTCAAGAGCGGCTGCCGGCAAAGTCGCCGGCGGTTGTTTTGATCACCTCGTCGGGATGTCGCTCGGCAGAGACCAGAACGGTCGGCACCTTCATCGAACGTCGTTTGATCATTTCTGTCGCCCACGGCGTGGCGGGACAAACGCGCAACGAGATAACCACGCTGGATGGCGAAAAATTTAACGCCAGAGTCGTGGCGATCGATGTGCGCCAAGACCTGGCTCTGCTCGCAATCGACCCCATGCCCCCAAGTCTCAAATTTGAGCCCGTTGTCTTGGGCAAACCGAAAGGCGGCGAAGATGTCTACTTTTTCGCTTTTGATGACGACTCGCAGTTTGTGCGTGCCGCGAAGATTCGTCGCCGTCTGCGCATAGACACCGAGGACATCTATCTCCGCGAAAAAGTCTCGAGACCCGGTCTCGAAGTCGAATTGTCGGTGAAGGTCGGCAACTCGGGCGGACCGTTGGTGAACAAGACCGGCGAATTGGTCGGCCTCGTATGGTCGACGAGCAGGGTCGTCGCCGACAGATCGTGGGCGACACGGGCCGAAGCGATCGAATCACTTGTCGCAACAGCAGGCAACTATCCCCCGACACATCAAGCAAGACCCGTAGCCTGCACAGGGTGAATGTGCCGATAGTCGATCGTCCAACCCGCTCTCATCGCGCATATTTTGCCGTCTTTTTGGTGGTCGGACTGGCGTTCGGCCTGGTCGGGCCGTCGATTTCGTTGCTAGCCGAGCAGGTTGGTACAGACATCGCGTCGGTAGGCATCATTTTGGTGACCTACGGCTTTGGTTATGTGCTCGGCACACAGATTTTTGCCCGTGGCTACGACCGTGGTCTCGGCAATCGTCTGATCGGATGCTCGCTTTTTGTCGCTGCGAGTTGTTTTGCGCTCGTGCCGTTCGTCTCGATGCGCCTTCTGCTCGCAATCATGTTCTTGTTTTTTGGCGCCGCGGTCTCGACCTCAGACGTGGGTTGCAACACCCTGATCGTCTGGGAGCTGAAAGACAGAGTCGGCCCGCGCCTCGCACTGATGCACACGATGTTCGGCGTCGGTGCGATCTTGAGTCCGTTGATCGTTCGTGGCTCCGACGCGACGCGTGGCGACGCCGCTCTGGCTTACTGGTTCGCCGCCGCGGCGATTTCGATCGTCGCCACGGTCGTGATT
>VGAB01000030.1 GCA_016870935.1 Actinomycetota bacterium | reverse complement strand
GGTTTGGCATAACGCAGGTTCGACTCGATGCTCTCATGAAAAAGATGCGGGTCTTGCGAAACCACACCCACGGCCGCGCGCAACGAAACACTCGTCAAGTCGCGCACATCGTGACCATCGATGCGCACCGTGCCACGGGTCGGGTCGTAAAGCCGCGGCACAAGCGAGGCGAGGGTCGACTTGCCCGAGCCTGATGCGCCGACGACGGCCAGGGTTTCTCCTTGCGCGATCGAAAGCGAGACTTCTCGCAGCACTTCGCGATCGGTGTCGCCGGTGGGTGCACCAGGTGCCTCAAGCGAGGCGATCGAAACTTCTATCGCCGGCGGATATCTAAACGAGACGCTATCGAATTGCACCGACCCGCGCGCGGCCGTGAGATCGTAGGCACCACTGCGATCGGTGATCGCAAGCGGCGCGTCGAGCACCTCAAAGACACGATCGAAACTGACGAACGAAGTGAGCAGTTCGACTCGAGCATTGGTCAGGGCGGTCAACGGCATGTATACGCGCGCTACCAACGCGGCAAGCGCGACCAAGGTGCCCGAGGTGACATCACCCGACACGACGAGTTGGGCGCCGACGCCGTAAACCGCCACCGCGCCGAGCGCGCCGACCAACCCGAGCGCGACGAAAAAGACTCGCCCGTACATCGCCGCCAGCACGCCAGAGTCGCGCACGCCGGCCGCCCGACCAGCGAACGCGTCGACCTCGTCACGATGTCGACCGAACAATTTCACCAACAACGCTCCGGCGACGTTGAATCTTTCCTGCATTTGTGAGTTCATCTGCGCGTTCAGATTCATTTGTCGCGCCGCGATCGCCTGCAGACGTTTGCCGACGCGTCGTGCCGGAACGATGAAAGCCGGAAGCACCACGAGGGCGAGCAAAGTGAGACGCCATTCCAACAAAACCATCGCAACGATCGTGGTCAACAAGATCACCGCGTTGCTCACCGCCGCGCCGAGCGTCGATGTCACGGCGCTCTGCGCACCGATCACGTCGTTGTTCAACCGACTGATTAGTGCACCGGTTTGCGTGCGAGTAAAAAAAGCGATCGGCATCTGCTGAACCTTGTCGAACAACGCGACCCGCAGGTCGTAGATCAGGCCCTCACCGACACGGGCCGAGCCCCATCGCTGCACGATTGCCAACGCCGCCTCGCCGAGCGCCGCGATCACGGCAACGAACGCCAGCCGCCACACCAAACCGCGGTCACCGGCGGGTATCGCCTCGTCGATGATCGCACGAAAAACGAACGGCGGCACCAAAGCGACGAGGGCCGAGGCGAGAATCGCAACGAGAAACACGAGGATCGTCGCGCGATACGGCTGAGCGAAACGCCACACGCGACGGAGAGTCTCGCCCTCGAGGTTGCGCCCGGCGACGGCCTTGGCATCGCCGGGTATCAGGGCGTGGGGGTTCATCTGCATGACGAATTGACGATAGGGCGACTCAGACTTGCTCGGGTCGATATCGCTCGCGAGCACTGCGTGCGGCGGCGGCGATCAAACGGTCGGCGACGATCGCGATGAACGCGATGCACAGCCCCGCCACGATGCCCCGACCGGTGCTGGCCTTGACCAGCGCGACATAAACCTCTTGACCCAAATCTCGCGTGCCGACGAGCGCGGTGATCACCAACATCGACAACGCGAGCATGATCGTCTGGTTGAGCCCGAGCAGGATCTCGGGAAGCGCCAAAGGCAACTTGACCCGCGTCAACAACTGACGGGGCGTGCACCCCGAGACGGTCGCGGCTTCCACGACCTGGGCGTCAATTTCACGAATGCCGTGCCATGTGTATCGCACCGCCGGAGCGAGCGCATAAAGCACGATCGCGATGAACGCGGTGAAGTCGCCGACTCGAAACAACATCACCACCGGAATCAAATAAACGAAACTCGGCAAAGTTTGCAGCGTGTCGATCACGACGCCGATCACGCGCGACGCGCGTTCGTTGTGCGCCGCCCACACGCCCAGCGGCACGCCGATGAGCATCGCCACGATCACCGAGACCGAACACAGATAAACCGTGAACATCGCGAACTCCCAAAGCCCGACCAGCGCGATGAACGCGGTGAGGCTCATCACGGTAATCGCCAGGCGCACACGCCCGAGCGCCCAACCGACCGCACCCAGACCGACGACCCACCACCACCACGGCGTCGCCAAGAACAATCGCTTGACGGGCAGCATGAAGCCGTCGAGCACGAAAAGTTTGATCGCCTCGAGAGTGTCGTAGTAGTTCACGTTTATCCAACTGATGAGATCATCCCAAAACGAACCGCTGGTAACGCCCAGTGATGCCGGATAATTGCGCACGGCTTCGATCACATAACCGAGTGCGAACGTCGCCACCACCACGGCACCAACGACAAGCGATGCGCGACGGCTCGCGCGCACCGCACCGGTGTCGCGCACGGCGTATGCCTGGCTGAGCCGATCGAGCGCGATCGCCAGAGCCACGATGGCCAGCCCCGCCTCGAGCCCCCTGCCGATGTCGAGACGGCGCAACGACTCGAGCACATCGAACCCCAAACCACCCGCACCGATCATCGACGCGATGATCACCATGTTCAGCGAGAGCATGATCACTTGGTTGACCCCGACCATCAGACCCGCCTTGGCCGTTGGCACGAGCACCCGCCAGGTCATCTGACGGGTGGAACAACCGATCATCTCGCCGAAATCCTTGATGTCCGACGGAACACCACGCAGCGACAAAGTCGTGATCCGCGCCATCGGGGGCATCGCGTAGATGATCGTGGCAAAGAGCGCGGCGACCGGACCGAAACCGAAGAAAAAGAGAATCGGCACCAAATAGGCGAAGGTCGGAATCGTCTGCATCAGGTCGAGCACGGGCGTCGACAAACGTTCGACCCGCGCCGAGCGATAAGACGCGATGCCCAAACCGAGACCGATCGCCACGCCGATCGGCACGGCGATGACCATCGACGACAACGTCACCATCGCGCTCGCCCATTGACCGAACACGGCCAGGTATGCGAACAGTGCGGCGATCAAAACCGCTAGCCGACGATTGCTCGCATGTCGCCCGAGCGCGGCGACGAGCACGATTACGGCGATCCAACTGAGCGGTGGCACGATCTGGTCGGCACGACGACCGACGCCATCCATGAAACCGTCCACGAGAATCGCCCGTGCCCACCCATAGGGGCGTTCGATAACGAAAGAAATCGCGCGCGTAAATTGTGTGAACGAAAACAGCCCGAAAGTCGCTTCGTTGACCAACCACTTGGTGGCGCGAGAAATAACGTCGGCAGGCGAGCGCACCCAACCCTCGGGGTAGTCGCGCCACCAAACCCAACCGCGCCGTGATGCGACATCGTCACTGGTGGCCGCGAGCACGGCCGTCACGAACAAGCCGACGAACCACGGCCATGCACCACCGAGGCGACGCGAAATCGAACGCAAATTGCCAGACGAGCCGACGGGCGAGTCGTTGCGCGTCGACATCAGCGAGAGCGTGTATCGGCGAGCACCGAAATGACGGTCTCGCGATCGAGCGACCCGACAACCGAACCTGTCGAGTTCGCCACTCGAACGGGCCCGGTGGCCGCGAGCACGGCGGCGGCGACATCACAAATTTTCGCGTCGACCCGAACGACCGAATCGCTGCTCGGCCGGGTTTCGACGTTTGTGCTCGCGCGCATCACCGAGCCCACCGTCAACACCTTGGCCCGCGGGATTCTGCGGGTGAACTCTTCGACGTAAGAATTGGCCGGACGCAAAATCAACTGCTCGGGTGTGTCGGTCTGGATGATCTCTCCGTCGCGCATGATCGCGATGCGCGTGGCGAGCCTCACCGCTTCGTCAAGATCGTGGGTGATGAAGACGATCGTGGTCGAAAACATGTTGCGCAGACGCAGAAACTCTTCTTGCATTTCGCTGCGAATCAACGGGTCGAGCGCAGAAAACGGCTCGTCCAGAAACCACACCTCGGGATTGACAGCCAAAGATCGCGCGATACCGACTCGTTGCTGCTGCCCGCCCGAAAGTTGTCGCGGGAAGTGCTGCTCGCGCCCACCCAAACCGACAACTTCGATCAATTCGCGGGCCCGTGCCTCGCGCTCGGCCGCGGTTCGGCCCTGGATGCGCAATGGAAACGCCACATTCTCGAGCACCGTGAGGTGTGGAAGCAGCGCAAAATGTTGAAACACCATGCCCATCTTGTGGCGTCGCAGATCGACGAGTTCGTCGCGCGACAACGACCCGAGGTCGCGGCCGTCGAGAGTTATTCGACCAGCGGTGAGTTCGGTGATGCGCGAAAGACAGCGCAAAAGAGTCGACTTGCCGCAGCCCGAAAGACCCATGACGACGAAACTCTCGCCCGCTTGCACGGCGAGATCGACATTGCGAACCGCAGAGACCAGCCCCGCGGTGCCTATCTCATCAAGTGTCGCGGTGCCACCGCGCGCGTTGAGAAACTCCTCCGCTCCGGGCCCGAAAAGCTTCCAGGCCCCCTCGCAGACGAGTTTCGGCGTGCTGCCGATCAGGCGCCGATCCACGCCTTCCAGCGCGACTCGTTTTCGGTCATCCACTGATCGACGACCGCTTCAAGAGTCTCACCATCAAGGTCGACCTTGGCGACCATCGCGCCCATCTCGTCGTTGTTCAAAGTGAACGACTCGATGATCGTCTTGGCGCGAGGCCACTTTTCACCGATACCCGCCCAACCGGCTTTCCAAATCGGACCGACCGGTTTTCCGCAATCGTAAGCCTTGGCCGTCAAGCCCGAGGCCGGATCGTTGTAACACTCGGTGGAGTACGGAGGGAACTCGACAAACTCGCCCTTGTACTTCACGGGCGCCCAATGCGGCTGATAGATCCACAACATGATCGGATCCTTGCGCTCGTACGCGGCCTCTAGTTCTGCAAAGAGTGCGGCGTCGGTGCCGGCGTGAACAACATCGAAGTCGAGACCAAGCGCGTCGACTCGCTCTTCATCGAAGCCACCCCATGTGACGGGACCACCCAGATACCTGCCCTTCGGAGCGGTCTCTGCTGTGGCAAATTCGGCGGAGCATTTCTTCAAGGCCTCCCAATCAGGCAGGCCAGGGCAGCGCTCTTTCATATATTCCGGATACCACCACTCTTCGCGAGCGACCATGCCGGTCTCGCCGTAGTTGAGTGTCTTGCCGGTCGCCAACGAAGCTTCAAGCGCCTCTTGACCAGTGGTCGCCCAAATCTCCATCGCCAATGTCAGGTCGCCCGTCTCAAGACCGGCGAACTGAGCGAGATAGTCGGCCTGCACCAGTTCGACGTTGTAACCGGCCTCTTCAAGCACCGCGGCCATGAGGTTGCTCGAAAGCAACTGACCGGTCCAGTCGTGAAGCGTGATCTTGATCGGATCTTCTGACTCGACTGCACCACCGCCCGAATCGCCGCCGCCACACGCGCCGACAACAATTGCCAGCACCATCGCGATCGCACCCGCTCGGGCTGAGCGCCCAAAACGACCACGAAACACCGATTGTTTTGTCCCCATGTCCATACCCCCTATTTGAAAACTGACCAAGCCTGACACATGTGGCGCGCGACGGTCAAGCCCCAATCGCCGCGAGGTGGTCGTGGTAGTTCGCCCCGCCCATCAGGGCATGGCATCGGGCGAACCTGTTGTTGGCGTACGCCAAAAAGTCTTCGACGGGGTTCTCGTTTACATGCTGCACCATGCCCCATAACGACCACAACACGTCGCACATCGCCTTGTATGCGACCACTCGACCGACCGCCTCAGGCGTGGGGTCGGCGCCGAAGTATGACCTGAGCAGGGCCCGATCTTGGGCGGCGTCGAAACCGCCCTCGACCGAGAGATCGCCAAGATCCCACATCGGGTCGTTGTTGCCACCGTATTCAAAGTCGATCAGATACATGCGGGTGCCGGTATCGAGAAAATTTTCGCACAGCGGATCACAATGCGACGGCACCAACGGCACTCGCAACCGCTCAAGCGCCGCACGCGTCGCGTCGATCTCCTCGCGCGCGTCGTCCCATCCGTGCGGCATCGGCGCATTGCGGCGGTCGAGAATCGCCTTGTAGTCGTCGATGACGGGAAATAGTTTGAAATCGATCGCGAACGGCGCGGCTTCACGGTGAAGTCGCCGCAACACCTCGCCGGCACGGGCCACCGCGCCGAGATCACGAAATGTCGCGGGTGACATCGTCATCGCACCCTCGACGAATCGAGTGACCATCAACCCGTCGCTCGCATCGAAAAACACGACTTCTGCGTTCACCCCGGCGGCGGCCGTCGATCTCGCGGCAACTTCTTCGGCGCGACGATTGATGTACTCGCTCGTGCCCGCCCCCGGAATTCGCAAAACATACGTGCCGCTGGCAACCGTGATGCGAAAATTGAGGTTGGTCAGGCCCGCAAGACGCGTCGCCGCCTCGGGGTCGGCGCCGCGCAACTCGGCAACGCGCGCTATCGAAGTTGTCAACAAATTAAGAATGTCTGACTGCGGCATGATTACCCCCTCAGGCGCAAATGTCGTGGATCGTAAAGCGAGCCGTCGTGTCGCGTCGCGGAAATCGGCTCGCCGTAGACCTCGATCTCGAAGTCGGTGCGCGTCGCATGCTCGATCGGCACGTAGCCAAGGGCGATCGGCGCGCCGACCGTGTGGCCGAAGTTGGCGCTCGTGGTGAAACCGACGACGCGACCGTCGGCGATGATCGCCTCGCCACCCACGGGGTAGGCAATTGCACCGAGAGAAAACGTGCAGAGTTTGCGCGTCACCGATGATCGAATCGCGTTCAACGCTTCACGACCGCAGAAGTCGCCCTTGTCGAATCGCACCCGGCCACCGAGACCCGCCTCGAAAGGGTTCGTGTCTGGCGTGACATCGGCCGACCAGTAGACATAACTTTTTTCCATGCGCATCGTGTCGATCGTGCGATAACCCGCGTCGATAACGCCGAGGTCGGTGCCGGCATCGACCAACGCGTCGTAAACATGCGCCGCATATTCGGTGGGAATGTGCAGTTCCCAACCCAGTTCACCGACATACCCCACGCGCAAGGCGAGCACGGGGGCCGAGCGCAAGGTCAGACGCCGCGCTGTCGCATAAGGAAACGCCGCGTCGTCGATGTGCTCTTCGCAGACTCGCCCGAGCAACTCGCGCGAGCGCGGCCCGACCACATTGATCACCGCGTAGGCCGAGGTGAGATCGCGCAACACCACCGACCCGTCATCGGGTGATTGCGCCCTGATCCACCCCATGTCGTGCGCGCCGAACGCCGAACCGGTGACGACATACCAAGAGTCGCGACCCGTGCGCGCCATCGTCAGGTCGCACTCGATGCCACCGCGTTCGTTGCACAGTTGGGTGTAGGCGACGCTTCCGATCGGTTTGTCCATATCGGTGACGCAGAGCCACTGCACCGCGGCGAGCGCACCTGGGCCGGAGATCTCGAACTTGGCGAAAGATGTTTGGTCGATCAGTGCGACCGCCGAACGAATCTTGTTATGCGCGGCGCCGACCGCATCCCACCAGTTGGGTTTGCCAAACGACGGCGCGTCGACCGCCCCCGACCCCGGCTCGGCAAACCAGTTGGGTCGCTCCCAACCACCCCGCGTGCCGAAAACCGCGCCGCGAGACGCGAGTCGATCGTGCAGCGGCGAGCGACGAATGCCCCGCGCCGAGACGTGTTCGGTGCCCGGGGCGGCGAGTTTGTAGTGGTGCGCATAAAGTTCGACCATTCGCTCGCCCAAAAAAGCCTTGGTCGTGTGATGAAACGAAAAACGCCGCACGTCGAGTGGCCACAGATCCAGCGACGGACGTCCCTCGAGCATCCACTCGGCCATCATCTTGCCCGCGCCTCCACCTGCGGCGATGCCGTAGAGAAAACCGGTGGCGACATAAAAGTTGTCGAGTTCGGGTGTTCGACCCATGACGAAGTCGGCGTCGGCCGAATACGGGATCGGGCCGTTGATCAATGATCGGATTCCCGCTTTTGAAATCACAGGCGTGCGCATCGTCGCCAGGTCTGCGAGCTGGGCGAATCGGTCGTAGTTCGCGTCGAACAACTTGCGTCGGAAAGGCTCGGGAATACCCTCGGTGCCGAAGGCGATCGTGTCGGGTTCGTATCCGCCGACGAGCAACCCGGGCCCGTCAGGTTTGTAATAGACCAAATGATCGGGATCGCGCATCGTCGGAAGCTTGCCGAGTTCGACCGGTGTCCAACCTTCGATCGGGCCACTGAGCATGTATTGATGTTCGACGGCGACCGCCGGCACGCGCGCACCCGCCATGCGACCGACATCCATGCCCCACATGCCCGCGGCGTTGACGACCATTTCGCAGGCGATTCGTGAACCATCGGCCAGTCGCACACCGGTTACGCGTCGGGCTTCGACATCGATCGCGGCGACCTTGCGCTGCTCGCAAATTTTCGCGCCCCGCATGCGCGCGCCCTTGGCGATCGCCTGGGTCACCGAAGCCGGATCGATGTAACCATCGGTCGGCAAAAATGCTGCGGCGCGCACGCCTTCGATCGACATCAACGGAAACAATTCGAGCGCACGCGCCGGCGAGATTACATCCATCGGCAACCCGAAACTCTTGGCCATCGTCGCCAAGCGCTTCAACTCCATCTCGCGCTCCGGCGAGCAGGCCAGTCGCAGACTGCCGACCTCGTGCCAGTCGACGGCTTGTCCCGTTTCGGCCTCGAGCCCGCGATACATTTCGACCGACTGTTCGAGCATTCTCGTGACGTTGCGCGACGAACGCAGCTGCCCCACGAGGCCCGCGGCATGCCAAGTTGCGCCGTCGGTCAGCGAATGCTGCTCGAGAAGCACGACGTCGGTCTCGCCCATTTTGGTGAGGTGATACGCGATGCTGCAACCGAGAATGCCGCCGCCGATGATCACGATCCGCGCTTGCGTCGGCAACGACGACTCGGTCAAGACTTCACCTTCGACATCTCGGGATCGTAAAACGGCGCGAGCGAAACTTCCGCGGGCACACGTTGTGTCGCCACTTCGAGTTCATACTTGCCCGACGTCACGAAATCGGCCGTGACGCCCTCGGCGCGCCGCACATAGCCATAACCGATCGAACGGCGAATCGTGTAGCCGTAACCACCCGATGTCAGCCAACCGACTCGCACGCCGTCGCGATAAATGGTTTCGCGCCCGAGCAACACATGCGACGCATCGACGGTGAAACCGGCGAGCATCTTGCGCACGCCTTCGCGACGCTGGCGCTCGATCGCCTCGCTGCCGCGAAAATCGACGCCCGCAGATGTGCGCTTCACGGCCCAACCCAGACCGGCCTCGATCGGCGTGTGATCGGGCCCGATGTCAGACCCCCACGCCCGATAACCCTTTTCAAGACGCAGACTCTCGATCGCCCGATAACCGGCGTCGACCAGACCGTGACGGCGACCCGCGTTGTTCAACGCGTCGTAAACCGCCATCGCGTCGGCTCGGGCGAGATGAAGTTCCCATCCGAGTTCTCCTATATATGTGACGCGCAGAGCCAACACTTCGCGTCCCGCGACGCGAATCGTGCGCCCGGTCGCGAAAGGAAACCCGGCGTGCGAAACGTCGTCATCGGTCGTCGCCGAGAGAATGTCGCGCGCCCGCGGGCCCATCAACGACAAAACCGAGCGGTCGTTGGTGACTTCGTCGAGCCGCACCTCGGGCCAGCGCTTGATCGCCTGGGTTATCCAATCACGATCGTGGGTCACAAAACCCGTGCCCGTGACGATGTAGAACTCGTTATCACCGGTTCGACACACGGTCAGGTCGCACTGAATTCCGCCGCGATCATCCAGCATCTGCGTGTAGGTCAACGCACCGACGGGTTTGTCGACTCGGTTGGCACATATCCAACCGAGCGCCTCGACGACACCGCGGCCCGACAACTTGAACTTCGCGAACGAAGTCTGGTCGATCAGCACAGCCGCCTCGCGCGCCGCGACATGCTCGCGACCAACAGCGTCGAACCAATTTTGTCGACCGAAACTGTAGCGATCGCGGCGCTCGTCGCCAGCGCCGGCGAACCAGTTGGGCCGCTCCCAACCCATCTTCTCGCCGAACACCGCGCCGCGCGTGACGAGAGTTTCGTAGAGCGGCGACACGCGATTGGGTCTGCCGCTCGAATGCTCCTCGTGCGGCCACGCCATCGTGTAGTGCTTGGCGTAGGCCTCGAGCGTGCGCGTGCGAACCCAGTCGACATCGCGATGCGGTTGACCAAATCGTCGAATGTCGACGACCCAAAGGTCGTAGGGCGGCACCCCCTTGTGCACCCACTCGGCCAGCGCCATGCCGGCGCCCCCGCCGGCCGCGATGCCGAACGCATTGAACCCGGCGCCGACGAAAAATCCGCGCACCTCGGGCGCCTCGCCAAGAATGAAGTTGCCGTCGGGCGTGAAACTCTCCGGACCGTTTATCAACTGGTTGACGCCCGCCGTCGCCAGCGCGGGCACGCGACCGATGGCCAGATCCATGATCGGTGCGAAGTGGTCTGAGTTGGAGTCGAGCAACTTGAAATTGAACTCGCGCGGAATGCCGTCGATCGCCCACGGAATCGGATCGGGCTCGTAGCCACCCATCACCAGGCCGCCGACTTCTTCCTTGTAATACGTCAATCGGTCGGGGTCGCGCAGCGTCGGCAGATCGCGCGTCACGCCCTCGATCGGCGTCGTTATCAAATATTGGTGCTCGACCGAAACGAGCGGCACGCTGACGCCGACCGACGCCCCGAGTTCGCGAGTCCATTGCCCGGCGCACACCGCGACGGCGTCGCACTCGATGCGACCGCGATCGGTGACCACCGCGACGACCTTGCCGTCGCGAACCTCGATCGAGGTCACATTCGTGTCCTCGCAAATCTTGACCCCTGCCATGCGCGCGCCTTTGGCGAGCGCCATCGTCACATCAGACGGGCTTGCTTGTCCGTCGGTCGGCAGAAACGCCGCCCCGACCACGTCGTGCACCTCCATCAACGGCCACATTTCTTGCGCCTCGCGCGGCGAGAGCAGGTGCATCTGCAAACCAAACGATGTCGCCGTCGTGGCTTGGCGGCGCACTTCGCTCCATCGCTCTTGGTTGCACGCAAGCCGCAACCCGCCGTGCATTTTCCAACCTGTCGCCTGGCCTGTTTCTGCTTCGAGACGCTTGTAAAGTTCCACCGAATAGCCCAACAACTGCGTGATGTTGGCGCTCGTGCGCAACTGACCCACGAGACCGGCGGCATGAAATGTCGAACCCGATGTGAGTTTGTGGCGCTCGATCACCACGGTGTCGGTCCATCCCAACTTGGCCAAGTGGTAGGCCGTCGAGCAACCCACGATGCCGCCGCCAATCACCACGGCTCGGGCAGAATTTGGGAGCTCGGTGGTCATAAATGTTTCAAATGGTATGACTTGATCCGCAGATACGGGTCGAACCCGAGCGACGACAAGGCGATCCCGTGTCCCGTCTCTTTTACGCCTGTCCACACGAGCACGGGATCAACATAATCGCATCGGTTCATGTACACCGTGCCCGTTTCTATTCGCTCACCGATGCGCACCGCGGCATCGGCGTCGCGAGTCCAGATCGAGGCGGTGAGGCCGTAGCGCGAGTCGTTCATGCGCGCGATCGCCTCGTCGTCGCCGTCGACCGGCATGATCCCGATCACTGGGCCAAAAGATTCCTCGGACATCACCGTCATCGCATGGGTCACATCCACGAGCACGGTCGGGCCGAGATATGGCGTGCCGATTTGTGAGGCCGCGAAGTCGGCTTCGCCGACCAACGCACTGGCCCCCGCGGCCAACGCCGCTGAGATCTGTGATCGCACCGACTCGGCGGCGGCAATGTTGACCATCGGGCCGATCGTCGTCGCGGCATCCAACGGGTTGCCGAGCACGTACTTCCGCGTCGCGGCGACGAACCCGTCGACGAAATCTCGATACACGGCGCGGTGCACGTAGATTCGTTCGATCGCGCAACAACTTTGTCCGCTGTTGAAGAATGCGCCGTCGACGTTCTCTCCGATCGCATAAACCAAATCGGCGTCGGCGCGCACATACGACGGGTCTTTGCCCCCGAGTTCGGTGCCGACGCCGATGAATCGCCCCGCGGCCGCGCGCTCGATCGCCGCGCCACCGGGCACCGAACCGGTGAACACCACGCCGTCGATTCGACGATCGGCGATCATCGCGGCGATCGTGTCGTGGCCGGCGTGCACATGCTGAAAAACCCCCGGCGCAAAGTTGGCCGCGTCGAATGCGCGCTGCAACCGCTCGGCGACGAGCATCGTCTGGGCGGCGTGCTTCAGCACGACGGTGTTGCCCGCGAGCAGCGCGGGCACGATCGAATTCACCGCCGTTAGATACGGATAATTCCACGGTGCGACGACGAGCACGGTGCCGACTGGTTCGCGGCGAATGAACTTCGTGAATCCCTCGGTGCGCGGCACCTCGATCTGCGCGAGTTGCGTCGCCGCGATCGACGACATGTGTCGCGCGCGTTCCTGAAATCCGCGTTTGATCTCGTTGGGGGTGTAGGCGACGGGGCGACCCATCTGACGCGTCAATTCGACCGCGATTTCGCCGACCTCTGTTTCAAGATGGCGCACCATCGCCTCGATCATCTCTGCCCTGCGAGCAATCGGCGTGGCCGCCCATTCGCGCCGAGCGGCATGCGCGTTTGCCAACACGGCCTCGACACGCGATGCATCGACGAGCGTTCGTTCGGCGAGAACCGAGCCGTCAATGGGGCTCACGATCTGTTGCACCGTCATGGGGGACAAGATTACGTCGGCTTGTACGATGAGGCTGTGTCCGCCGAACGCACGACCTCGCGCGAAAAACTAGAAAGTCAGATTCGAAGCGGCGAAATCGACACCGTGATCGTCGCGTTCCCCGACCTGCAGGGTCGCCTCGCGGGCAAACGAGTCACCGGCTGGTTTTTCCTCGACCATGTCGCCGAACATGGCACCGAAAACTGCAACTACCTCATCGCCACCGACATGGACGACAACCCGGTGCCCGGTTATCGCTTCGCCTCTTACACCCTCGGCTATGGCGACATGGCGGCGATCCCCGACTGGTCGACGGTGCGCGTGTTGCCGTGGCAAAACAAGACCGCGCTCGTGATTTGCGATCTGGTCGATCCGACATCCAAAGCGCCGATCGGCGTCTCGCCCCGCCAGATGTTGCGCGATCAAGTCGGCGCGGCCGCCAAACTCGGTTTCGCGTCGAAAATTGGCAGCGAGATCGAGTTCTATCTTTTTCACGACTCATACCGCGAGGCGCACGCCAAGGGCTACCGCAACCTCGAACCTCACGCCCCCTGGATGCAGGACTACCAGATCGTTCAGACGACCTTCGACGAATATGTGATCGGAGAAATTCGTCGCGGTCTCGACGCGGCGGGTATTCCGGTCGAGTGCTCCAAGGGCGAGGCCGGTCGCGGTCAACACGAGGTCAATCTGCTCTACGCCAACGCGCTCGAGATGGCCGACCGCAACACGATCTACAAATCGGCGGCCAAAGAAATCGCGGCCGCTCACGGTCGCTCGGTGTCGTTCATGGCCAAATGGAATTTCAACGAGACAGGTTCCTCGTGCCATGTGCACTCGAGCCTCTGGAATTTGAACGACGGTGCGCCGGCGTTCGCCGGGCACGAAATGCCGAAGTTGTTTCGCCAATACCTGGCGGGTTTGATCGCGACCGCGCGCGACTTCAGCCTGCTGTGGGCGCCAACTATCAATTCATACCGTCGTTTTCAGCCCGGCTCGTGGGCGCCGACAGCGGTCGCCTGGGGAAACGACAACCGCACGCTGGGTTTTCGCGTCGTCGGTCACGGCGCGGGCGCGCGCGTCGAGTCGCGAATTCCCGGAGCCGACGCCAACAGTTATCTGGCGTTCGCCGGCACGATTGCCGGCGGTTTGTACGGCATCCGTCACGAACTCAAACTCGAAGACGCCTACGCCGGCAACGGCTACGACGCCACCGATGTGCCGCGAATTCCGAGCACGCTGGCCGAGGCGCTTTCGTGCTGGGAGTCGAGCGTCGCGGCCAAAGAGTGTTTCGGCCCCGAAGTTCACCATCACATCGCCAACATGGCGCGCGCCGAGTGGACGGCTTTCAACGCCACCGTCACCGACTGGGAACTCACTCGCTATTTCGAAAGAACCTGACCCGATGAATCGACTCAGCGGAAAGACGACACTAATCACCGGCGCCGCAAGCGGACTCGGTCGCGTGGCCGCGCTTACGTTCGCCGCCCAGGGCTCGCGAGTCGTGATCAGCGATGTCGGCGATGGCGCGAACGTGGTCGAAGAGATCAAGCGCGCAGGTGGCGAGGCCGCATATGTCAAAGCCGACGTGACCAGCGAGGCGTCGTGGGCCGAGGTGATCGGCGTGGCACGCAGTCGATTCGGTTCGCTCGACGTGCTCTACAACAACGCCGGCGTCATGCTCGGCGCCGACGACGACCCCGTGAGCACGCCGATCGATGTCTATGAAAAGACGATGGACATCAATGTCCGCGGGGTTCTGCTCGGTTGCAAGCATGCGATCCCCGTGATGCTCGAACAAGGCAAAGGTTCGATCATCAATGTCGCGTCTTTCGTCGCCCACATGGGCGCCGCGACACCGCAAGTCGCCTATACGGCGTCGAAAGGCGCGGTGCTGGCGATGACGCGCGAGATCGCAGTGATCTATGCACGACGCGGAATTCGTGCCAACGCCCTTTGTCCGGGCCCGGTGATGACGCCGCTACTAGCCGCGTTTCTTTCTGACGACGCGAAGCGCAACCGTCGTCTCGTGCATATTCCGATGGGTCGCTTCGGTGATCCGCAAGAGATCGCCAACGGTGCTTTGTTCCTCGCGTCAGACGAATCGTCGTGGATGACCGGTCAGTCGTTGATCATCGACGGCGGCAT
>VGAB01000029.1 GCA_016870935.1 Actinomycetota bacterium | reverse complement strand
CTTGAACGAAGTTCTGCACGAACATGGTTTGGCGATGCAGAATCTGGGCGACATCGCTTATCAGACGATCGCCGGAGCGATTTCTACGTCGACCCATGGAACCGGGGCGAAGTTCACGGGTATCGCGGGGCAAGTTGCGGCACTGCGGGTCGTGCTCGCCGACTCGACCGTCGTCGCCTGCTCAGCCACCGAAAACGCCGATATTTTCAACTGCGCGCGAGTCGGGCTTGGGGCCATCGGATTGCTCAGCACGATCACGCTCAAGGTCGTGCCTGCTTTCAATCTTGCGGTGATCGAAGAGCCGATGCGCGTGGATGCGCTGCTCGAAGATCTCGACTCGCACGTCGACGGCAACGATCATTTCGAATTTTTTTGGGTGCCGCACACGGGGTGGGCCCTGACGAAGAGAAATCGTCGAACCAGCGAGCCCGCCGCACCGATGAACGCGCTGTCGCATTGGTACTCAAAAACATTTCTCGAGAACTATGCATTCGGTGCCGTTTGTCGAATGGGCCGGATGATGCCGAATTTGATTCCGAAATTGGCGAAGGCGTTGCCGTCATCTGGTCGCAACGAATATTCGAACATCAGTTACAAGGTTTTTGCCAGCAAACGGATAGTGAAGTTCTATGAAATGGAATATGCAATTCCGCGTGAGGTGTGCGCCGAGGCGTTGAATCGGGTTCGTCGCGCCGTCGACGAGCACGGGTTTCTCTTGAATTTTCCGGTCGAGGTGCGGTTCACCGCGCCCGACGAGATTCCGCTGAGCACCGCCAGCCGTCGCGACTCGGCCTACATCGCCGTGCATGTATTCAAAGGCATGGACTACCTGCCATACTTCAAAGCCGTCGAAGAGATCATGGACTCTTACCAGGGTCGACCACACTGGGGCAAGATTCACTTCCAGACCGCCGATAGCCTGAGATCCAAGTATCCGCAATTCGAGCAGTTCCGCTCGGTTCGTGCAAGCGTCGATCCCGCCCGGGTATTCGGCAACGAATATTTGAAGAAAGTTCTGGGCAACTAAGCGATGTCGACATTTTCTGATTTGGGCGTGCCGCCGCGGTTCGCGAAAAAGCTCGACGAGCGCGGCATCTCGTCGCCGTTTGAGATTCAGGCTGCGACATTGCCCGACGGACTCGCCGGATTAGATGTATGTGGCAAGGCCCCGACGGGTTCGGGCAAGACGATCGCCTTTGGTTTGGTGTTGGCGGTGCGTCTGCGCAAGTCGAAACCCGGACATCCGGGCGGCCTAGTGCTCGTGCCGACTCGCGAACTGGCGATTCAGGTGGCGAAAGAAATCTCGTTGCTGTGCGATGGCACCGATTTGCGAGTCGCCATGGTTTATGGAGGTGCCGGTTACGGGCCTCAGGTGCGCGCCGTTCGCGGGGCGAGCATCGTCGTGGCGACCCCTGGTCGACTCGAAGACCTGATCGAGCGGGGCGATTTGTCGTTAGGCAGCGTGACGATCGCGGTGCTCGACGAGGCAGACCGCATGTCGGACATGGGTTTTCTTCCGGCGGTGCGACGAATTCTTCGCGACCTGCCGAAACAGCGGCAGGTGTTGTTGTTCTCGGCGACACTCGACGGTGACATCTCGCAGGTCGTGAAAGAGTTTCAGCACGACCCGCGTCGACATGAAACCAAATCTGAAGAGGCCGAACCGGACATCGACCACAAATTCTGGTTGGTGAATCGCAACGACCGCGTCGAAATCGTGGCCCAAATGGCGAATCACTTCGAACGGATCATTCTTTTTTGTCGAACCAAGCACGGTTGCGATCGTTTGGCGAAACAACTCGGTGCAGCAGGGGTGAGGTCGTCGATAATCCACGGCAACAAGAGCCAGGCTCAACGCGAAAAATCGCTCGAAGAGTTTCGTCGTGGGCGGTCGAATGTTTTGGTGGCGACCGACGTCGCCGCCCGCGGAATTCACATCGACGACGTGCCTTGCGTGGTGCATTTCGACCCGCCGGCAGACCACAAAGATTACATCCATCGCTCTGGCCGCACTGGTCGAGCCGGTTCGAAGGGTGTCGTAATCAGCCTGGTCGACCCGTCGCAGCGTCGCTCGGTGTCGCGCCTGGCCAGAGATGCCGGTGTCGAGCCAGAGTTCGTCGGCCCAGAACTTGACGTTTCGACGAACGAATCGGTGAAGGTGCGACCGGGTTCGCTCGGTGGTGTCTTGCTAACTGTCGCGGCGGGGTAGCGCCGACTACAGGCAGATGTCTTGCGGCCGAATCGGCACGCGCGGCAATTCTTTGCCCGTGGCGTTTCGAATCGCGGCGGCGATGGCGGGCGTGACGGAGATGCATGGGGGTTCGCCGATGCCCTTTGCCCCGAGTGGCGCCTGCGGCTCGGGTTCTTCGATCATCACCGCGACAACCTTCGGGGCATCGAGCGCGGTGGGCAACAAATAGTCGGTGAAACTCGGGTTGCGCATCTTGCCATTGTCGAGAACGATTTCTTCCATTATCGCCAAGCCCAAACCTTGGGCGATGCCCCCTTCGATTTGACCAAGCGCGGCGACAGGGTTGAGCACTCGGCCCACATCTTGGGCGGTGGCGATCTGAATGACTTTGACCAGACCAAGTTCGACATCTACATCGACCACTGCGCGATGTGCAACGAAGGCGAATGCGACGTGGCAGTTGCCCTGACCGTCGGCATCTAGTTCTTCGGTTGGTCGATGATGATGCTCGAAAGTCTCGTCGATGACCACGCCCGTTGATGCCTCAACGACGCTGATCCGAAAATCGCCGATCATGTCGACGATGTCGGTGTCTTCGACGACCAAACGCATCGGGTCGATGTCGAACTTCGCACCGACATGTTCGAAAAGTTTTTGCCGAACGAGTCTGCAGGCGCCGTCAACTGCGCCGCCACTCATCCAGGTCTGTCTCGAGGCCGAAGTGCTGCCAGCCGAGCCGATGCCGGTGTCGACCGTGTCGAGAACGACTTCATCTACGCCGAGAATCGTTCTGGCGATCTGTGGGGCGAGCACGACGAAACCCTGACCAACCTCGACGGTCGCATATTTCAGCGTCGCGACGCCGTCGCTGAGGCGGCATCGGGCGACCGCGAAATCGTCGAAAGACTCGCTGTACATCAAATTCTTGATCGACACGCCCCAGCCGACCCCGCGAACGATGTTCTCGGGCAACGAGGTGAGCCCGGTTCCACCGACCAATTCGAGGGGGTCGGCGTTTTTCGCGAGAGGTGCGGGCATGGCGATGGCGTCGGTTTCGCGAATACAACGTGCGACCGGAGCGACGCTCTCGACAACCTGCCCAGTGATCAGCTTGTCGCCGGTCTGCATCGCGTTGATCAGGCGAATCTCGACGGGCGAGAGGTTGCAAGCCGCGGCGAGTTTGTCCATTTGACTTTCGTGCGCGTAGCAGGCCTGCACCACGCCAAAGCCACGCATCGCGCCACATGGCGGATTATTGGTGCGCACTGCGTAACCGTCGACGGTTGCGTTCGCGCACTTGTAGGGCCCTTGAATGTGGGTCACGCCGTTTATCAGCACGGCCGAACTAGTGGATGCGTACGCCCCGCCGTCGAAATACATCTTGGCTTCGATGCGTTGAAGCACGCCCGTGCGCGTTGCATGGTGACGGATGTAAATCTTCGCCGGGTGACGGTGCACATGGCCGAAGAACGATTCTTCGCGACCGTATTGCATTTTGATCGGTCGCGAGGTGCGCAGGGCGAGCAACGCACAATGAACCTGCAGACTTATGTCTTCGCGGGCACCGAACGCACCACCCACACCGCCGAGAGTCAGTCGCACCTTTGTTTCGGGCAAGCCAAGACATGCGGCGATCTGTTTGCGATCTTCGTGCAGCCACTGGGTGGCCACCCACATTTCGACTCCCGCCCCGCCCGGGTCGGGCAACGCCAATGCGGCCTCGAGACCGAGAAACGCCTGGTCTTGCATGCCGATTTCATAGACGCCTTCGACGATCACTTCGCCTTGCAAATTTTGGTCGCCAGCGATGATTCGTTGGTGGCGAATCAGGTTTCCGTCCGGGTGCATCGGCATCGTGTTTGGCAAGAGCGCGACTTCGGCATCGGTGACTGGTTGCAGAATCTCGTAGTCGACCTTGATCGCCGCCAGCGCACGACGGCAGGTTTCAGGGTGGTCGGCGGCGACCGCGGCAATTGGCTCGCCCATGTAACGAACGACTTGATCGGCAAAAACCGGTTGGTCACTCGAGATCAGGCCGTAAGTCTTTTTTCCGGGCACATCTTCGGCGGTGATTATCGCCTCGACTCCAGAAATTTTGTAGGCGGCCGACAAATCTATGTTGACGATTCGTGCATAGGGGTGGGGGCTGCGAAGCGTCGCACCCCAGAGCATGTGCTCGGCGTGAAGATCAGATGAAAACTCGAACTGACCCGTAACTTTCGCCACGCCGTCGGGTCTTAGCGCCGAGGTGCCGAGAACGTCTCGACGGGTGCTGGTCTGCGTGGCTTGGCTCAATTTCGTGCCGCCTTGCGCGTGGCGACCGCGGTCGTGACCGCTTCGAAGATGCGTCCGTAGCCCGTGCATCGACAGATGTTGCCGGAGATCGCCTCTTTGATTTCGAGTTCGGACGGATCGGGATTTTTGTTGAGCAGATGTTCGATCGCCACAACCAGACCTGGCGTGCAAAAACCGCATTGCACGCCGCCCTCGGTGATGAATGCATCTTGAACCTCGGTCAAGCCATTCTTTTTCGCCAAACTTTCAACGGTGGTGATCTCAGAATCGATCGCCGTCGCCGCCATGACCAGACACGAACAAACCGCTTCGCCGTCGATGATCACCGTGCAGCTTCCGCATTCGCCCTGCTCGCATGCGCCTTTCGCGCCGGGAAGCCCGAGTCGTTCGCGCAAAACATAGAGAAGGCTCTCGCCGATCCATGCGTCTTTGACCTGATGATGCTCACCATTGACGGTCAAACTGTAAATCTCGTTGCCCACGCTCATTGAGCACCCGATCTCTGCAACAATCGACCCGAAAGTTTCGCGACGGCGTGGCGACGATAATCGGCGGTGCTGCGGTGATCGTCGATCGGTCGCGCCTCGGTCGCGACTCGTTGCCCGAACTCTGCGGCGAGTTTCGCGTCGATCGTGGCGGTCTGCTTCAGGTCGACTTTTGTTGCCAGCCACTGTTCGGCTTGTCGACAGCGAATCACCGTCGGGCCGACCGCGCCCAACGCCACCGCGACGGTGCCCGCCGCGCGATCGACGACCAGACAACACGAAGCCACAGAAATCACCATCGCGTTTCGCACGCCGACTTTTGCGTAGCCCTGCCAACCACGCACGATCGGCATCGTCGCCGAGACGATGATTTCGTCGGGCATTTTGGCGTTGCGTTTGACCCCGACCATGAATTCATGGATTGATACCGCGCGCGACGCGCTCGCCGAACGAAGGTTGATCATGGCGTCCAGCGCGCTGAGCACCGGAAGCCCGTCGCCCGCGGGCGAGCAGGTGCCGAGGTTGCCACCCAACGAACCTGCGGCGCGAATCTGCGGCGACCCAACCGTGCGGGCCGCTTGCCCGAGCGCGGGGACGAGTTGGGCTATCTGTCCGGTTTCCATTTCTTGATACGGAAGTCCGGCACCGATTGAAATTGTCTTGCCGTCGATTTTGACCGCGCGCAATTCTGCAACTCGGCGCAGGGCGATGACATCCACGGGTTTGCGGTGGTTGAAATTAATCTCGACCATCAGGTCGGTGCCACCTTGAAGCAAAAGCGCCGACGGGTTCGCCGCCATCGCGCTCAACGCGTCGGTCAGCGTGCGGGGCACGACCACGCTCACGCTTTGCCGTCCCAGTTTGAAAATGCGTCGATCATCGCTTTCACATCACCCAACGGATACAAGATCGGGCAGGTCGCGCCGTTGTTGAGATAGTGCGTCACCCTCTGGCGAGCCTCGGCAGGTGTGCCGCTCGCCGTCAACATCTGCACAATCTCATCGGGCACATGCTTCGACGCGGCGACCACCTGTTCATGTGTCGCCGGCCAGGTGAGCACAGAACCCACCTTGTCGAGCAGAGATTGCGGCACGCCCGAAGCCTTCATGATGTGCGGCTGTTGGCCCAGATATTGCGTGACCATCTGCCTGGCCATGTCGAGGGCGGTCTTGCGATCTTCGTGCACGCTGCAAACGACCAATTGCGGTCGGTCGATCGATTCGATCGTGCGACCGGCCCGCTCCGCGCCGATCGCGAGAGCCTCGATCGCCTGGCGGTTGTATTCGGGGGAGACCAGATAGTTCAAGACGACGCCGTCGGCGATTTCGCCGGTGAGTTCCATCATTTGCATGCCGGTCGCGCCGATGTATATCGGCACGTTCTTTGGTCGACGCGGTTGGTAGACATAGTCGAGTTCGACGCCGTCGAGATTTACGAACTCACCCTTGAATGTGACTGTCTCGTTGTTCAACAGGGCGCGCACCGCGGTGACGATCTCGCGCATCGCGCGAAGCGGTTTGGCCCGCGAGATGCCGACCTTGGCGGCCAATGGATCCCACCAGGCGCCGATGCCGAGGATGACCCGACCTGGCGCCAGGTCATCGAGAGTCGAAAATGTCGCGGCCAATCGCGCGGGATTGCGGCTCCAACAGTCGACCACGCCCGAGCCGACCTTCAGTTTTGTCGTCACCGAGGCGAAAGCCGCCATCGGCACGGTGGCTTCGCGAACCAGCCGGCTTTCGGCTTGCCACACGGCCTCGAAACCTTTGGCTTCGGCGTAACGCGAAAACTCCATGCCTTCAGAAATTTTGTGGGCATCCTGCAGATAGAGGGCGACCCGAGCCGCGCCGTTTTTCGTCTGCGACATCAATTCTCCAATCTCTTGTGCAGGCGAACCGCCTGTTCGTTGGCTTTCGACCGAACTTCGTCTAGATCGACCCGAGTCGGTCGCCCGTCTTGCAAAACTTTTTCTCCGTCGACTTCGACGCTCAGCACTTGCAGGTTCGTGGTGAATGCGCTGTGCCAGGGACTGTCGGCGAAATCGTAGTTGTAGGTGACTTTGTCATGTCGGGCCTCGGGGAAAAAATCGTAACTATTGGCGAGCCAAGACCAAACCGTCGCGGGATTCTCTGTGACATCAAACTCGCGCAACCGCGCATAGGCCAGACGGGCCTCGTCGTTCATGTCGGCGCCGATGCCGTCGGTGCCCAAGAGAACCCTGTTGTTTCGCCTGGTCGGTTTGGCGTAGCCGACGGCATTGTTCATGTTCGAGCGCGGATTGTGCACGAGATAGCCCTTGATGTCGCGATCAAGGTGCACACCGTGAACCAACAACCAGTCGTCTTGCGCGAGTTTTTCGAGCCTCGCGCCCGCTTGCGAATCTTCCGGGCCTTCGGCGACATGAATGTGCACGCCGACAGAGTGCTTCTTGGCCAACTCGGCGGCGCCGTGCAGGGTCTCGTCGCTACATGTGAAAGCCGCGTGCACGCCGACCATGCCCCGACCACCCGATGAAAGAAAGTCATCGCACTCGGTCAAACCGCGCGCCGCACCGTCAGTTGTTTTCGACAGCGGCGAAACTTTTGAAAGCAACTGATTCTGGTTGCTGAAACGGTCCGTGACTCCGTAACAGGCGTTCACTCGCACGCCGACCTCGGCACAAGCGCGGGCGATTGTCGACAACGAGCCTTCGATGCAGTTTGGCGACTCGTGGTGATCGATGATGCAGGTTGTGCCGCTCATCAGCGCCTCGGTCGCGCCGAGTTTCGCCGACCAATAGATCATGTCTAGATCGAGAGCCGCGTCGAGCCGCCACCAAATATCTTGCAGAATTTCTAGAAACGACCCGGATGTTCTATTCGGTGCCGGCATACCCCGCGCGAGAGTCGAGTAGAGATGATGATGCGCGCAAACCTGCCCGGCAGTTTGGCTCGACATGGTCAGTCTTCGTCTTTGGTGCGACGCATCGGCAGCCTGTTGCGCCACAAACCGTCGAGATCGTGGAGGGCAGCCGCAACCGCGCCGGCCGTGGGCACCAGACCAATCTCGCCGACGCCTTTGATGCCGTATGGCGCGTTGGGTTGCGCCGATTCGACCAATTCAACCTCGATCGCCGGCACATCTTTGGCGCGCAAGATGCCGAGACTGCGCAACGTCATGTTGGTCGGAAAGCCAGTCTCGGGGTCGGAGGGGAAGTCTTCGGTCAACGCGTACCCCAATCCCATGTGCACGCTGCCTTCTACTTGACCCTCGCACAAAGTCGGATTGACGATTTTGCCGACGTCGTGAATCGCGACGACCTTCTCGATTTTTTCTGTTTGGCGGTCGGCGATCACCAACTGCGCCGCGTAACTGAATGTCGAATGAATGATCGGGTTGACGACGCCCGGTTCGCCGAGTTTGTTCGTCCAATCGACCCGATATTCGCCGACATGATCAACCTCGGGTGTTCGACCCGCCTTGATCGCCGCCTGACACGCGCTTTGCACCGCGCCCGCGCCCATCAACGTGCCGCGCGACCCGGTGGTTTGACCGAAACCAAGTTCGCGGGTGGTGTCGACGATGACATCGATCAACGCAGCGTCGACGCCGAGTTCTTGCACCGCGACCTGGGCGGCCACCGTGTTGATGCCTTGCCCCATTTCTGTCCAGCCGTGGCGGACCTCGATGCGACCGTCGTTGCGAAATCTGACCACGGCTTTCGACACTTCTTTGAATCCGTTGCCAAGACCGCTGTTTTTCAGACCCAACCCGAGACCCACCGCCTTGCCGGCGGCGATTGCCGCATCGTATTGCGGTTTGATTTTGTCGAGACAAATCTCGGCGCCGAGGCATCCGTCATCCATGATTTGACCTGGTCCCCAGACGACGCCGGGTTTGATCACGTTGCGCTTGCGAATCTCCCAACCCGATAGACCCGTCAGTTCAGCCAGGCGATCCATCACGCCTTCCATCGCAAATTGCGCCTGGTTCGCGCCAAAGCCGCGGAAGGCCCCGCAGATCGGGTTGTTGGTGCGCGCCGCGATCGCCTCGACGTCGATGTTCGGCACATGGTACGGCCCGCTGGCGTGACCAGCCATGCGCTCGAGCACTTTCATGCCGACGCTGGCGTAGGCACCGGAGTCGCCGAGCGCCCTGACGCGTAGAGCCGTCAGTCGACCGTCGGCATCGCAAGCCGCTTCATAGGTCATTTCGATCGGGTGGCGTTTGGCGTGCATCAAGAAGCTTTCTTCGCGCGAGAGCGTGCACTTCACGGGCAGATTCAAAATCCATGCGGCGAGCGCGGCGTGGGCCTGGTTGCTCATGTCTTCTTTTCCGCCGAATGCGCCGCCGTTTGTGATCAGCTCGACCGTTACCTGCTCGTTTTCGATGCCGAGCAGACGGGCGATGTCGTTGCGGTCGTCCCATACGCCTTGGCCACCCGAATAGACATGAAGTCCGCGTTTTTCGCCGACCGTCGTCGGCACGGCCAAACTGCTTTCTGGTTCAAGAAAAGCGTGTTCGATTCTTTGGGTGTTGAAAGTTTCGCGAACGCGGTGAACGCTCGCGGCGAGTGCCGAATCGACGTCGCCGCGTTGATAGGTGCTCTTCGACAAGACATTGTCTTTCGTCTGCCATACGGCGATTTCTTTGCTCGCGATCGCCGCACGCGGGTCGGTCAATGGTTTCAGAACTTCATATTCAATGGCGACTTTTTCGACCGCGTCGCGGGCATGTTGCCGTGAATCGGCGACGACGACGGCCAGTACGTCACCGGCGTAAGAGGTGAAACCACCGACCGGAATCAGCACCGGCCAATCTTTGTTAATAATGCCCATCATCAATTCGCCGGGCACATCTTTTGCCGTGAGTACCGTCTCTACACCCGGCTCGAGCAACGCCTGTGAGGTGTCGATCGTGAGAATCTTCGCCCGTGCGTGCTTCGTGAACACGAGCGCCGCATGCAACATCGATGGCGGTCGCAGATCGTCGATATAGTCACGATCGCCAAGTGCCAGCAACTCGGCCTCTTTTTTTACCACTCGTGAGCCGAGACCACCGGTTGTTATCACAGGCTTGTTTTCGCCTTTGGCGACCGTTTCGATCGCGTCGAGAATTTTCACGTACCCCGTGCAACGGCAGAGATGCGCGCCGAGATGTCGCGCCATATCTTCGCGTTTTAGAGCGGCGCCTTTCTTGTCGATCTGTGCCTTGGCTCTGACGACGATGCCGGGAATACAAAAACCACATTGCAAACCGCCGCACGCGGCGAAGGCATTGGCGAAACTTTCTCGTTCGGCTTGACTGACACCTTCGAGCGTCGTGACCTCGCTGCCGGCAACCTTTGCGAGCGATTGTTGACAACTGACGATCGCTTTGCCGTCGATCAGAACGGTGCAACATCCGCATTGACCGCTCGGAGAACAGCCGTCCTTGGCCGAGGTGATGTTCAGTTCTTCGCGCAACGCCGCCAGCAGGTGCGGATGGTCGGCGCTGACCGAAACAGGCTGTCCGTTGACTATGAAATTGACGCGCCCACCGAGACTCGTTTCGGCGCCTGAGATCATCTCAGTGGTCATATATTTACCATACCCGCATTGAACTTCAGGTTTACAGATTGTAAAAAACGGCTTGACCTGCCGATCTATTCGATAACGACGCCCCGTTGACCCGTAATCCGACCGTAAACCTCGGGTCGGCGATAGCGATCGAAGTCAAACAGGGTGTTTTTGTAGTTGGCGCACCAATCTAGATCGCAATCTGCCGTGATCACCTCGTCAGAGTTGGTTTGAGTCTTGGCCAAAATTTCGCCTGAGGGCGCGATGATGCTCGAGTCGGCGAGACTGTCGACGCCCTCTTCGACGCCGCCTTTGGCCACACCGACGACGAAAGTTCCGTTTTGGTAGGCGCCACTTTGCATCACCAACGCGTTGTGAAACCCCTGCAGAGCATCTTGGGACGGATCGGGCACATAATGCAATGGCGTGTTGTAACCGCAAAGGATCATTTCGACGCCCTGTAGTCCCATCACGCGATAACTCTCCGGCCAACGGCGATCGTTGCAAATCATCATGCCGATGCGCCCGCCGAAGGCCTTCCAGACGCCGAATCCCTCGTCGCTCGGGGTGAAGTAATAGCGCTCGGCGTGTTGGAAAGGTCGATCGGGTTCATTTTTTTCGTGACCCGGTATGTGCACCTTGCGATACTTGGCGACGACTTCGCCTTTTTGGTCGACCAAAATCTGCGTGTTGAACCGCTGTCTGGATGGTGTTAACTCTGCGTAGCCGAGACAAAACCCGACCCCGAGTTTTTTGGCCTCGTCGAACAACGGTGCCGTGATGGGTGAGGGCATTTCTGTTTCGTACCAATGGTCGGCCTCCGAGATATTTTCGACGAACCATCGCGGGAAAAATGTCGTCAGCGCCAGTTCGGGAAACACGACCAGTTCGGCTTTTTTCGCGGCGGCCTCTCGCAGCATCGCGATCAGGCGCGCGACCGCCGTCTTGCGGTCGTCAGTTTTTTGAATCGGCCCGAGTTGTGCGGCCGCGACACGAAGATTGCGTGCCACGAATCAGACCTGGGCTTCGAGCGTGGTCAAAGAAAGCATCGTGTGCAAAAGAATATTCGCACCCGCCTCGAGGTCTGAATCGGCGGTGAACTCGGCGGGGTTGTGGCTGATTCCTTTGACGCTCGGCACGAAAATCATTCCGCTCGGGCAAATCCGCGCCAGCATTTGGGCGTCATGACCCGCACCCGAGGGCATGCGTCGCACCGTATTCCCTTGTTCTTTTGCGATTTTTTCCACGCACGCCACGACTTGATCATCGAAAATCACAGGTTCGAATCTGGCAAGCACCCTCGTCGAGATAGTCACGCCCTCGCTGTCGGCGATCTTCGTCAGAAAACTCGCGATTCGCTTTTCGGCTAGTTGCAACAGGTTCTCGTCCGTGTTTCTGACATCGAGCGTCAATGTCGCCCGCGCCGGAACAACATTCGTCAAGTTCGGATGCAGATCGACTTTGCCGACGGTGCAAACTTGGTCGCCCCCGAGTTCTAGCGCCAAGTTGCGAACAAAGACCGTGATCTCGGCGGCGACATAGGCGGGGTCATGGCGCAGCGACATTGGCGTCGTGCCCGCGTGGTTCGACTGGCCGTGGATCGTCACCTCCTGCCATGAAATGCCCTGCACGCTCGTCACCGCACCGATGCGGGTGTGGTTGGCCTCGAGCATCGGGCCCTGCTCGATGTGCAACTCGACGAATGCATGCGGAATCTTGCCGGGGCACGGTGCGGGGCCCGCGTAGCCGATGCGCGCAAGTTCGTCGCCGAACTTGACGCCGTCGATCGAGACGATGTCGAGCGCCGTCTCGACGGTCATCCCGCCGACATAAACGAGTGATCCCAACATGTCGGGCGCGAAACGTGCGCCTTCCTCGTCGGTGAAGATACCGACGGCCAAAGGTCGGGGCGGTTTGATCCTTGCGTCTTGACAGGTCTGAATGACTTCAAGCGCGGCAAGCACGCCGTAACAACCGTCGAATCGGCCGCCCGTGCGCACCGTGTCGATGTGCGAACCCGACATCACCGGTGAAAGTTCAGCCGTGTTCCAGGTGCCGATGATGTTGCCGACCGAGTCGATCGAGATCTCGAGACCCAATTCGCGCATCCATGAAACGACGAGGTCGCGGCCGTGCTTGTCTTCATCGGTCAGGGCCAGCCGGCAGTTTCCTCCGCCCTCGATGGGTGAAATCTCGGCGAGCGCCTCGATGCGACTTTTGAGGCGCGGATAATCGATCTTCAAACCCAATTGGGTGTCGCGAAAATCTCCGAGAGGCACTACAAGATTTTAGGCGCAAATTTGCCACAATATATATGTGATCGAACGACAACGAGTCGCCCGAGCAATGGCGGCTGAGGAGGATGCCTTCGTTCGACGCCACCCAAAATCACAGCGTGCATATGAGGCGGCCAAACAGTCTCTGATTGGTGGCGTACCGATGCCATGGATGAAACGGTGGGCGGGGCCGTTTCCGATTTCGATCGACCAGGCGAGCGGCGCCCGGTTCACCGACATCGACGGCAACGAATTCGTGGATTTTTGTCTGGGCGATACAGGCTCGATGACGGGTCACGCCGTCAAAGAAATCAACGCGGCAATCGTGCAGCAACTCGAACGCGGCTCGACGACGATGTTGCCGAGTCAAGACGCGACATGGGTCGGCGACGAATTGACCCGCCGGTTCGGCCTGCCGAAGTGGCAGTTTTCGATCAGTGCGACCGACGCGAATCGTTTCGTGCTGCGAATCGCACGACACATTACAAAGCGACCGAAGGTGCTGGTTCATGACTGGTGCTATCACGGCACGGTGGATGAGACGCTCGTGATCGCCGACCCCGAAATGAGAACTATTTCGAGGCATGGCGCGATCGGGCCGCAGGTTCATCCTTCTTTGACGACGCGGGTCGTACCGTTCAACGATTTGGAAAATCTCGAAAAACAGTTGAGTTTCGGCGATGTGGCTTGCATGTTGATCGAGCCAGCGTTGACGAATATCGGCATCGTTCTGCCCGAGCCCGGATATTTGGACGGTGTTCGCAGGTTGACGCGCAAGCACGGCGTGATTCTGATAATCGATGAAACCCACACCATTTGCGCCGGACCGGGCGGGGCGACGAAGTTGTGGAACCTCGAGCCCGACATCTTGGTCATCGGCAAAACGATCGGCGGGGGAATCCCGGTCGCCGCCTACGGCGTCACCCAAGAGATCGCCCGACAGATCGCCGTTCCGTTAGACAGCCATGACGCGGACGTCTCGGGTCTGGGTGGCACGCTCGCGGGAAGCGTGTTGGCGATGGCGGCGGTGCGCGCAACTTTGACCCACGCACTTCTGCCTGAACAGTTCGACAAGACGATCGCCTTGGCCGAACGTTGGACGGACGGCGTCGACCAAGCGGTACGGGCGAAGAAACTGAACTGGAGCGTGCAACGACTGGGGTGTCGAGCCGAATATTGGTTCACAACAGCGCCGAGAAACGGGGCTGAGGCGGCTGCCGGTGTCGACCCCGACCTCGAGACTTTCATGCACTTGTTCGCCTTGAATCGCGGAATACTGCTGACACCGTTTCACAACATGGCGCTCATCTCACCGTTTCACACCGCGCACGATATAGATCTGCATACGGCGGTTTTTTCCGAAGCCCTTGACGCGCTGCACAAATAGCCTGGCTGATCAGTGACTCTTTGGCAGTTCGCCGCGATCGCCCTGATCGTTTTCGGGGCTTCGCTGATGCAGGCCCTGTTCGGATTTGGTTTTGGTCTGATCTCGGTGCCGTTGATGATTTTTTTCGTCGACCTGCCAACCGCCGTGGTGACTGCGACGGCGGTGTCCACGGTCAGTTGCAGCATTCAGTGGTTCGAATCTCGGGCGATCAGAGCCCGTCAAATCTCGGTGCGTCTCGTGATCTCTGCGCTGTTTGGCATGCCCTTCGGCCTGTGGCTGTTGGTGAACTTGGATGCACGGCCAATGAAGGCCGTTCTCGGTGTCGTCGTGATGATCGGCGTCTTTTTGAGCGTGAAGGGGTTTGACTTGCGCAGGTTGCCCGTCTGGTTCGACTATTCGATGGGTTTGCTAGCGGGCGTGTTGTCGACTGCGACATCCACCAACGGGCCGCCGTTGGTGTTCTTGTTGCACTCGCGACATTATTCGCCCGAAAATTTTCGCGCCGTGCTGAACAGGGTTTTTACCGTTCTCAATTTCTTGACGCTGCTTACTTTCTATTTTGCGGGAAAGATCGATATTGACGTCGTGAGGTTGTCGGCGCTGGCGATTCCGGTGATGTTCGCGGGTGTATATCTGGGCACGAAGGCTCGCAGACTTGTCGACGCCGATCAGTTCAGAAGCCTGGTTGTCGCCCTGTTGTTCGCAACGGGGTTGAGCGCGATCTTGAATTCGATTCTCGGCTAGCGCGCGAACCACTCGAGCCATTGGCGACGATCAGTCGGGGTGAACACGGGGTTCGTCTCAAG
>VGAB01000028.1 GCA_016870935.1 Actinomycetota bacterium | reverse complement strand
GGGGCGAGTTTGCTCGAGGTGCACACCTCTTGGTCGTGGATTGTGATCATCGGCAACGGTCTGGCCGGAGCGTGGGCGTTGGTGGCGCACAAGAACTCGTCGTTGCGCAGTCGCGCGTTGTGGTGGTTCACCGCGTTGGTGCAAGTCAGCGTTTTTGTGCAGGTGATTTTGGGTGTCGCCGTGGTCAACCGCGACAAGATCGAGTATCCGGCGTTTCACGCCTTCTATGGTTTTGTGGCGATAATCGCCATCGCGATCATCTATTCGTATCGCTCGCAGTTGAAGAGCAAAATGTACCTGCTTTACGGCTTCGGCGGCCTGTTCATCATGGGGCTCGGAATTCGGGCGATGCTCGTCGGTCAGACGGGCTGAAGTTCAGGCCAACGCGTCGGCGAGCGAGGCGAGCGAGGACGAAAGTTTCTTCGGCAGGCGGTCGCCGAACATGGCGAAGTGCTCCTGAATTTGCGGCACGGCCTCTCGCCAACCTGGTGCGTCGAGACTCAACAATTGTCTGAGATCTTCGTCGCCAACTTTCAGACCCGAGACATCGAGCGAACTTGACTCGGGCAAGAAACCGATCGCGGTTTTGTGGGCCGCCGCGGTGCCGTCGATGCGCTCGAAAATCCACTTGAGAACGCGACTGTTCTCGCCGTAACCGGGCCACAAGAATCGACCGTCGTTGTCGCGCCTGAACCAGTTGACGAAGAAAATTTGCGGGAGTTTTTTCGCCGATGTTTTTTCGCCGATCGACAACCAGTGAGAAAAATAATCGGCCATGTTGTAACCACAGAACGGCAACATCGCCATCGGGTCGAAACGAAGTTTGCCGACCGCTCCACCCGCGGCCGCGGTCGTTTCGCTGGCCATGATCGAGCCAAGAAAAACTCCGTGATCCCAATCGAACGCCTGGGTCACGAGCGGCACGGTCGTGCGCCTGCGACCGCCGAACAAGATCGCCGAGATCGGCACGCCCCGCGGGTCTTGCCACTCGGGGGCGATCGACGGACACTGGCTCGCCGGCGCGGTGAACCTCGCGTTGGGATGCGCCGCCGGAGTCTCGCTCTCGGGCGTCCATGCATTGTTGCGCCAGTCGGTGGCGCGGGCGGGCTTCGTCGCCGACATGCCCTCCCACCAGACATCACCGTCTGAAGTCAGCGCCGTGTTCGTGAAGATGCAGTTGGCGCTGAGGGTGTGCATCGCGTTGGCGTTGGTCTCGAAACCCGTGCCCGGCGCGACGCCGAAGAAGCCGGCCTCGGGGTTGATCGCGTAGAGCCGACCGTCTTGGCCGAACTTCATCCAGCAAATGTCGTCGCCGATCGTCTCGGCTTTCCAACCTTCGATCGTGGGCACGAGCATCGCCAGGTTTGTTTTGCCGCACGCCGAGGGAAACGCGGCGGCGATGTATTTGAAGTCGCCCCGCGGATTCGTGAGTTTCAAGATCAACATGTGCTCGGCCAGCCAACCGTCGTCGCGCGCCATCACCGAGGCGATGCGCAACGCGAAACACTTTTTTCCGAGCAGCGCGTTGCCTCCGTAGCCCGAGCCGTAGCTCATGATTTCTCGCGTCTCGGGGAAGTGCACGATGTATTTGTTGTCGGGATTGCACGGCCACGGCGAATCTTTTGCGCCGTTGGTCAACGGTGCGCCGACCGAATGCAGGCACGGCACCCACTCGCCGTCACCCAGGGCATCGAGCGCACCCTGGCCCATGCGCGTCATGATGCGCATGCTCACGGCAACATACGCGCTGTCCGTGAGTTGAACGCCGATGTGCGCGATCGGCGAACCGAGCGGACCCATTGAAAACGGAACCACATATAAAGTTCGCCCGCGCATCGCGCCCGTATAGAGGGAAGTCATTTCTGCGCGCATCTCAGCGGGTGCGCGCCAATTGTTGTTCGGCCCGGCGTCAAGTTTGTTCTCCGAGCAGATGAACGTGCGGTCTTCGACTCGTGCGACATCGCCGGGGTCGGAGTGCGCCCAAAACGAGTTAGGGCGTTTGGCGTCGTCGAGTTTGGTGAAGGTTCCCGACTGCACGAGTTTTTCGCACATCGCGTCGTATTCTGCTTGTGAGCCGTCGCACCAATGAACCGCGTCAGGTTGAAGCACCTGCGACCAACCGTCGACCCAAGCCGTCAGCCTGGAGTTGGAAGTTTTCGCACCCATCGGCGAATTCGGCGCTATGCGCCCGGAGTATCCATGTCGCGCTCGGAGCCGAAGCGAAGTTTTGTCGCGGCCCCCGAACTGTCGAGCGAGAACAAAACTCGCTGTCCCTGTCGCAACATGCGAAACAGCGAACCCTCGAGCGCGTCTGGGGCGAGATTGAATTCGCTCAGGTCGGTGTCTCTAATTACGACCCCGTCGCCCGACGAAGGGTCGAACGCTTTGATTACGCCTTGCACATCTAAAAACATAGTTGCCGATTCGGGGCTGTTGCGAGTCGCCTCGGTGCTCGGGTTCGGGTCGTGGCGGGTCTGACTAGCCTTACGACGTGGCAATTCTTGAGGAATTCGGGGCCGATGCCTTGCGTCACACCGTGATCACTTTTCGCGACACGATGAAAAAACACGCGGGCGGAATCAATCGCCTGAATGTTTATCCCGTGCCCGATGGCGACACCGGCACGAACATGTCGCGAACGCTCGACGCCGTGGTCGCCGAACTCGAGGGAGCCTCGACCGATCTGGACAAAACTTGCGAGGCGATCAGCCACGGATCGTTGATGGGGGCGCGGGGCAACAGCGGCGTGATTCTCAGTCAAATTTTGCGCGGAATGGTTTCGACTTTGAAAACTGCCAAGACGACCGGCGCACCCCGCGTGGCCGAGGCGCTGAAGGCGGCCTCGGCTGCTGCGTATGAAGCGGTGCTGAAGCCGATCGAAGGCACGATCTTGACGGTCGTGCGCGAAACCGCGGATGCTGCGACCCGGGCGGCCAATGATGGTGCGACCCTCGCGGCGATGTTGCGCGTGGCTCGCGCGGCCGGACAAAAGGCGCTCGACAACACGCCCGAGCAGTTGCCCGTGTTGAAAGATGCGGGAGTCGTCGACGCCGGTGGCGCAGGTTTCATGTTGTTGCTCGACTCGGCGTTGCATGTCGTCGACGGCGTGGCGTTGCCCGAGCCGATCTACGACGACGGGCCCTCGGCCGAGCAACTTGAAAAGGTCGCGTTGCGTCAGGCCACCGACGGCACGGTCGATGTCAGCGAATTGCGTTACGAGGTGATGTTCTTGCTCGATCTCGAGGACACGAAACTGAAGAAATTCAAGAACGCCTGGGGCGAGATCGGCGATTCGATCGTGGTCGTCGGGGGTGACGGCATCTACAACTGTCATATTCATACCAACGACATCGGTGCGGCGATCGAGGCGCCGATCGCGATCGGCGGTGTGCCCTCGAAAATTCGCGTCACAGATTTGTTCGAGGAGGTCGCCGAAGAGCACGCAATGCGCGAGGCTGGCATCGCCGCGCCGTCTTCAGACCCGGGCGCCGATCACGGTCAGTCGGCGGCCGAGTCGCACGGTAAATCGCACGGAGCCCGTCACTGGAGTCAATCGGCGTTGCCCCCGGTGACCTGCGCCGTCGTCGCCGTCGCCAGCGGAGACGGTTTGGCCGAATTGTTCGGTCAGATGGGCGTGCACGGCGTCGTCACCGGCGGGCAGACGATGAATCCGTCGACACAAGAACTGCTCGACGCCGTCGAGCACATGAACGCCACGCAGGTCGTGATTTTGCCGAACAACAAGAACATCATTCCCGTGGCCAACAAGATCGACGAACTGACGAAAAAAGATGTTCGCGTCGTGCCGACATGCTCGATGCCCGAGGCGCTCGCCGCCCTCGTCGCCTACGACCCCGAGGCCTCGGCCGAGCACAACGGCTCGCAGATGTCGCGCGCCGCTAGTTCGGTCGCCACCGGCGAGGTGACGGCGGCGATTCGTGACACGAACTCTGATGCCGGCCAGATTCATGCCGGCGATTTCATCGGCCTGGTGCGCGGCGACGGTGTCGTCGCCGTCGGCAAGACGCTCGAGTCGGCGTGCCACGATTTGTTGGCAAAGTTGATCACACCCGGTCGCGAATTGTTGACGATCATCACGGGTGAGCAGGCCGAGGCGAAGTTCACCGCGGATCTTGTCGCCCATGTGAACGCGGTGCATCCGCAGGTTTCTTGCGAGGTTCATTTCGGCGGCCAGCCTTTGTACCCGTATCTGTTTGGTGTCGAATAAGCCGGGGCCCGCATGACGGGGCAAATCACGTTGCGCGATTTGGCGGCGATCGACGTAAAAGTTCTCAAGGGTGTCGGCGACAAGCGCAAGGCCGCACTGGCCGAATACGGCGTCGAGAACGTGCTCGAGTTGTTGATGAACTACCCGCGCAGGTGGGTCGACCGCACCAACGAGGCCCGAGTCAGCGATCTTGTCGCGGGACAAGAGGCGCTCGTGCTGGTCGAGGTGCGCAAAGTCTCGAAGTTCACCACCAAGTCGCGCAAGACGATCGTGAAAGTTCAGGTCGGCGACGAGTCGGGTCGAATCAGCGCCACATTTTTCAACCAGCCCTGGCGCGAACGACAACTCAAAGTCGGGTTGCAGGTGGCGATGTTCGGCAAGGTCGACGAGTTTCGTGGCGCGTTGCAAATGAACAACCCGCTGGTCGACTTGATCGGCGATCGCACGGGTCGCATCGTGCCGATTTATCCGCAGAGCGAGAAAACCCAGGTTTCGACCTGGGAGTTGGCGACCTGGGTCGAAAACGCGCTGGAGCGCTGTCGCGAGCGGGGCATCGCCGACCCGTTGCCCGAGTCGTTGTTGAACGAATACGACCTGATGGCGCGCGGGCCGGCGTTGTGGTCGATTCACTTTCCCGACTCGATGGTGGCAAAACAAAACGCCCGCCGAAGACTGGCGTTCGACGAGTTGTTGCGCGTGCAGTTGGTTCTGGTCGGTCGCAAGCGCTCGTTCGAACTCGACAACACGGGAATTCGACATGTCGTCGGCGGAAAATTGCAACGACGCTTCATCGACGCCCTGCCGTTCTCGATCACCAACGCCCAGCGACGCGTGATCGACGAGATCGACCGAGATTTGGCGGGCCCGCACCCGATGCACAGGTTGTTGCAGGGCGATGTCGGCAGCGGGAAAACGGTGGTCGCCGTCTCGGCGATGCTCGCCGCCGTGCAGGGACGACATCAGGGTGCGCTGATGGCCCCGACCGAGGTTTTGGCCGAGCAACATTTCGCGGGCATAAAAAAACTTCTGCAAGGTTTGATCGTGCCCGACGAGGCTAATTTGTTCGGCGATCGCCAACTGCGCGTCGAACTTCTGACGAGTCGCGTGACCAGCGAACGCCGACGCGAGTTGTTGCGCGATTTGGCCGACTCTTCGATCGACATTCTGATCGGCACGCACGCGCTGATCGAAGACGCGGTCGAGTTCGGTTCGCTCGGGGTGGTGGTGATCGACGAGCAGCATCGTTTCGGCGTCGAGCAACGGGCGGCATTGCGCAACAAGGGCTCTCAACTCGGCACGTCGAACTCGACATCACCCGACGTATTGGTGATGACCGCCACGCCGATTCCGCGCACGGCGGCGATGACGATCTACGGAGATCTGGATGTGAGCGTGCTCGATGAAATGCCGCCTGGTAGAACGCCGATCAAAACTTTCTCTGTGGCGGGCAAAGATGCGACGGCAAAAATGTGGGCGGAGGTGCGCGAGGCGATCGCCCAGGGTCAACAGGCGTTCGTGGTGTGCCCGTTGATCGACGAGAGCGAAAAACTCGAGGTCGCCTCGGCCGAGAAGACCTTTGCCACCCTCGGCAAAGCCGAATTGAAAGGCCTACGCCTGGGTTTGCTGCACGGACGAATGTCGTCGAGCGATAAGGACGCGACGATGGGCAAGTTTCGTGATCGCGAACTCGATGTGCTGGTGGCCACGACGGTGATCGAAGTCGGGGTCGATGTGCCGAACGCGACGTGCATGGTCGTGCTCGACGCCGATCGTTTTGGAATCGCGCAGTTGCATCAGTTGCGCGGACGAGTCGGTCGCGGCGCGATCGCCTCGCGTTGCTGGCTCGTGACCGAGAATCCCGAGATCGAGTCGCCGCGAATCGAGGCGTTGTGCGCTTCGACCGACGGGTTTTATCTGGCCGAGGTCGACCTCGAACTGCGCGGTGAAGGCACGATCATGGACACGGCGCAAAAGGGTCGAAGCGACCTGAAGTTGGCCTCGTTGCGCCGCGACCTCGACTTGATCGAGTCGGCTCGCACCGCGGCGTCGCGAATCATCGACGCCGATCCGTTGTTGGCGAGCCAAACCCAACTTCGCGACGAGATCGACCTGCTGTTGACCCGGGACGAGGAGGAGTTTCTTTCGAAGAACTGAAAGTGGTTTTCGAAACTCACTCGTCGGCGGGGGCGAGCACCAAGTCCCATCGATCCCGACAATCGGCGCAACGGTAGGCCACAACTTCGCCGACGAGCCAAACACCGTCTTCGGACGGGTGGGTCAAAAGATGCGCGGTGCCGCCGCAGTCGACACAAATGATCGTCGGGCTCGGCGACTCGGCCCGACCCGACGGCGAATCGTCGCCCGAGTCGAATCGAATCTCGTTCACGCGTCAATTCAAGCAGTCATTGACCGGGCCCGCGTGATGCACGAAACGGGAAGCATCCACGCAATAGCGTGAAAACATGCGAATCGTGGCGGGGGAGTTGCGTGGTCGAAGAATCTCGGCACCAGCGGGCAACTCGACCCGACCGACGACCGACATGGCGCGCGAGGCGATTTTCAACGCGCTCAACAGCATGGGTGTGGTCGACGGGGCGCGCGTGCTCGACCTGTTCGCCGGCTCGGGCGCACTCGGCATCGAGGCGCTTTCGCGGGGTGCCGCGCACTGCACCTTCATCGAGAGCGATCGCGAGGCGCTGCGGATTCTGCAGGAGAACCTGAAGAATCTCGGGTTGACCGACCGCGCGACGGTTGTGCGCGGTGACGCCAAGGCGGGCCTGGCCAAGTATCACGAGATTGACTTCGTGCTGGCCGACCCGCCGTATGACTTCACCGACTGGAAGCAGATTCTCGACCAAGTATCCGCCGATCTGGTGGTGGCCGAGAGCGACCGAGAAATCGTGGCGATCGAGGGTTGGCAGTCTTTGCGCACGAAGCGTTACGGTCGAACCCATGTCACCTATTTGCGGCGAGTACCGTAGAGGTTGAAATGAAAGCGATGTTTCCCGGCAGTTTCGACCCGATTCACCTCGGGCACATCGACATAATCGGCCAGGCCGCGGCGCTTTTCGGCGAGGTCGTCGTGGTCGTGATGCACAATCCCGAGAAGCCTGTCGGCATGTTTTCTGTGAACGAACGGGTCGAGTTGGCCAAGGCCGCCACGAGTCATATTAAAGGTGTGACGGTGAACGCCGCATCGGGTTTGGCGGTGGACGCGGCGAAGAAATTCAACGCCAGTTTTATAGTCAAGAGCGTGCGCAACGCCGCCGACTTCGACGTCGAGGTGCAGATGGCCGACACGAATCGGGTGGTCGGGGCGATCGAAACCGTTCTGCTCATCGCCAGACCCGAGAACGCGTTCATCAGCAGTCGTTACATTCGCGACATCGCCCTGAACGGTGGCGATGCAAGCGCAATGGTTTCGAAATCAGTCGCCGAGGCGATTTCAAAGAAGAAATAAGGAGAACCATGTCATCCGATGATCACGACGATTACGACGATTACGACAAGGTCGTAGATTCATACGACGGCGAGACCGTGCCGGTCGAACTCGGCGATACCGAGGCTTTTCTCACCGAGGCGATCGGCTTGATTTCGAACGCCCCCAGCGCCGCTTTGTCGAGCGCGCCGAAGATAAACCGCGAGCAGGTGCTCGGCATCATGCAGGACGCCCTCGACAGTTTGCCCGTCGAGATTCGCGAGGCCCGATGGATGCTCAAGGAACGCGCCGACTTTCTCGCCAAGACGCAGCGCGAGGCCGACGAAATTCTTGAGGCGGCGAGGGTTCAGGCGGAGCGCATGGTGCAACGCACCGAGGTGGTTCGCGCATCTGAGGCCCGCGCACGCCAGGTGATCGAGGCGGCGAACGAGGATTCGCGCCGGCTGAAGAGCGAAACCGAGGATTTTTTGGATCGCCGTCTCGGAAGTTTCGAGATCTTGCTCGATCGACTGACCAAGACGGTGGCCGAAGGCAGGGCGCGACTGTCGATCGTCGCGCAACAGCCCGCCCACGAGGTGACGCTCGACGACACGGCGACGGGATTGTTCGACCAAGACGACGAAAACTGAACACGAGTTGGCCTCGCCACTATTGATCAACGTCGCCGAGTTGTTGCGGCGTGCGGGGAGCGTGCGTGAGGTCGATCGTCGCATCGATGTCGATGCATTCAATTTTGACGATCCGAGAATGGTCGCCAACTCTCAGGTAGAGATCGGTCTGACGCTCGAGGCCCTGACCGACGGCATCGTCGTGCACGGCAGACTCTGTGCCGACTGGGTCTCGGAATGTCGCCGATGTTTGCGCCAGTTGTCGGGCCGATCGGAAACCGAGGTGCAAGAGTTGTATCAGGCCGTCGTCATCGACCCTGATGCATATCCGATCGTCGGCGAACAACTCGACCTGCTCGAGATGGTGCGCGAGAACTTGTTGCTCGCGGTGCCGGTGGCGCCGTTGTGCACGGTCGATTGCCCGGGGCTTTGCTCGCAGTGCGGCGCCGATCTGCAGACGACGAAGTGCGGGTGTTCGAACAAGATCGCCGATGAGCGATGGGCGGCCCTCGACCTGCTGAAAATTGACGAAAGCCGCCCCACCACCGAGTGAAAAGGGCGGGTTGTGGCTAGCATTGTGGGTCGCTCGAAAAGATAATCCAGCAACAGTTTCACGAAAGCCGAGTTTGCGATGGCAGTTCCAAAGAAAAAGAAGTCCAAGGCCAAAGGTCGCATGCGACAGGCCGCGAACTGGAAACTCAAGGCTCCCACTTCGAGCGGCTGCCCGCGCTGTGGCGCGCCGAAGCGCCCGCACACCGTTTGCTCTTCATGCGGTTGGTACAAGGGTCGCGTCGCGGTCAACGTCGACGCGAGTTAATTTCGTCGACCGGCGTCGTTAATTTCAGCGATGCTGCCGATCGCCGTAGACGCCATGGGGGGCGACAAAGCCCCGGCTGAAATATTGGCGGGAGCCCGCGAGGCGCTGGCCGCCGGCATCGAAGTCGTGCTCGTCGGGCCGAACGATCTCGCGAACCGCGAAGGTTTCGAGTTGATCGCGGCCGGCGAGGTGATCGAGATGCACGAAGACGCCGCGAGTTCGGTGCGCAACAAAAAAGATTCGACCTTGGTGCGTGCCGCCGAGGCGGTGCGCGACGGCAAAGCCAGCGCGATGATCTCGGCCGGCAACACGGGCGCGACGATGGCCTCGGCGTTGTTGCGGATGGGTCGCATCGAGGGCGTCAAGCGACCGGCGATCGCCACGCCGATACCCGCGCCCGGCACGACACCGACGGTGCTGCTCGACGCGGGGGCGAACGCCGAGGTCGAACCCGAGTGGCTGGTGCAGTTCGGCTTGATGGGCAGCGTCTATGCCGACGCCCGATTCGGCATCAAGAACCCGAGGGTGGGTCTGTTGTCGATCGGCGAAGAACCCGGCAAGGGCGACACATTGCGCAAGCAGGCGTTCGAATTGTTCTCGTCGGCCAAAGATTTGAATTTCATCGGCAATGTCGAAGGTCGCGACATCATGACCGACAAGGTCGATGTAGTTGTCACCGACGGTTTCACCGGCAACGTGACGCTAAAAACTTTGGAGGGCACGATGCGCGGCGTGGTCAAGGCGTTGTTCGCCGCGATCGGCGCGCCCGAATACAAAGTGCACGCCGACGGCATCATGCCTGCTCTGCTTAGTTTGTATTCGATTTTCGACCCCGACACCTACGGCGGGGCGATCTTGCTCGGCGTCGACGGAGTCTGCATCATCTCGCACGGTTCGTCGGGATCGCGGGCGATGCTGAACGGAATCAAGGTCGCCAAGGAGATGGTCGAAGTCGACATGGTCGGCAAAATTCGTCGGGCCGTGCAGGCGTCGAAACAATCGTCGTGACCGATTCGCTGCGTGAACTCTCGCAAAAAATAGGATACGAATTCAAAGACGCGAGCCTGCTCGAAACGGCTATGCGCCACAGTTCGTGGACCGCGGAGAACGAGGGCTTCGAGTCGAACGAGCGACTCGAGTTTTTGGGCGACTCGTTGATCGGTTTCGTGGTCGCCGACATCATGTATCGACGGCATCCTGATTTTGACGAGGGCAAACTCACCGACCTTCGCAAAATAGTCGTCAACTCGAACGCGCTCTCGCGCGTCGCCCAAGACTTGGACTTGGGTTCGCATGTTCTTCTGGGTCGCGGCGAACAGGCGGGTGGTGGTCGGGCGAAGACGTCGATTCTCGCCAACGCGCTCGAAGCCGTATTCGGTGCCGTCTACCTCGACTCTGACACGCGACGCGCTTATGAAGTCGTGACAAAACTGTTGAGCGAGGCGATCGACGACGCGCTCGGTCGGCTGGGGCAACTCGACGCGAAATCTCAACTGCAAGAGTTGGCGGCACGACTCGATCGGGCGCTGCCCGAGTATCGGGTCAGAGACGAAGGACCCGACCACGCCAAGGTTTTCTTCGCCGAGGTTTTCATCGGCGAAGAACTGATGGGCTCGGGTTCGGGAAAGTCGAAGAAATCTGCCGAAGAACAGGCCGCCTACGCCGCCTGCTCGATCTTGCAGGAAAACCCGAAACCAGCCTGAAGATCGGGGCCTGAATGCCTGAGCTGCCCGAGGTCGAGACCGTTCGGCGTGGCCTGCAGCGCAATGTCGTCGGGCGAAAGATTTTGCGAGTCGAGGTGGGTCGCGAGCGCACCGTGCGTCGCACGAGTCGGGAGGCGCTGATCGACGGCCTGACCGGGGTTCGCATCACGGGTGTCGGGCGTCGAGGAAAATACCTGGTGTTCGACCTGGACTCGCGCCAAAAAATGATGATTCATCTGCGCATGAGCGGGCGGCTGATAATCGCCAAACCCGGGGCGACCCGACCCGCGCACACGCACGTGGCGATGCATCTGGCTTCGGCCGACGCAGCCACGCCAGAGAGTGAATTGTGGTTCGTGGATCCGCGGACATTTGGCGAGGTCGTGGTTTTTGATCCCGATGAAATTGAGAAGCAAATGCCAGATCTGGCCCGACTCGGTCTGGATCCTCTGGTCGACGAAATTTCACCCGAGATATTGCGGCGCCTGTTCAAGAACCGTCGTGGAAACCTGAAGGCCCTGCTTTTGAACCAACATCTGATCGCCGGAATCGGCAACATTTATGCCGACGAAATTCTGCACAGGGCGAAACTTCGGCCCGACCGCCTGCCCGGGCGATTGAACCTGTCGTCGTTGGCGCAACTGCACGCGGCGATGATCGAAGTGTTGAACAACGCGGTGCAAGCGGGTGGCAGCACGCTGAAAGACACGCAATATGTCGATTTAGAGGGGCAAACAGGCAGTTTTCAAGACGAGCACCGTGTCTATGGTCGTGGCGGCATGAGGTGCGAGACCTGTGGAAAAGGTCGAATCTTGACGACGCGAGTCGCCGGTCGAACGACCTGCTACTGCTCGAAGTGCCAGCGCTGATTTCAAGTTTGGGCGTGATTTTTGAAGTAATCTCGGCGACTGGGTGTTTCTTAAATCATTGACTCTTAAGGGTTTCAAGTCGTTCGCCGAAACCACGGTGCTGCAGCTTGAACCAGGCGTCACCGTCGTTGTCGGCCCCAACGGCTCGGGCAAATCGAACGTCGTCGACGCCATCGCCTGGGTTTTGGGTGCCCAAGCCCCGAGTTCGGTGCGCAGCCAAAAAATGGATGACGTGATTTTTGCCGGAACGGCCAAACGCCCCGCTTTGGGTCGGGCCGAGGTCATTTTGACCATCGACAACTCGGCGGGTTTGTTGCCGATCGAATTCTCGGAAGTAAGCGTTAGTCGAACTTTGTTTCGCAGCGGAGAGAGCGAATATGCGATCAACGGCATCGCCTGCCGATTGTTGGATGTGCAAGACCTGCTCTCCGACGCGGGCGTGGGCCGACAGCAGCATGTGATCGTCAGCCAGGGGCAAATCGACGCGGTATTGAACGCGCGACCCGAGGATCGACGAGCGATCATCGAAGAGGCGTCGGGTGTGCTGAAGCACCGCAAGCGCAAAGAAAAAGCCGAGCGTCGACTGGAGGGCACCGAGGCGAATCTGTTGCGCGCGCAAGATTTGTTGCGCGAAGTTCGGCGACAATTGCGTCCGCTCGAACGCCAGGCCGATGCCGCCCGTCGCCACGGTTCGATCGCATCCGAATTGCGCACCCTGCAGCTTTATATCGCCGGGCGCGAGATCTCGGCGTTGCGCAGTCGGCTCGAGAATTCGGCGACGAGCAAAGTCGAAGGTGGATCGCTCGAAAAGAGTTTGCGCGCCAAACTGGCCAACCTCGACACGAATGTGATGGCCGACGAGGCCGAACTGACCGCGCGGGGCGAGTCGGGCACTAGCGACGACCTGGTGAGGGTCGAGCAGTTGCTGGGTCGTGCCAGGGGTCAGATCGCGGTTCTCGCGGAACGACGTCGATCGGTCGAGCGTGAGCGCGGACAACTGATGGACGCCGGCGTGGTCGCGTCGCTCGAAGCCGATGCGGCGGTGAGGCGCGAAGAATTGGCGCGGGTCTCGGCGGAACTCGCCGAACTCGAGTCGCACGAAATCGAATTGAGTCGCGATGAGGCGGCGCTGATCGCCGACAAAGCCAACGACGCCGAGTCGGCCGCGCGTGCGGTGCGCGACGCGCAAGACGCACTCGACGCGGCGACGGCCGAGTATGCCAAGGCGGTGGCTGCGGCGGCGGGCGACGGTGCGCGGGTCGAGACTTTGCGCGCGTCGATGGCAGCCAACGCGTCGAGTCTCGTCGCATTCGCGAACATCGAGGGTGCGCTCGGAGCACTGGGCGAATTGATCGAGATCGACGAAGAATGGTCGGCGGCCGTGCACGCGGGTTTGGCCGACGCGATGAACGCGATCGTGATGACCGACGCCGATCGTGCTCGTGCGACTCTTGCGAGTTTGCGCAAGTCGGATGCGATGGGTGCGGTCGTCTCGCTCGGCGATTGGACATCGAAGATCGCGCCGGTTGCGGTGCAAGGCGCGTCGTCGTTGCGATCTTTCGTCAGGGCGAAGTCGATTGCGTCTATGGCGGCCAACACCCCGGCGATCAATTCGTTGCTCGATGCGTTGTTGGCGCGGGTTGTGTTCGTCGATTCGTTCGAACGCGGGGTCGACATCGTTCTCGAGCGCCCCGATGTAGTGGTGGTCACCAGCACCGGCGATCGTCTGGCCACTAGTTCGATGCGCGTCGGGCCCAACGCCGTTACGGCCGCGGCACTCGACAAGGCGATAGCGCGCGAGCAGATAAGTGCAAAGCATCTTGTCGAGACCGAGTCGGCGTTGAACCTGCGACGCGTCGAAGCGGCCAGCGTGCGCGACCGACTGGCCAGCGCGCGAACGAGCCAGGTCGACATCGATGATCGTTCGCAAACCGTAGCGAACCGTCGCCGAGAGTTTGACGCTCGGGCCGTGGCGTTGCGCGAGCGAAAGAGCCTCGTCGACGCCAGGTTGGCCGAGGTTGAAGCGCGTCTGCAGGCCGACGCCGGCGCGCGCACGGCGGCGAGCGAGCAACGAAGTCGCGTCGAGGCGGTGATGGGTGCACTGGTTCGACTTTCGACGATCGTCGAGGGGCATGTCGGCAAACTCGAGTCGCGTCAAGCCGAATTGCAGGAGTTGCGCCGTCGCCAGAGCGCCGAAGTTCGGGACATCTCGCACCGACTCGACGAGTCGAGACGCGAGCGTTCGGCCACCGAAAAGCAACTCGAAGAACAGCGAGAGCGAAATCGTCGGGTCGAACTCGAGGAGTCAGAGGTCAAAGTGCGCCTTGAGGGCGCGATCGAAACACTGCGCCGCGACCTCGAAGTCGAGCCGCAGCGCGCGATCGACACGCCGTTGCCCGAGTTGCCCGAAGGCACGAATCCGTTGGCGCGGCAACGCGAATTGGAGCGCGAACTTCGCCTGATGGGGCCGATAAACCCGTTGGCTCTGGAAGAGTTCACCGAATTGCAGTTGCGCAACACGTTTCTCGAGGAACAACTCGAGGATGTCAAGAGTTCGCGACGCGAGTTGATGAAGGTGATCAAACAAGTCGACCAGGAAATCCAGAGCAATTTCGCCGCGGCCTACGCCGATGTGCGCGACAACTTCACGAAGTTGTTCGCGATGCTGTTTCCCGGCGGCACGGGTCGCCTGACGCTGACGAATCCCGATGATCTGTTGAACACCGGCATCGAAGTCGAGGCGAAACCGAGCGGCAAAAACGTGAAGAAACTCTCGTTGCTTTCGGGCGGCGAGCGTTCGCTGACGGCTCTGGCCTATCTGTTCAGCGTCTTTCGCAGTCGGCCCTCGCCGTTCTATGTGATGGACGAAGTCGAGGCGGCGCTCGACGACGTGAACCTGCATCGGTTCTTGGCGCTCGTGCACGAGTTCAGGCAAGAGGCGCAGTTGTTGATCGTCAGTCACCAGAAACGAACGATGGAGGCCGGAGACTCGCTTTTGGGCGTGACGATGCAGTCGGGCGGTTCGTCGAGAGTCGTCGTGGAGCGCGTGACCGCACAGTCCGCATAAACTTATTTATGCTTGCGCTCGGTTTTTTCGCGCCACGGTTCGCCGCCGAAACGGCGCCGACAGTTTTTATCGCGCTCGCGGTGCTGACAGTCGTGTTCGGCGTCGGAGTCGTGGTGGTCGGTCGCCGACGGTCTTCGCCCGCGGAAACCGTCGAGGCGGTGCAAACAACCGTCGAAACAGTCGGCACGACGAGCGTGCGCGAAAGACTCGCCAAGGCGAGAGCGACGATGTCGGGGGCGATCGCGACGGCGCTGACCCGGTCTTCGATCACCGACGAAACATGGGACGAACTCGAAGAATCGTTGCTGCGTGCCGACCTCGGAGTCGCGACCACGACTCGCGTCTTGCAGCCCTTGCGAGGACTCGTCGCGTCGAAGAAGATCACCGAGCCGAGCCAATTGGTGGCGACCTTGAAAGACGAAATGCGCGGACAACTCGACAAGGGCCCGCGCAAACTGAACTTCGACGACTCGTTGCAGGCGCCGAATATCTGGCTCGTCGTCGGCGTCAACGGCGCGGGAAAAACGACGACGATCGGCAAGCTCGGGGCGCAGCAACGCAAACTCGGTCGTTCGGTGTTGATGGCGGCGGGCGACACATTTCGCGCCGCCGCGGGGGATCAACTGCAAACCTGGGC
>VGAB01000027.1 GCA_016870935.1 Actinomycetota bacterium | reverse complement strand
TCGGTCATGTCGAACTCGCCCGCGCGATTGCGACCCCGGTTTGCCTGGATGAAAGCATCACATCTCTCGACACGGCCAGGTCGGCGATCGATCTGCAGGCCTGCTCGATCATCAACATCAAACCGGGCCGGGTTGGGGGTTATCTGGAGGCGAAGAAGATCCACGACTTGTGTTTCGAGCGCGGCATACCCGTGTGGTGCGGAGGCATGCTCGAAACCGGCATCGGTCGCGCGGCCAACTTGGCTTTGGCCGCGTTGCCGGGTTTCACTCTGCCCGGAGACACATCGGCATCGGCAAGATATTTCGCCCGCGATGTCACCGAGCCGTTCATATTGGAAGACGGCCATGTCGCGGTGCCCGACACGGTCGGCATCGGGGTCGAGCCGTTGCCCGAGATGCTCGAAAAATTCGAGAAGGTCGCCGAGTTCAGGACAACTTGAAAATGATGTTCGTCTCGGGAAGGCCGTCTTTTTTCTTGAACAAGCCTGAAACGAGCAGATAGATCGAGAACAATTTGTAGGTCAGGCCGTATCTTTTGGCGATCGCCTTGCGCACCGCGACGGCTTCGTCGCCCAAAACCAGGCGCGCCGTGCCCGAGAATTTCTCGGCGCCAGCCTCGATTTTGCCTTTGATGTCGCAAACCTGAACCTCGATTTTTGGGTTGGCCCGAATGCGCTTGACCTTGCCGGCGTTGGTCTCGGTGATCACTCCATAGGTGTCGGCGTCATCGCCGAAGCGCACGAACCAAACCGCGCTGTGCACGGGCGCACCGTTTTTTCGAAAAGTGATCAAAGAGACATACTTCTCGTCGGCGAGAACTCGGGCTGAATGGGTCGACATGATCGTTGAAACTGAAAAGTTTGTCGGGGAGGGGGGACTTGAACCCCCGGCCTCCTGGTCCCAAACCAGGCACGCTACCAACTGCGCCACTCCCCGGACTTGTAGATGCTACCGACTCACGAGCCCACGAACGGCTAGGAGCAAATTATTCACGTCATCTTCGTCGACATATCGCGCGATTCCCGCGCGCACCACACCACCTTTTTCGGTGAGCCCGAGTTGGGCGACGACTTCCATCGCATATGAATCACCCGACCACACGGCGATTTTTTTCGCCGCAAGTTCTTGGGCCACCCGATCAGGTGTCATTGCATCGACGACGAACGAAACTGTCGGCGCTCGCGAGGCCAAGTCACGCGGACCAAGCACCGTCACACCGTCTATCTCGAGCAACCCCTCGAGCAGTGGCTTGAACAATTCAGCCTCGATCACGCTCAGTTTCTGCATGTCTTCTTCGATCAAAAATCGCGCGGCGGCCTGAACGGCGGCGATGCCCTCGAAATTCGGTGTGCCCGTCTCGAACCGGCGTGGTCCGCTGTTGCTGGCCGCACGAACTTTTGCCACGGGCAAAGAGTTCAACAAGTTCGGTTCGACATACATCACCCCTGCATGCGGGCCATACCACTTATATGGAGACGTCGCGAGCGCATCGCAACCCAAGTCGCGAATGTCAATTTTCTTGTGCGGGGCGAGCGCGACAGCGTCGACAAAAACTCGCGCTCCGTGTTTGTGCGCGATTGCGATCACCGCTTTGAGGTCTGGCATCGTGCCGATCAGGTTCGATGCGCCCGTGACGGCCACCCAACGGGTGCGATCGTCGACGAGCCTCTCGAATTCGTCCATGTCGAGACGACCATTGGCGGGATCAAACGGCGCCAAAACATGTTCGGCACCTGCGGTCTCGCAGGCGATTCGCCAAGGCGAGACATTGGCCTCGTGGTCGAGCCGGGTTCCGACGACTTTGTCGCCGGGTTTGAGCGTGAGCGCGATCGCCCGCGTGAAGGCCAGAGTCATCGTCGTCATGTTTGCGCCCAGACAAATGCCGCGCGGGTCGGCGCCGAGAAATTCGCCCAACACCTCGCGGGTCGAACTGAGCAGGGCGTCGCAGGCCTTGGCGGCGTCGAAGAAACCGCCGGTGTTCGCGTTTGATCCGTTGGTCGACCAATCGCGCATCGCGTTGATCGCCACATCGACCATCTGCGTGCCGGCGGGGCCGTCGAAACGCGCCCAGCCCTCTTTGACGCCGGGAAAGTGGTGACGCAGAGAGTTAGTTTGCGCGCTTGGCAATTTTTGCGAGTCGCTTTGCGGCTTTGCCCGTGGGCTCGATGCTGCGCTGGTCGAGATCGCCGACTTCGACTCCGTTCGAAAAGCGCACGCGATACCTGAGCCAGTTGAAACCGTTGGCGAGAATGACCTTGCCGTCGCTTCCGCTCGGCACGCCGTTTAATTCGACGATCGAGCGAACGGTGTCGCCCATGCTCAAGTCGATTTGGTTGGCGTGGGGCTTGGCCAGCGCATGCGGCTTCCAACCCTGCGGGGCGCCCGAAGATGAAGAAGAGTTGTCAGACACAGCCATAGATATTTGCATAGTTTGCCACAGATACACTGCTCGGCACTGTGAAAACGACGCTCGAAGCCCTAGAAGGCAACAAAGTCAAACTCTCGATCGAGGTCGAAGAGACAGAATTCGACCGTTATCTCGATGGCGCGTTTCGAAAAATCTCCACCCAGATTCGAATTCCCGGCTTTCGCCAGGGCAAGGCGCCACGCAAACTCATCGAGGCCCAGATTGGCCTCGAGGCGGCTCGCTCACAGGCGATTGAAGACGCGATTCCGGCGTCGCTGGCGTTGGCCGTTCGCGAGCACGATCTCGACATAATCGCCACGCCCGAAGTCAAACTGACGAGCGGACAAGAAACCGGCAGCGTTGCATTCGACGCGACATGCGAGGTTCGTCCCGTCGTGAAAATTTCGGGCTACAAGAAACTCAAGGTCGAAATGCCCTCGTTGGTCGCCAGCGATGAAGATATCGAAGAGGTCGTGAAGTATGAACGCAAGCGTCATGCGACTCTCACCGACGTCGAGCGACCCGCGCAGAACGACGATCAGGTGACGCTTGATCTCTCGGGCTCGCAAAACGGCGTGCCGCTTCCGGGCTTGAATGTCGAAGACTGGCTCTACGAAGTCGGTCGCGGCTGGGTCGCAGAAGATTTCGACAAACACCTGGTCGGCGCGACAGCGGGTCAGAAACTCGAGTTCACCTCGAAGCCGTCGGGCATGAGCGACGACGCCGACTTCGTCGTCACGGTGAAAAAAATACAAGAACAAGTTTTGCCTGAACTGACCGACGAGTGGGTCGCCGAGCACCTGGCCGAGCACGACACGATCGACGCATGGAAGACCGCGGTGCGCGGGCGAATCGAAGTCTCACGATTGAATCAGGTTCGCAACACCGTGGTCGAGAAGACCTCGGCGAGTTTGGCGGGTCTTCTCGAGATCGAGGCACCCGAGGCGATGGTGCAAAATGATTTGCGTGCGCGTGTTCAGAACACCCTCAAGCAATTTGAGGCACAAGGCATCTCGATGGAGCAGTGGCTCTCGATCACCCAGCAAACCGCCGAGCAGTTCGTCGACGCGTTGAAAGAGCAATCGGTTCTCGCGGTCAAAGTCGACATCGCCTTGCGCGCGGTGGCCGCCGGCGAAGATCTCGTCGCGTCCGACGAAGACCTCGAGCGACAATTCGAACGCATCGCGGCACAGTTGAAAAAGAAACCAGCGGCGATTCGCAGGTCGTATGAGAAGAACGACGCGATCGTCGACCTCAAGGCGCAGATCGCCAAGTCGAAGGCGATCGACTGGTTGTTGCACAATGCGGAGTTCGTCGACGACAAGGGAAATCCAATCGACAACGAAACCATTCTCGGTGATCACGATCAAGAACCATGATCACGACCAATCAGCGACAATTACAGGGTCTTATTGGCCCAATTTTCTGGGGGTCAGCAACTATCGTTGAAGCGAGAGGTATTCACAGTGGATTTCGCGCGCAACTATTACGTCCCCAATGTCACCGAGCAGACCAGCCGAGGTGAGCGCACCTACGACCTCTACAGTCGTCTGCTCAAAGAGAACATCATCATTCTTGGCACGCCGATCGACGACACGATCGCCAACTTGGTCTGCGCACAACTGATTCATCTCGAGAGCGAGAACCCCGACAAAGACATCAACATCTACATCAACAGCCCTGGTGGCGACATCTCGGCGTTGTTCGCGATCTACGACACGATGCAATTCATCAAGAACGACATCGCCACGATTTGCCTCGGTCAGGCGGCGTCGGCGGCCGCGGTGTTGCTGGCGGCGGGCACGAAGGGCAAGCGTCTTGCCTTGCCTCACTCGCGAGTTTTGCTGCACCAGCCCTACGCGCAGGTCGGCTATTCGCAGGTCACCGACCTCGAACTTGCGGCCCGAGAAATTTTGCGAATGCGCGAGATTCTCGAGGAGATCCTCGCCAAGCACACGGGCCAACCGATCGATCGAATCCACAAAGACACCGATCGCGACTTCGTGATGGAGGCTTCGGCCGCCAAAGAATACGGTGTGATCGACGAAGTCATCTCCACTCGGGCGTTCGCCGATCGTTCAGGACCAATCCGTTGACAATCGAGATGGGGCAATAATGGCAAAATTCGGGGACTCGGCAGAACTCGTCAAGTGTTCGTTCTGCGGCAAATCGCAGAAACAGGTCAAGAAACTGATCGCCGGGCCGGGCGTGTATGTCTGCAACGAGTGCATCGATCTATGCAACCAAATCATCGACGAGGAAGACAGCGAAGAGATAGAGGCGAGTCTCGAAAAACTACCGAACCCGCGCGAGATACGAACTTTCCTCGACGACTACGTTGTCGGTCAAGACCTTGCGAAAAAAGTCCTCTCGGTCGCGGTGTTCAATCATTATCGACGAATTCAGTACAAGCAGAAGACATCGACGAGGCGTGAAGACATCGAGTTGTCAAAGAGCAACATCATGCTTCTGGGGCCGACTGGTTGCGGCAAAACCCACATGGCCCAAACTTTGGCCAGGTTGTTGAATGTGCCTTTTGCAATCGCCGATGCGACGGCGCTGACCGAGGCCGGTTATGTCGGCGAAGATGTCGAAAACATTCTGCTCAAACTGTTGCAAGCCGCCGACTTCGACGTGAAGAAAGCCGAAACAGGCATCGTCTACATCGACGAGATCGACAAAGTCGCGCGCAAGAGCGAGAACCCGTCGATCACCCGCGACGTCTCGGGTGAGGGGGTGCAACAGGCGCTGTTGAAGATTCTCGAGGGCACGGTGGCGTCGGTGCCACCGCAGGGCGGGCGCAAACATCCGCACCAAGAGTTCATCCAAATCGACACGACAAATGTTTTGTTCATCTGTGGCGGCGCGTTCGCCGGTCTCGACCAGATAATCGCCTCACGTATCGGGCAAAAGGGCGTCGGTTTTCACGCCCAGGTCAAATCGAAGACCGAAAAAGACCCCGGAGACCTGTTCGCTCAGGTGCTGCCGGAAGATCTGCTCAAATACGGCATGATCCCAGAGTTCGTCGGTCGCCTGCCGATGATCGGTGCGGTGCACAGCCTCGACCGCCCGGCGTTGATAAAGATTCTCACCGAACCGAAGAACGCGCTGATCAAGCAGTATCAGAAGTTCTTCGAATTCGAAGATGTCGAACTCGAGTTCACCACCGATGCTCTCGAGGCCGTGGCCGATCAGGCCTTGAAGCGTGGCACCGGTGCCCGCGGTTTGCGCGCCATTCTCGAAGAAGTGTTGCTCGAAACGATGTACGACCTGCCCGGTCGAACCGATGTGGCCAAGGTGGTCATCGATCTGAACGCGGTCAACAAGGTCTCCGCACCGACGCTCGTCAAGCGAAGCGCCCGGGTTGCGCGTCAGCGTCGCGCCGCGTCGTAATCGCAGCAGATCGTCGTGCGTTACGCCGATGCATTGCGCTATCTAGACGAGCACTCGAATTACGAACGAACGGGGCGGGTCGACTCGCCCTCGACGCACAATATCGAGCGTCTTCTTGATGCGATCGCCAACCCGCAGAACTCGTATCGCACTATTCATGTGACGGGCACCAATGGCAAGGGTTCGACCGCCCAGATCATCACCAAGTTGCTGATGGCCCATGGTCTGCGAGTCGGCACCTATTCGAGCCCGCATATCAACCGCATCAACGACAGAATCTGCATCGACGGTGAGCCGATCGACGACGATGAGTTCGGCATGCAGATCGGGGCGATCGCCGAACTCGAGGTAATCGCCGGCGTTCGTCCAAGTTTCTTCGAGATTATGACCGCCGCGATGTTTCGCTGGTTCGCCGACGAAGCGGTCGATGTGGCGGTGATCGAGGTCGGCATGCTCGGACGATGGGACGCGACGAATGTGATCAACTCGGAGGTCGCGGTGATCACGAACATCGCCCTCGACCACATGGAGTATGCCGGGCCGACCGTCGAGCACATCGCCCGTGAAAAAGCCGGCATTATCAAACCGTCGAGCACGCTCGTATTGGGCGAGACCGACGAGGTTTTGCGCGAGATATTCTTCGCCGAGATCGCGCGCAGTCGGCTGGTTCGCGACGAGGACTTTTCGTGCGAAGACAACTTTTTGGCGATCGGTGGCCGAATGATCGCCGTGCAAACGCCCCGCGCTCGTTATGAAGATGTCCTGGTGCCTTTGCACGGGCAGCATCAGGGCGACAACGCCGCGCTTGCGATTTGCGCGGTCGAGGCATTTTTTGACGACACGATCAATCGCGAGATTCTCGACGAAGCCATGTCGACGGTCGCCATGCCCGGACGATTCGAGGTGATGAGCCATCGACCCCTCGTGATTGTCGACGGGGCTCATAATCCCGCCGGGGCAGAGGTTTGCGCCGAAGTGTTTTTTTCAGATTTCAACACGCAAGGACGAAAGTTGTTGGTCACGGGTGCGTTGCGCAGCAGAAATTCCGAAGATTTGCTGTCGGCGATGCGCGCAGACGAGTTCGACATCGTCTTCGCCTGCACGCCACCGACCCCGCGTGGTTTGCCAGCGGCTGAAATGGCGGGCCACGCGACAAATATCGGCTGCCAAGATGTGAGGGTTGCCGAGAGCGTCGAGCAGGCCTGCGAGTCGGCACTCAAACTCGCGCAAGCCGACGATTCAATATTGATTTCGGGTTCTCTCTACATCGTCAGCGCCGCCCGCGCATATCTCTTGAGCCGAGCCCCGAAATAGTGGTCGAGTGCGACGCCGTGAGCAAACCTTTAGCCTGAAGATATGTCAAATCGCACCCTTGTTCTTCTGAAGCCAGATGCCGTCGAGAGAAATCTCGTGGGTGAGATTTTGTCTCGATTCGAGAACAAAGGCCTGAAAATCGCCGCTATGGAGTTGCGTCGCCTCGACGCCTCGACGCTCGCGCGCCATTATGAAGAGCATCAAGGCAAGGGCTTCTACGCCGATCTTGTGGCGTTCATGTCGCGGGGGCCCGTCGTGGCGCTTGCCCTCGAGGGCCCAGAAGACACATGGGAGATCGTGCGCGCGATGATGGGTGCCACGAATCCGCGTGCCGCTGCACCCGGCACGATTCGCGGCGACCTCGGCACGATATTCACCGAAAACTTGGTGCACGGCAGCGACTCGGCCGCCTCGGCCGCCCGTGAACTCGAAATTTTCTTTCCCGGGCTAGCAAAGAAGATTTCGTAAACAATGGCGGGATCGAATCCGCTCTCGATAAGCCGCGACATCGCCGTCGACCTAGGCACGGCGAACACCTTGATTTATGTCAAGGGCCAAGGGCTGGTGCTCAACGAGCCGTCGATGGTCGCCGTAGATGTTCGTAGCGGTCAGGTAGTCGCCGTCGGCCATGAGGCGAAGCGCATGTGGGGAAGGACCCCCCGCAACATTCGGCTGGTGCGTCCGTTGAAAGAAGGCGTAATCGCCGATTTCGACGTGTGCGAGCAGATGCTGAAGCAGTTTTTGCAACGCGTTTCGTCCAGTCGTTGGAGCAAGCCTCGCGTCATTGTTGCCGTGCCGTCGGAGGTGACGGGTGTCGAGCGTCGTGCCGTGCAAGATGCCGCCGAATTCGCCGGAGCGCGTCGGCCTGTTTTCATCATCGAAGAAGCCATGGCCGCGGCGATCGGCGCGGGGCTTCCCGTTCACGAGCCAAGCGCAAACCTGATTGTCGACATCGGCGGTGGCACGACCGAAGTCGCGGTAATTTCGCTGGGTGGCATCGTCACCGCGAATTCTGTCAAAGTAGGCGGAGACGAACTGAACGAAGTGATAGTCGCGATGTTCAAGCGCGAGTTCGATCTCGATATCGGCATCAACACCGCCGAAGAGGTCAAGATTCAATTGGGCTCTGCGTGGCCGCTCGAACAAGAGATAGTCGGAGACGTCGGCGGTCGCGACACAAAAACGGGGTTACCCCGCACGCATGTCGTTACGACCGAACAGGTGCGCGAGGCCATGGACGAAACGGTCTTGCGAATAATCGACGCTGTCAAAAGAACTCTTGAAAGAACCCCGCCCGAACTCGCCGCCGATGTGATCAGTCACGGGTTGGTGATGGCGGGTGGTGGCTCGCTGTTGGCCGGGTTGCCCGAGCGAGTCACCCACGAGACGGGTATTCAGGCTTATGTCGCGCCTGAGCCGCTTCTTGCCGTGGTGCTCGGTGCGGGAATGTCGCTTGAGAATCTTGAAGCGATCAAGGGACTGACAATTCAGAGCGAGTTTTCGTAGAGAAGAACAGATAGATCGTGGCTGCGGCTCAATCGACTCGAAGACGAGCGATTATCTTGCTCGTCTTGACGGCGATCATCTTGATCACCCTCGACTTGCAGAACTCTTCGACTATCTCGGGCCTTCGCTCCGTTTTCGGCACGGTCTTTCGTCCGATCGAGAGCACGACACGGGTTGTGACGCGACCTGTCAACAACGCTTGGCACGGCATTTTTGACTACAACAATGTGCTCGACGAAAACGACCGATTGAGGGAACAGGTGGCCCAGCAAGAAGGTGCAACGATCGCCGCCGCCGCATCCGTGCGACTTGCCCAAGAGTTGCTGGCGCTCAACGGCTTGCCGACGCTTGCCGGCATAAATGCCGTGACTGCTCAGGTGATCGGTGATTCACCGACGAATTTTTCCCAAACGATCGAGATCAATCAAGGCAGCGAGAGCGGTATTCGAGTCGGCATGCCGGTGTTGAATGCCGCGGGTCTCGTCGGAAAAATCACAAAGGTGTTCACCGATCGAGCGATTGTGATGCTGATCACCGACCCAGATTTTGCGCTGTCGATCAAAGTTGTCAACGCACCGCGGGCGGCGACCACCACGACGACCATCGCCCGCAGCAATGCGGCGGTACCGTCGCCAGTGGTGCCCGTCGACCCTGGTTCGTCGGCCGGCACGACTGTTGAAACCACCACAACCACCACCACGACCACGACAATCGCAGGGTTCACCCCGACGGTTACGACCTTGCCGGCAGCGCCTTCGGGCGTGTCGTCGATCACTGTTCCGCTGGCCAGCGAATTGGCGGTGCGCGAAACCGGCGTAATCGAAGGACGAGGTCCGTCGCGACAGCCGATAGTAAGGTTCATCGACAACTCGTTGCGGTTCGGCGACATTCAGGTTGGCGTGCCAATCGTGACCGCGGGTGGTTCGCAGAGTCTTTCACCCCCAGACATCATGGTTGGCAAGGTCGCGCGGGTCGTCGAGCGGCTCGGGTCGGCCGGCCCGATTCTCGAGATTGAACTTGTCGCCGACTTGAGCAACCTGTCGTTTCTAAGGGTCTTGTTGTATCAACCGATCACAGAAAAACCGGCGCCATGAACAGATTCCTGACGATCATGGCGAGTCGCTGGACAAGATTGGTGCTGGTGCTGCTGATCGTCCTGTCTCTGCAAACCACGGTTTTCACCGAACTTCGGCCATTTGGTGTGGCGGTCCAGGTCGTATTGCTGATGGTCGTGGTTGCAGGTTCGCTTTTCGGGGTTGCCATCGGTTCGCTGACTGGTCTCGTCGCCGGGTTGATGTACGACATGATCTTGCCGACGCCAGTTGGTCTTGGTTCGCTTGCACTCGGCTTGGCCGGTGCCACCGCCGGGCTCTTGATCTATTTCTTCAACGAACCGACATGGTGGATGCGGTCGATCGCGGTCGTCGTCGTATCTTCGCTCGGTGAAATCTATTATCCGTTGGTGCAGGCAACTGTCGGGCTGGATGGGTGGTTGCAATTGCGGCTGCTGAAAGTCGTGTTGGTCGTCTCGATCTGCAACTTGCTGCTCTCACCCTTGGCGGTTCTCGTCTGTCGATGGACGCTCAGCGAGAGAAAGACCGTCGCTTAGTGTCGCTGAAAAAACCTGAGTCGACACCCAAGCGCTTGATCGGGTTGGGCGTTGTTGCAATCATCTTGTTTGGCGCGCTGTCGACCCGCATGTGGTTCTTGCAGACGGTTAGTTCGCGCGATGTCGAAGAGGTGATCGGCAAAGTCAGAACACGCACGATCAAGTTGTTGCCAGAGCGCGGTCGAATCTTCGACTCCGCGGGTCGGGTGATGGCAGACAACAAACGAACGCTTGTCGCCACGATCGACCGCGATGTGGTGCGCAAGCCCGCCGAGCGTTTGGCGATGGCTCAGCGGCTCTCGGGACCGTTGGGGGTGCCGATCGAAACGCTTTTGGTGCGGATGCAAGACGAGCGATACGGTCCGTTCGAGTCGATCCCGTTGCGCGAAGATATTTCGGAGACGACGGCCGTGTTCCTTATGGAACGGGTCGAAGATTACAAGGGTGTGTTCGTGCGTGAAGAATGGCGAAGAAACTACCCGTATGGCGCTATGGGTGGCCACGTGCTGGGCTATCTCGGGGCGATTCTGAAGGGCAACTTGGCCTATTACAAGTCGATCGGTTACGACCCGAACGAACGGGTCGGGCAATACGGGGTCGAAGAGTTTTACGAGACCGCATTGCGGGGCACGCCCGGTTTCGTGCGATACGAAGTCGACGCAGTAGGAAATATTTTGCGCCTCATTGAAAGAGTCGAACCGATCGCCGGCAACGACCTTCAATTATCGATCGATCTGAAAGTTCAACAGTTCGCCGAGCAGGCGCTCGAGACGCAGTTGTTGGTGCGTCGCCGAGTCGAAGCGGGGCAGGTGAGGCTTCCCGATGGCACGCTTGACCCGCAGTATCCCGAAATCAATTATTACAAGGCCCCGGCGGGCTCGGTGGTCGTGATGAACCACAACTCGGGTCGGGTGATCGCGATGGCCTCGTATCCGCGATTCGATGTGCGATGGTTCGGTGGCGGACTTCCAAAAGACAAGTTTTCGCAACTGTTTCCGCAGACTGATGACCCTGACTTGTCAATTTTGGTCAACCGTGCGATTTCGGGTCGCTACAACGTCGGCTCGTCTTTCAAGCCTTTGGTTGCCTACGCCGCGCTGAACACGGGTCAGCTTCCCAACGGCGCGAGCTACCGCTTCGATGATCGAGGCACCTACAAGTTAGAGAGCATTCCCAACGATCGATGCCAGCAAGGTGTCAAGTGCGTGTTTCGTAATTCGATCTGTCGAGCGACGGGGGCGCCTTGCCGCTACGGCGAGGTCAATGTCGAGTCTGCGCTCGCAGTTTCGAGCGACACATTCTTTTACAAGATTGGAGAACAGATTCTCACCGAGCGTGGTTATGCGCCGATTCTCGAAAACCAAGTACGCGAATTGGGTCTCGGGTCGCCGACCAACATCGACCTACCTTATGAATACTCGGGCACGATACCGAGCAAAGAACTGAAGCAACGCCTGGCCGACATCGGCGCAATCTCCAAAGAATCGGGTCGCGCCTACTATGTCGGCGATCAGGTTTTGTTCGCGATCGGTCAGGGGCTGTTGTCGGCAACACCGCTTCAGATGGCCGTCGCCTATGGCGCGATCGCCAATGGCGGGCGAATTTACGAGCCAAAACTTGGCGTGGCTTTGCTCGCCCCTGGCACGCTCGACTCGCGACCCGGGTTCGTCGACTTCGGAACGACCTCCGTCGTCAAAAGGCTTGTCTCGATCAAACCAAGTCGACGGGTGAACATGACCACGGAAATTCGCGAGCCGATCGTCAAGGGTATGGCGCGAGTAGTGACGGGCCCCGGCGTAAATTTCGATTACTACCACAAGGCAACGGGAGAAAACATTTTTGCCGGTTACGACTATGCGAAACTGCCGATCGCGGGGAAAACCGGCACGGCACAAGGTTTTGGCAACCTTCCTTGGAACGACTCATCGGCGTTCGGCGCCTTCAGCCTGGACAGTTCGCAGCCGTACACCGTGTACGCATATTTAGAGAAGGCCGGTTATGGCTCGCAGGCGGCGGCACCAGTGGTGAAGTGTCTTTTCACCGCGTTGGCGGGCAGTTATCGATTCGACGAGGTGAATCCCGCCGATCCGCTGGACAAAGCAAGTTTTCAGGTTGCACCACCCATGGCACTTCGCAACCCGCTTTGTCTGGTGGGTGGCTCTTCGGACACGCGCGAGTAGACATGCTGCAGATTCTGCCAAAAGTGAAACTTCCAAAATGGATGGGCACCAGTTATGACGTAGTTTCAATTTGGAAGAACGTCGACGTCGTTCTGATCGTCGCGGTTTTTTTGCAGAGTGTTATTGGTGCGCTGACCGTCTATTCGGCGACCCGGCAACGGCTGATCAACCAGGGCTTCGATCAGTTCTTTTATGTGCAGCGCCAAGTGGTCTTTCTAATCGTGGGGGCGGTCGCCACGGTGCTCGTGATGGCCATCGGTCACGACTGGATTCGTGAAAAGGCGGTTTGGTGGTATTCGAGCGTGAACATTCTTCTGATCTTGGTTTTGGTGCTCGGCGCCGTGAGGCGCGGCGCGAGGCTCTCGTTCGACCTGGGCCCGATTTCTGTGCAACCTGCAGAACTGATGAAAGTGGTGGTGTTGATTTTGGTCGCCGCGTACACGGCCGATGCCGCGTACGACAAGATCGATTATCAACACTTCTCTGTTTCGTTGTTGCTACTCGGGTTTCCCGTAATTTTAATTTTGATTCAACCCGACCTGGGCTCGGCCACCGTTCTGGTCTCGGGGGTGGTGGGCGTTCTGATAATGGCGGGCGCCAAGAAGCGATACATCGGGATGATCACTGGTTTGACGATCGCCTCGGCCGGCTTGGTCGCCTGGGCGGGAGTCGTCGACAGATACCAGTTGCGCCGGTTCGAGGCGTTCTTCAACCAAGACTCGACCGAAAAAGACCTGCAACAAATCGTGCTCCAGGTTCGTTTCGCCAAGCGGGCCGTCTCAAGCGGCGGCTTTTTCGGTAAGGGTTATCTTCAGGGTCCGCTGACCAACGGCGCTTTCATCCCGGTGCAGTTCAGCGACTTTCCTTTTTCGGCGATCGGTGAACAATTTGGCATGCTCGGTGGTTTTGTCGTGATTGGCTTGTTCGCCATCGTGTTGTGGAGGCTTTGGATCATTTCGAGAATTGCCCGCACGAGATTCGACCAATTGCTCGTCACCGGAATATTCACGCTGTTGCTGTTTCAAATTTTCCAGAACATCGGCATGACGATGGGTCTGACCCCCGTCAGCGGTCTGCCTTTGCCGTTTATCTCATATGGGGGCTCGCACCTGGTGTCGAGCGCTCTGCTGGTCGGTTTGGCGCAAAGCATCTACATGCGACGACTGCGCTGATACGAGATTTGATCCGTTTTTAGGGTTGATCGACACGGTAAACTGACTGCACGGAGCAAAAGCTCCAAACATTCGATTTTCGCGAAAGTGGTGCGCTCGGTGGCCCGGGCAAGCCCAATCCGCGATTGACGAGCCAGTGTTTCTCGGCTCGTCGCAGAGGTTTAGAAGGATTGAGTAAATGAGTTCCCCAGAGTTGCCAGAACATCCGCGTGAAGGGCGTTTGGTTTCGCCCGAGTCTGCCGAAGCCGCAATCGTGCGCAAACCTCGCATCGGCGACACACGGCCGGCGCCGGTGATGCCAAGCCAGAGTCTTGCCCCAGCCGACCAGGCCAAAAGTGCCGGTGGTGAGGGCGAGTCGCGGCGGGGCGAGAAAAATAGTCGGAGTGAAAGACGCGAGAAGGCAGGTCGTCGCGGCAATCGTCGCGGTGGCCGAAATCGGCGTCGTCGCGGTGGTCGAAAAGATCGTGATGGCGAGGGCAATAGGTCGAGTCGTCAGTCGATTGTCGAAACAGACGCAGAACTGATCGAGCGCCGAAAGGGCAAGGAGCGCAACGGTCGACCATTGGGTCGATACATGATGTGCGTGCAGGTTCGCCGAGACTTCACGCAGGTGGCGATGCTCGAAGGGCGAAGCCTGATCGAGCACTATGTCAGTCGGCCCGCCGATGACGCCGATCAGATCCACGGAAATATTTATTTGGGTCGGGTGCAAAACGTGCTTCCCGGCATGGAGGCGGCGTTCGTCGATATCGGCACGCCGAAGAACGCCGTGCTCTATCGAGGCGATGTTCAATTCGACAAAGAAGATGTCGTCGAACAGGGCCCCGAGCCGCGCATCGAACATGTGCTGCAGCCTCGCCAACTGATTTTGTGCCAGGTCACGAAGAACCCGATAGGCGCGAAGGGTGGTCGACTGACCCAGGAGGTTTCGCTGCCCGGTCGATTCGTGGTTTTGATACCCGATTCGCGCACCTACGGCATCTCAAAACGTCTTCCCGAAGACGAGCGTCGTCGACTTCGCACGATTCTTGATCGGGTCAAACCCGAGGAGCACGGCGTGATCGTGCGCACCGCGGCAGAAAATGCCACCGAACATGAATTGCAGACCGACATGTCGAGATTGCTCGATTTGTGGGAAGAGATCAAAGAGAGTTCGAAGAAGGCGAGTGGTCCGACTTTGTTGTATCGCGAGCCGTCACTGGCCGTGCGGGTGATTCGCGAAGAGTTCAGCAGCGACTATCGCGGCATCGTGATCGACGACGCCGAATTGTTCGACGAGGTTCGTCAGTACATCGCCGATTTCAACCCCGAGTTCGCCGATCGGGTCGAGTTTCACGACACCAATGGCGAAGGTCTTTCGTTGTTCGAAAAAATGCACGTTCACGAGCAGATTCACAAGGCTCTCGACCGCAAGGTCTGGTTGCCCTCGGGTGGTTCTTTGGTTATCGAACATACCGAGGCGCTGACGGTCATCGACGTCAACACGGGTAAAAACATCGGCAAGACCAGCCTTGAAGAGACGGTCTTCAACAACAACCTCGAGGCGGCCGACGAGATCGCCCGCCAGCTGCGCCTTCGCGACATCGGTGGCATCATCGTCATCGACTTCATCGACATGGAAATTCGCGAGAACAGGCGTCGAGTGTTGGAGCGGTTCAAAGACGCCCTCTCGCGCGACAAGACGCGCACCCAGGTGTTCGAGATCTCCGAACTGGGGCTCGTCGAGATGACGCGCAAGCGCATCGGCGAGGGTTTGCTCACCAATTTCGCCGATACTTGCCCTCACTGCGAGGGTCGAGGCTTCACCGTCGATCACTCGATGCTCGACTGATTTTCGCTGGTAGGCTTGGCGACCGTTATGTACGCGATTATTGCTTCAGGTGGCAAACAAGAAAAAGTCGCCAAAGGACAACAGGTTCAACTCGAACTTCTTGGCGTCGCGGCCGGCTCAGAGGTTTCGCTCACCCCGATCATGGTCGTCGACGGTGACACCGTTCTGGCCACGCCGGCGCAACTGGCCAAGGCCTCGGTCAAAGGCAAAGTAGTCGCCGAAGTAGCGGGCAAAAAACTCGACGGCTTCATGTACAAGCGTCGCACCAACCAGCGTCGTCGCTTCGGCCATCGCCAGCGTTACAGCCTCGTTGAAATCACCTCGATCGCGAAAGGTTAAGACATGTCAAAAACCAAAGGTGGCGGCTCCACACGAAACGGCAGAGATTCAAATGCTCAGCGCCTCGGCGTCAAAGTTTTCGACGGCACGGCGATCAACGCCGGCACGATCTTGATTCGTCAACGCGGCACCAAAGTGCACCCCGGCAAAAATGTCGGCAAGGGCAGCGACGACACGCTGTTCGCTTTGGTCAGCGGCAACGTCAAGTTCGGCGAGCGTCGCGGACGCAAAGTCGTCGACGTCAATCCGGCGTCGAATTAGTTCTCGCGGCGAGACCGCGTTTACATAAATCTGTGCGCAGCGCTTCGCG
>VGAB01000026.1 GCA_016870935.1 Actinomycetota bacterium | reverse complement strand
CAGAATCAATCGAAGACGCAAAGGCGCTGGCCCTCGATCGTCTCGGGGTTGATGACGCCGATGCCGAGTTTGAGGTGCTTGAAGAGCCAAAGGCCGGTTTGTTTGGTCGAACCAGGGGTGAAGCCCGCGTTCGCGCGCGAATCAAGCCGAACTCGGTGCGAGCCAAGGCCGATCGTCGCGATCGGCGGGGTAAGTCGACGGCCGAGCGCCAGTCGAAGTCTCGTGGCGACCGTGGCGATCGCAATGACCGTGGCGACAGAAACGATCGTGGCGACAGAAACGACCGTCGTTCACGCGGCGATCGACCGCAACGCCAGTCGCGTGTTGAGCGTGAACCTCGTGAAGAGCGCACACCACGCGAAGACCTGCCACCCGTAGATCCAAACACTGTGAGTGCTGCGGCGACCACATTTCTTGAAGGTCTCGTAAATTCGGCCGGACTTTCGGGCTCGGTGTCGTCAAAAGTTGATGGCGAACACATTGACATCGATGTCGTTGGCGATGACCTTGGGTTCTTGGTCGGCACCAAAGGTGCGACGCTGTTGGCCGTGCAAGATTTGACGCGAGTCGTCAGTCAGCGTCGTCTCGGCGATCACGACACTCGCCTGCGCGTCGATGTGGCTGGTTATCGCGAGAAACGTCGCGAGGCTTTGACCAGGTTTGCGCTCAAAGTCGCTGGAGATGTAAAGACCTCGGGTCAAGCCCGGGCCCTTGAGCCGATGAACTCTTCAGATCGCAAGATCGTGCACGACGCTTTGACCGAGGTTGAAGGCATTTCGACGCGCTCAGAGGGCAGCGACCCGTTTCGTCGGGTTGTCGTCGCTCTCGCCTCGGTTAGCGAAAACTCAGATTCTGAGATAGTCGCCGACAGCGAATAATGCAGCAGTTCGTCGGCCTTGAGCCGATTCTGCTGGAAGCCCAAAGGGTTGGCGCCTTGACCGAGGTGCCAATCGCCGAGATCATCGAACACGCGATGTGGTTTTCTCGGGCGATACCTGGCACCGCTAAACGAATTGTCGACCTAGGTTCGGGTGCTGGGGTGCCAGGGCTGGTCGTGGCACTCGACCGCCCCAACTTAGAAGTTGTGCTTGTAGATCGTCGATCGGGTCGCACCGACTCGTTAAACAGAGCGGTATCGGCTCTTCAGATACAAAATCGGGTCAAGGTCGTCTGCGCCGAGATCAATAGTTTGACTGATGACCCGAATTGGGCCAAAAGTTTTGATGCCGCAATAAGTCGTGGTCTTGGCCCAGTTACGGAGACTTTGATCATGTCGAAAAAACTGACCAAAGACGGGGGAGTAGTTGTCGTTAGTGAGCCCCCCGTTGAGGCTGGTTCGAGGTGGAACCAAACCCAGGTTGAAAGTTTGGGATTAAGAGGCCCTGACCGAGTGGGGGCAGTCGCGGTGTTTCACGTGAAACATTTGGGGCAATAAAACCGCGTATCCATTAGAACCCGCCTGGGCTTAACTAGTCTGAGGCTATGGAAGCGCCACCGAAACTGCCACGGATCATCGCGTTTGCCAACCAAAAAGGCGGGGTCGGCAAGACCACCACGGCGATAACCATCGCAGCCTGTCTGGCCGATCTGGATTACCGCGTGTTGGTGGTTGATCTGGACCCTCAAGGCAACGCCTCGACCGGGCTTGGGGTCAATGCACGTGACCTTGACGCGACTATTTATGATGTTTTGTTGCGCGGGGAAAAGCTTGAAAACTGCATCGAGCCCACCGCCGTCAAGAACTTGTTCATCGCGCCAGCCAACCTCGACCTGGCAGGCGCCGACATCGAACTGGTGCCCGAAATGGGGAGAGAGCAAAAGCTGAAGAACGCCATTAGCACGGTGATCGACCAATACGACTATGTGATTTTGGACTGCCCGCCCAGCCTTGGGCTTTTGACGGTCAACGGCTTGACCGCCGCCACCGAGGTTTTTGTGCCGATTCAATGCGAATATTTCGCCCTTGAGGGTCTTGGGCAGTTGTTGCGTAGCGTCGACCGTGTCAGCCAGGTGTTGAACCCGAATCTTGAAGTTCGACACATCGCCTGTGTTATGCACACCCACACGACCCTGGCCGATGATGTCGTGCGTGAGGTTCGTGAACATTTTGGCGACAAAGTCTGCAAAACGGTGGTGCCGCGGTCGGTGCGCGTGGCCGAGGCCCCGTCGCACGGCAAGCCGATCACATCATTTGATCCCTCATCGGCACCAGCCAAGGCTTATAAAGAAATAGCAAAGGAGATCAGCGGTGGCCCGTCCAACAGGTCTAGGTAGAGGATTAGACGCCCTCATTCCGAGTCGAGACTCGCGCAAAGCATCGCGTGGCGGCTCTTCGAACGATGGCGGCTCGGGTGATGGCGGTTCAATCGACGGCGTGGGTTTGCGCAATTTGCCGGTTAAGTCGATTTCGAAGAACCCGAATCAACCCCGAACCCACTTTGACGACGAGGCGTTGACCGAACTCTCGAATTCGATCAAGGCTGTCGGGTTGTTGCAGCCGGTTTTGGTGCGCCCAAAGCCCGGCAAAGCCGGTGAATTCGAATTGATAGCGGGCGAGCGTCGTTTGCGAGCCTCGCAACGCGCGGGTTTGACCGTCATCCCCGCATTGGTCCGCGATACCGATGAAGTCACCTCTGTTGAGCAGGCGTTGGTCGAGAACCTGCATCGGCAAGATTTGAAACCGCTCGAAGAGGCGGCCGCCTACAAGCAGTTGCTGGACGACTTCAACATGACCCACGAAAAGGTCGCAGAAAAAGTGGGGAAGACCCGATCGGCGATCACCAACTCGCTGCGTCTGCTCACGCTCTCACCGGCGATTCAGCAGTTGCTCGCCGACGGCCGACTTTCCGGGGGTCATGCGCGGGCACTGTTGTCGATGACAGACAGAACCAGCCAGGAAGAATTGGCTCGTCGTTGCGTCAAAGACGGCCTCTCGGTGCGCGCCATCGAAGAAGAGGTGCGCCTGGCGACGGGTCGAACCACGACAACGAAAAAATCGAACGGTACGGGCGCTAATGTTAGTACCACAACTAGTACAACAACTAGCGCGTTGAAAAACAGGTCGGCGCTCGGCAACATGCCCGCGCCGGGCATCGCCGAACTTGAAAAGTTGCTGGCCGAGTTTTTGGCCACGACCGTCTCTGTCAGCACGAACAAAGGCAAAGGCAAAATCATCATCGACTTCGCCGATCTCGCCGACTTTGAGCGCATCTATCGGGCGATGACAGAGGGAAACTCGCAACAGCAATAAATTTGTTGCGTTCGCGTGACAAAGATTGATACTCACCTTTAAGTTGAGGCTCAACCCTTACTTCAGGTTCCGCACAATCTGGGGATAACTCTGTGGATTAGAACCCCAGTTATTCCCTTATTTTGCGCCGAATTTCATCGATGTTGTTTTTGTCCACACAGCGAGTGCTTTGGCCAGGTCATCTGCCAATACGGCGCAATGCGGCGTGACTCGGGTGATCGGCCCAAGGCTGCAGACCACGGCCGGCATGGTTGTTTCACGTAAAACCTGCAGGCGCATGCCTTTGACCACAGGTTTGAACCACGGTGCCGACCGTTCAATCGCCTCGGCCGCCAGCGTGGCGTAGATGTGGGCGGGCACCGAGTGAAAACCCTCGGTGTGATAGTAGGCGAGTTCGCAAACCTGGGTGTCGTGCGATTCGACGCCGATATAGAGGTGGGCGGCGAAGTCGTTGGCCAGCCGTGCATGGCGTTGCGGGTCAGGGTCGTTGATCACCGCCACATCGGTGTGTCGCGCGCGCAACCTTTCGACCAGATCAACGACCAATCGATCGAGGTGGCCGAACTGACCGACTACGACCCGAAGTTTGGCCAGGTCATCGCCGTAGTTTTTCGCCGTGTGTCGCTGGCGAACGATGCCCACGCCCGGCCCGAGACCCGAGTTGCGACTCGCGCGGCGCAAAGCCTGCAGTGTTTGCGGGCCGCAGATGCCGTCAGGGACTAGTCCGTAATTTTGTTGAAAGTCGGTGAGCACTTTCGCCGTTTTCGGCCCCAGAAAGCCGTCGACCCGACCGCAGTCGAACCCGACCCGCGAAAGCAAAAGTTGCAGTTGGGCCACATCGTCGCCGCGAAGCAGCGGCGAGACCAAATAGAGCAGGCGGTCGCCGAGTTTGAACGACGACTCGACCAGGGTCGACCAGGTGGTGTCGTCGCAGACCCCCGAAACACGCAACGCCCGAATTTTTTGAAACTGAGCGACCGCTTGGCGGGTGGTTTCGCAAAATGTTTCGACCACGACTTCGTCGAGGTCGAGCAGGCCGGCGTCGGCGAGTCGCCGTTGCAGGTCGCCGACAGCAGCGTGGCTGTCGCCGACTGTCAGCTCTTTGTCGGGATAAATTCTGCGATCTCCGCGAGCAATTGCGACTTGCCTTTTGCCCCGATCATTTTCTTTTTCATTTCGCCTTTGTTGAAGACCAGCAGGGTCGGAATGCTCATGACGCCGAAGCGTTGGGCGATGTCGCCGTGGTCGTCGACGTTGAGTTTGGCGATGGTGACTTTTCCGGCTTGCTCTTTGGCGATTTCGCTCAGCACGGGGGCGATGGCCTTGCACGGACCACACCACTCGGCCCAGAAATCGACGATGATCGGCGTGCTCGCCGACTTCACTGTCTCATCGAAATTGGAGCTGGTCAGTGTGAGAATTCCGTCGGCCATTGGGCAACCTTTCGTGATTGATAACTGAAACTCACGCTATCTGTTGGGTGAGTTCTAGTGCTGTGACTCGAGCCATCGTTCGCAGTCGATGGCCGCCATGCAACCCGACCCGGCTGCGGTGATCGCCTGGCGGTAGGTGTGGTCTTGCACATCGCCACAGGCGAACACGCCGGCGATGTTCGTGTAGGACGAACCGGGCCTCGTCTTCAGATAGCCGTTGTCTTCCATGTCGAGAACGCCCTTGAACAGGTCGGTGTTCGGACGATGCCCGATGGCGACGAACAGACCCGTGACATCGAGACGCGATTTTTCGCCCGTCACCGAGTCGGTGAGGCCGACACCCGTGAGTTTCGTGTCGCCGAACAGTTCGGTGACTTGGCTGTTCCATTTGAAGTGGATCTTCGGGTTGTTTTTGGCGCGAGCCTGCATGATCTTCGAGGCGCGCAAAACATCACGTCGCACCACGAGCGTCACTTTTGTGGCGAACTTGGTGAGAAACGACGCTTCTTCGATCGCCGAGTCGCCGCCGCCGACGACCACGATCTCCTGACCTTTGAAAAAGAAACCATCGCAGGTGGCGCACGACGAAAGACCGTGACCGTAGAACTTCTTTTCGTTGTCGAGGCCCAACATCAAAGACTGTGCGCCGGTGCTGACGATCACCGATTTGGCGAGGTGCAGTTCGTCGCGCACCCAAACCTTGAACGGCCGTTGCGAGAAATCGACCTTGGTCACTTTTTCGGTGATGAAGGTCGCGTTGAATCGGGCCGCCTGTTCGCGGAACTTGAGCATCAATTCGGGGCCCATCACGCCCTCGGGAAAACCGGGATAGTTCTCTACTTCGGTGGTGAGCATCAGTTGTCCGCCCGGTTGGTCGGAGGTGCTGGACGGCTCGCCCTCGATCACCAACGGCGCGAGATTCGCCCGCGCCGCGTAGATCGCCGCGGTCAAACCTGCGGGGCCCGAGCCGATGATGATCACCTCATGGATTTTTTCTTTCGACATCGGGGCTCAGTTTACGATTTGGCCTTGGGTCGACGCTTGCGCATCAACCAGGCGCCGAGCACGGCGAAGAGCGCCGACAGCAAGAAATAAGAGAGCCAGACCGCCGTGGAGCGACCGAGCCAAATGTCGAGCAGGTCGTTGACCAGGCGGGTGAGGCCGATCAGCAAGAGCACGAAGATGATCGCGGCGGCCACCGAGGCGATCAACCCGAAGACGATCGCGCGCAACAAATTGGCGACGGGGCGCGTGGTTTTGTCGCTGATGAAGTCGACCCAACGGTCGATTGCATCCACAGTTTTCGACGCCCAACGGGGGTCGGTGAACGGATTCGAGATCACCCGATCAGGCTAACTGCGAAAAATTTTTGTCCTATGCGGCGTTGAACGACACGTCTTGAATCACGCCTTGATACGGGTTTTTGTCGCTGCATTGCACGCTCTTGCCGACCTCGCGCAACAACAGCAAGATGAATTGCGCGTCGCCCGGCACGACGAACTGGGCGACCCCGCGACGCGTGTTGTAGTCGGCGCCCGCCCGCGCACCCCACTGGTCGAGACGACTCGGCGCCGAGCCGGTCGCGGTATAAATTTCGAGGGACCACGGACCGTTTTTCATGCCCACCTGCAACGTGCCGGTTGATGCTCGGGTCAGTTCGATCAACACGCCGACGTATTCCTTCGTGCCGAAGAATTGGTTGGCATAACAGTCGGTCGTCCACGCCGTCTTGGGGTTGCCGTCGCGCAACGCCCAGATTTGGGCCTCGTTTTCTTCGGCGTCGTCCCCGTTCGGGTCGAAACTGACCATTCGCGAGATCGACACAGGTTCGTCGGTGGCCGCGACAACAGCCGCCTGTTGGGTCGACTCGGTGGTCGAAGAGTTTGATTTTGTTCCGACGAACAGCACCGCGGCGCAGAGCAGCACCGCGATCGCCGCGAGAATTTTCGTGCTCGTAGGCACCGTCGAAGGTCTCCAAGTTTTTGCTTTCGGGTCGCGCAATGTTTTGTCCGGGGTCGCATTGACCACCGTCTCGAGCACGGGTTGACCGGGAATTCGTCCTACCGACGACTCGTCGCTGGTCATCGCGCGCCGCAACGGCTTGGGCGGGGTCGCACCAGCGGGCGGCGTCATCGAAGTCGTGTGATCATGTTGGGCGCTCAATGCCTGCACGAGCGCAACCCGCGTCTCTTCACCCGTCGGGTAGCGATGTTCGGGGTTGCGCGCCAGAAGTTTGTGCACTACGCGTACTAGTTGTGGTGCAAGTGACGGTCGCAGATGCGCGAGATCGGTGGGCTCGCGTTGCAGTCGAGCCAACGCGGTGTCGGCGTCGGTTTCACCCAGGAACGGAACTCTGCCCGCCAGGCATTCGTAGAGCACGAGACCCAGACCGTAGAGGTCGGCGCGGCCGTCAAGTGGTTTGCCGCGCACCTGCTCGGGCGAGAGATATTTCGCCGTGCCCATCATGATGTTGTCGTGGGTCAGGTCTTCGCCCGCCACTGTCACCGCCTTGGCGATGCCGAAGTCGGCCAACAAGAACTTTCCGTCGGGGGTCAGCAAAATATTTCCGGGTTTCACATCGCGATGCACGAGTCCGGCGCGATGGGCGGCATCGAGCGCCGCCGCCATCGCCGCGCCGATGTGAATCGTGAGCAACGGCCCGAGTCTTTTGCGCCGATCCAAAAGTTCGCGCAGACTTTTTCCCTGCACATATTGCATCACGACCGCTTGTCGACCTTCGTCTTCGACGGTGTCGTAAACGGCGACGATGTTCGGGTGGTTCAACCCCGCACAAACGATCGCCTCGCGACGAAACCGCTCGGTGACGACCTCGTCGCTGACGAGTTGCGGCTTGAGAACTTTGACCGCCACTTGTCGGTTCAGGAAAGTGTCGAAACCGAGCCAAACCTCGGCCATGCCGCCGCGGGCGATTTGTCGATCGAGCCGATATCTGCCGCCCAGGAGGCGCGTGGGATCCTCGTTGAATTGGGTCGGCTCGGGCTTCATCTGTGAACTTTTACGCTAGTTCTGGGCGTCGTCTTAAACGGGGAATACCCCTTTAATTCGCGCTGTTTTGTCGCGATTTAATTTTGTGACGCCATGCCGTGCCTGGCGAGCGTGGCGAAACTACTTGACGTGGAAAGTGACGGCGATGGTACCGATGCCCGTGTGCGAGCCGATCACCGAACCGATGTCGCCGACGATTATCTCGCCCGGGTAGACGGCCTTGAGTTGATCGACGAAGAGATTCAGGTCGTCGCACTGGGCATGCAGAACCGCAAGGTTCGAGATTTCACCGGCCGTTTTCACTTTTTCGACGAGGAAAGCAAGGGCCTTGCCACGGGTGCGCTCTTTGCCACCTTCGGCGATCTTGCCGTCTCGCACTTCGATGATCGGTTTGATCGCCAGGGCCGAGGCGAAGAAAGCCTTGGCTCCGCTGACCCGACCACCTTTCTTCAGGTTTTCAAGCGTGTCGAGCGCACCAAAAACGCGGGTTCGTTGGCACCATTCGGTGGTTTTGGCCGCCAATTGATCGAGCGTGATTGACGGGTTATCGGCCAAAATTTTCGCCGCCGCGAGAACATTGATGCCCTCGCCCATGCTGGCCGAGCGACTGTCGACGAACTGAATCGGAATGTTCACGCCCGATTCTTTGGCCCCTGTTTCGGCCGACTGGATCGTGGCCGAGAGTTCACGCGACAACCCGATCATCAAGATGCCGGTGGCCCCCTGTGCGGCAAGTTTTTTGTAGGCCTCGGCGAATTTGCCCGGAGCGGGTGCCGCGGTTTGTGGCAAGACGGGCGATGCCGCGCACTTCGACCAGAACTCTTGGGTCGTAAGACTCGAGCGGTCGGTGAACTCTTGGTCGCCGAGGCTGAAGGTGAGCGGAACGATCGTGATGTTGTGTTTGCGGGCCAACGCTTCGGGAAGGTCGCAGGCCGAGTCGGTGAGGATTCGAAGTGTCATGGTTTTGAGCGTAGTACGGGGTGGTTCTTGCTGATTTTTTTGCGATATTTGCGCCGTATATGCGCCACCCACCAGGTGGCCAACAACAACAAACCCACGCCAGTCACGACCTGCCCCAAACCTGCCAAAGCGTTGACCCGCGCCGACACTTCGATTTTTCGCCCGAGTTGACTGGATCCGTCGACGGTGAAAATTCGAACCTCGACAGGGAACAGGCCGTTGGTCAGGGCGACCACATCGATCACCAGTTCGTTCGAGCCGTTGCCAGGAACCTCGATCGTGGCGACATCTTCGCCAAGTTGCAATTTGGGGCTGACGACTTTTACCTGAACCGTCATCGCAAACTCCGACGAGTTCTGCAAGTCGAGGCGAAGTTGACTTTCGCGACTGCCGAGCGTGAACGTCGTGCCTTCCTCGAGCGTCACCGACTGGCGAATCTTTTTCAGTTCGGCCCTGATTGCGACGGCGAACTGCTCGACTTGGGTCGCGTTCATCCCGTCGCTCGACATCAACAACAATCGTTCGTCCCATGTCTGCCAAACATTCGCCTCGGGCGCGATCGTGCCGCGCATTTTCTCGAGATCATCGCGCAGGGCGCCCAAAGTTTCGAGGCGTCGGGTGAAATCGGTCGAGTCGACCGTGCGCAGCGTCGGCCTATAGGCGTCGAGACGAACCGAGGGAAGGTTGGCCATTGTGCGCAGCGCGACTTGTTGCGGCACCCGATTCAAGATCAACAGCGTCTCGTTGATCAGTCGGGGGTTGACGACCGAACCGTCTTTGGCGGTGAGCACGATGCGACGCAGCGCGGGGGTGCCACCCTCGGCTTCGATTTGGTCGCGTTGGGCCATGATTTGCGCCGACAGATATGTCGCGGCAAGAAATGAATCGTTGCTCGGGTCGCTGAGTTGATCGGCGTAACTTTTGTCGACGACGATCAGCGCGACATCTTCGTCGTCGCTGGCGATGCGATATGGGCGCGCCGCGTTGTCGAGTTCACCCAACGCCGCGCTTGAACCGGGGAGCATCAAGATCGAGCGCATGCCGGACTTGACCAAAAGATCGAGACCGCGTTGGTCGAGCGGAGTGCGGGCAACCCAAAGGTCGTCGATGATCGTCGATTTGACGACGATTTGCTTCGTCGTGCGTCGGCCCCGTTCGAGCAGCGCCGCGAATAGCGGGCTTGATTCGTTGGAGGCGGCTTTTGACGGGTCGAATTGCACATATGTCGACGGCGCCAATGGCGCCCGATCGAGAACAGCCACCAGTTGCACGAGCAGTTCTTGATCTGCCGGGTCGACCGAGTTGCTCAAACCTTCGAGAAGCTCGGGTGAGATTTGCAAGGTGACCCGCGTGGCGTTCGATTGCAGAACTTCGATCGCTTTTCTGATTTTGTCTCGCGTCGCGTCTTCAATCAATCGTGACGAGTCGGGTTGCAATGTGATCGGTGCGTCGATGGCGATGACCGTGTTCACCGGCATCGGCTTGAGCGCGCGCGACGGGTCGTATCGGTTGACGAACGCCAGCAAACTGGCCCGTGAAATTTCGTCAATGACGATCTCGATTTTCACCGGATACACCCCGGGCTCGGAGAACTCGAGCCGTCTGGTGCCGGCGCTCACATCGGTAGACAACGCGATCAACTCGAATTGGCCGTCGGTTCGGCGATTTACCTCGCGAATCGTCAGGTCGACCGAGTCGACGGCGACGAAACTTTCGGGCTTGGCGATGAATTCACGAACATCTTTCTCGCCGTTTTCGATGTGGGCGCCGAGCGAGATTCTGAAGACGGCTTTCGGGTCGCTCAAAACCTCATCGACCAGCGATTGTGAGTCGACTTTGACGACAAAGCGCAGGTTGCCCGAGGTGTAAATGTGAAAATTTTGCGCCGTCAGCTCGAGACCGCCTTGTTCGGTGGCGCCGACCTTTGAAGCATGGTCTGGCTGAGCAGCCGAGACGTTCGGCATCGCGATCGAAAGGCTCAAGACGATCGCGGCGAAGGTCGTGACACCGGGTTTTGCGCGCACCCGTGAACTTCGACCGGCTTTCTGACGGTCGAACAAGACGCGTTTTGATGGGCGGAGACGACGAATCAAGACATATTCACACTATTGCGAATCACGGTCGCGACGGGGCAAACGAGCAGTTCTTTATGCGCGTCGATTTGTATTGCGATGCTTGGCGCGAGGCGATGCGTAGCCTGTAAAGCGTGGTGCCTCAGCGTTTTGCGCCGGTTTTGAACGAGATTTCATCGCTCGTCGAAAAGTTTCGCGCGGCCGACACGAAATTGTTTCTGGTCGGCGGCACCGTGCGCGACTTGATGCTCGGTCGCGGCCTCGACGACCTGGATTTTGATCTGACCACCGACGCGACCCCCGAGAAAATCAAACAATTGCTCGGTGGTTGGGCAGACTCGGTGTGGGCCCAGGGCGAAAAATTCGGCACGATCGGGGCGAAGAAAGGCGAGCGCGTCTTCGAGATCACCACGCATCGGGCCGAGGCGTATTCGCCCGATTCGCGCAAACCCGAGGTGAAGTTCTCCAAAAATATTCTTGAAGACTTGTCGCGACGCGACTTCACGATCAATTCGATGGCGCTCGAGGTAACGAGCGATTCGCCGGTGTTGGTCGACCCGCACGAGGGGATGTCCGATCTGACGACGAAGGTTTTGCGCACGCCGTTGTCGGCCGCAGAGAGTTTCAACGACGATCCGTTGCGCATGATGCGCGCCGCACGTTTCATCTCGGGTTTGGGCATGGTGCCCGTGCCCGAGTTGGTCGAAGCCGTCAAGTCGATGGCGGATCGCATCACGATCGTCAGCGCCGAGCGAATTCGCGACGAATTGGATCGACTCATCGTCACCGAACGCCCGTCGCTCGGCTTGTGGTTTTTGGTCGACAACGGGCTCTCGAAGCATTTTCTGCCCGAACTCGGGGCGATGCAACTAGAGCAAGACCCGATTCATCGCCACAAAGATGTCTTGACCCACACGTTGGCCGTGATCGAAAATGTCGGCCCCGACTCGCCGTGCGACTTTCGCATCACCCGGCTCGCGGCGCTATTTCACGACGTCGGCAAACCGAAAACACGGTCGATTCGACAGGGCAAGGGCGTGACCTTTTATCATCACGAGGCCGTCGGCGCCCGCATGACCCGCGATCGAATGCGCAAGCTCCGGTATTCGGTGCAAGACATCGACGCGGTCGCCGAACTCGTGGCGTTGAGCGCGCGGTTTCACACCTATCAAATGGGATGGACCGACGCCGCCGTGCGCCGATATGTTCGCGACGCGGGTTCGTATCTGGCCGAACTCAATGTGTTGACCAAGAGCGACTGCACGACGCGCAACGAAAAGAAGGTCGCCGCGCTCGCCCGTCGCATGAGCGAACTCGAGAGTCGCATCGCCGAGTTGACCGCGCGCGAAGAGTTGGCCGCGATGCGGCCCGAGATGGACGGGGCGCAAGTCATGGAGTTCTTGCAGATACGACCAGGCAAGGCGGTCGGCGACGCGCTCGAATTTTTGATGGAGATCCGAATCGAGCAAGGTCTGCTTGGTGACGAAGAGATCCGTGATCGTCTGAAAAATTGGTGGGATTTGCGGAACAAGTAAATCGATTTGTTATCGTCTTGAAAATATGGCGCGCAGGCAGACGCAGAAAAAACAACGCAACGAGCCGGTCGTCGTCGACGCGCATCTCGGCGAAATCGACCACCGGTTGACCCGTCGAGCCGTAGTCAACAATTTTCGTCGCGGTATCGTGTCGCAAGACAGCGTTTGCGACGCGCACCCCGAACTGTTGCGGGTGGCGCGCAACTTTGGCCGACCGACCAGGGTCAAGTGCCCGATTTGCGCGAAAGATCAGTTGGTGACGGTCACTTATTTGTTCGGGCCGAGACTGCCGACGCACGGCAAATTCATCGCCACCAGGGCCGAATTGCAGCAATTCGTCAATCGCCCAGAGCGCTATACGGGCTATCTCGTCGAGGTTTGTCGCAGTTGCGCCTGGCATCATTTGCTCAAGACGCGGGAAATCTAACAACAGGCCTGTGGCACTCTGCTGGGGTGCCGTTACACTTCAAAACTCACATACCTGCCCCCACGGGGGCCCCAGTCGAATGGCTGGGTCCGAAGGGAGTTATCGCGCTCATGCGTGCATACGAATTAATGGTCATCATCAGCGGCAATCTCGAAGAGTCGGCCGCGCACAGTTGGTTGAACACGATCACCAAATCAGTTCAGACTGCCAACGGCACGGTTCACGGCACACCTGATTGGTGGGGCAAACGTCGCCTGGCATATCCGATCAAAAAGCAAGACGACGGTTACTACGCGGTTTTCAACATCACCGCCGCCGGTGGCGCCCTCGACGAAACCGAACGGGCGTTGCGCATCGCCGACGATGTATTGCGCCACAAACTCCTCCGCCTTCCCGATGACGAAGCCGCGCGCCGCGGCATGACCGTGTCGGCCTGAACTTATTCACGACAGAAAACACGACAGAAAAAGGGAAACCACACCAAATGGCTGACAACAGCATCACACTCGTCGGAAACCTGACCCGCGATCCAGAAATTCGATTCACCGCCACGGGCAGGGCCGTCGCATCTTTCGGCATCGCCGTGGGGCGCCGCTACCAGGTCAACGGCGAATGGCAAGAACAAACTTCATATTTCAACATCACCGCCTGGGGTCAACTCGGCGAAAATGCCGCGGCAACTTTCGCCAAGGGCACGCGAGTGGTCGTGACGGGTCGACTCGAACAACGCGAATATACGACTCGCGAAGGCGAGAAGCGCACGGCGATCGATGTCATCGCCGACGAACTCGGGCCGAGTTTGCGTTGGGCGACCGCCACCGTCGTGCGCACGCCGAAACAAGACGGCCAAGGTGGCGCGGCCGCACGCCCAGCCCCGACCGGCACCAACCCTGGTGGCGAGACACCGCCGTTCGACGGCGAAGAGCCGTTCTGATTCGTATCAATTAACAATCAATAAATAAAGGACTTCCCAATGACAAGCAAATCCAACAAGTTGCGAGCGAAGAAGGCGTTGCTGCGCAAACCAAAGAAGCGCCCGAACATGATGGTGCAAGAGAAAATCGGCTTCGTCGACTACAAAGACATCAACCTGCTGCAAAAGTTCATGTCAGACCGATCGAAACTGCGCGCTCGACGCATGAACGGCAACTCGGTGCAACAGCAGCGCGACATCGCGACCGCTGTCAAGAACGCCCGCGAGATGGCGCTGCTGCCCTACACCAAGCGCGTCGCTTCGACGCGTGCTCCGCGCGAGCGGGGCGAGTACGGCTCCGACGATCGGGGTCGCGACTCGGGTTCGCGTCGTCCGCGCCGTGAAGAGAGCGAATCGACACAAGTTGAAATCTCAGAAAATGTTTCGGCCGAGGTCACCCCTGCTGCGGCCGAGGCGATCGTCGACGGGGCGCAGTCATGAAAGTCTTGCTTCGTTCCGACATCAAGGGCGTCGGTCGACGCGGCGACATCGTCAATGTTTCTGCCGGGCATGCGCGCAATTTTTTGCTGCCCAACGACTTGGCGATAGTCGCCAACGCCGGCACCATCGCCCAGGCCGAGGTGATGCGAAAGTCTCGCGAACAACAGATCGCGGCCGATCGCGAATCGGCCCGGCTCGTGGCCGCCTCGCTCGGCACAACAGTGATCACGATCTCGGCCAAGGCGGGCAACGAGGGTCGTTTGTTCGGTTCGATCAACGCCGCCGAAATAGTGAAGGCGATTTCAGATCAAACAGGCGTGACGATCGACCGCAAGTCGGTGCAGATCGAACAGCCGTTGCGCACCTTGGGTGAGCACAGCGTGACCGCGGAGGTTTTCTCCGAGGTTTCGGCGACGATAAAAATCAACATCGTCGCGAAATAACCTAAAAAGTTGTCCACTGGTTGTGCACCAGTTATGCACAGGAGAATCACAGGGTTATACCTGTAGCAATCAACAGGCTTTATCAGGCATTCTGTAGCCATGTCTATTGCCGAATTCCCCAGGGGCGACCGCGCGGTCAATCAGCAACGCTCGACGAATCGCGTGCCCCCGCACAGCATCGAAGCCGAGGCTTCGTTGCTCGGGGCGATGCTTCTTTCGCGAGATGCGGTCGGCATCGCCTTCGAACGCGGCGTGAGGTCTGACGAGTTTTACAAACCCGCCCACCAACATATTTTCGACGCGATTCGTTCGCTGAACACCGCGGGTGAACCCGTCGATCCGATCACCGTCGGCGACGAATTACGGCGCAACAACTTGCTCGACGGCATCGGCGGCATCGACGCGTTGTTGACCCTGCAAAACGCCACGCCCGCGATAACCAGCGCCGAGCGCTACGCCAAGATCGTGCGCGAGACCGCGTCGTTGCGTCGATTGATTTCGGTCGCGTCTGAAATCGCCGAAATCGCCTACAGCGGTCCGGAAGATGTGGCCAAGGCGCTCGACGATTCGGAGTCGAAGATCTTCGACGTCTCCGAGACGAACATCGGCGACACCTCGCAGCGACTCGGCGTGTTGGTCAACGACGCGATGGAGAAACTCGAAGATCGTGCCAACAGCAAAGACACGATCACCGGTATTTCATCGGGGCTCGACGACCTCGACAAAATCCTGCTCGGCTTCCAGCCCGGCACGCTGAACATTTTGGGCGCCCGACCGGCGATGGGCAAGTCGGCGTTGGCCCTCGGCATCGCCGTGCACGTGGCGCGCAACTCGGGCAAGCAGGTGCTGTTCTTCTCGCTCGAAATGGGCACCGCCGAACTCGTGCAACGAATTCTCGCCAGCGAAGCGGGCGTCGATTCAAAGGTGTTGCGCAGCGGTCGCCCTTCCCCCAACGACTGGACGAAAATCGGCCATGCCGTCGGTCGCCTCGATGTGCCGCTGATCATCGACGACAGTCCGGGCACGTCGGTAGGCGCGATTCGAGCCAAGGCGCGCCGAGTCGTGAGTCGCCAGGGCGACATCGCGATGATCGTGATCGATTATCTGCAACTCATGGGTGGCGACGGCAAGCCCGAAAACCGTCAACTCGAAGTCAGCGAAATCAGTCGCAAACTCAAATTGTTGGCGCGCGAATTCAATATTCCGATCCTTGCGCTCAGCCAGTTGAGCCGCGGCCTCGAGGCGCGCAGCGACAAGCGACCGACGCTCTCGGACTTGCGCGAGTCGGGTGCGCTCGAGCAAGACGCCGACGTCGTGATGTTCTTGTATCGCGACGAGGTTTATTCTCCCGACAACAAGGCCGATCTGGGCACCGCCGAACTGAACGTCTCGAAACACCGGGCGGGGCCGTTGGGCAAGGTCAGGTTGGCGTGGTTGGCGGCGTACACGCGCTTCGAGAACTTCGCCTCGAACCCGACGACGAACTGACCGTGTTTCTCGGCGAAGATATTTTGGCGTGGATGGTTATCGCCCTCGGCGGGGCGATGTTCGCGGGCAATGTCGCGGCTTTGATTCGCCCGCCGAAAGTTCGTCGCGACGCCAACGATTTGACCAAGGCGCCGGTTGTGCGCAGCGTGGTGATGGCGACGATCGGCGCGATCGCAATGATTTGGGCGCTGGTCAGTTTGGTCTGATGGTTCGAATTCAACCGGTCAGGCGCCGAACAGTCGGTGAAGTTTGAACCGGACCCCGATCCAGACGGCGAGCATCACCACCGCAAGAAAAACGAAACCAGAGACGGCAAACGCCTGAGTGCCAGAAAGCAGCGCCCCGACCGTGCAACCCAGCGCGGTGAGCGAACCCCAACCGAGTAGAACGCCGCCGAGCAAAGCGGTGATCGAGTTGCCGACGGTGGGAATCTGAAGTTTGAAGCGACCACCACCAACCGCGACGGCGAGAGAAGCCACGACCATCCCGATGACCAGCCAACCGTTGTTCGTGACCGTGCTCGAAACCACCGCCACGCAACCCCGCATCATGTCGATGCCATGAAGAACCTCGGGCAGTGCGCCACGAGAATCGAGCACACTGCGACTGATCGTGCTGAGTTGAGAGGTGACTCCGAGCGGCGTGGTGCGCAGGTAGGCGACAACCCCGATCGCACCGACTATCGATCCGGTTGCGACCGGCGACCAGCGACGCACCAGTAGCAGATCGCGCAAGTCGTTCGCCGTGGCGCGAGATTGAAACGCGACCGGCACCGAGTCGTAATTGCTTGGCGTTTCGGTTGAGCGATCCCAACGAATCAAATAGAACGAGAGAAATGCCGCGAGAACCAGAATTATCAAAAGTGAGCCCGAGTAGCCCAACCATCGAGGCAGCCACAACACCGGGCTTTCACTTACTTGTTCGAGATACAGCGTGTTCCACGAGAAAAAACCGAGACCGAAGCCGATCAACGAGCCGATCAAAGCAGGAATCGCTCGCAGGTAACCCTGACCGATTCGATACAAATGTCCGCTGATGCACGCGCCCGAGAGCGTCATGCCCAGACCGAACGAAAATGCGCCGAGAACGAGTGGCAAGCTGACGGGCGAGATATGGGCGGCAGGCGGCAAACCCTCGCCGTCGGTATTGGGCAGGTATAGACCGAACATCAACGCGTAACCGATCGCACCGACGGCGATCGCAGTCACCACCGAGAGAAGTGGTCGAGTTTTTTTCTCTTCGAAGGCTTCACGAAACAAACAGAAAAAACAGAATCTGCCCCGTTCGAAGGCGACGCCGAGGGCCGCTCCGATCAACAAAGAGATCGGCTTTGTTGGGTCGGGCGTCTCGCCGCCACCCAACCAGAATGCGAAAACAATCAGTGCGGTGAAAATCGCCGCCGAAAACCATGCCGACCGAAGACTGTTGGTTGAAACTTGCATCTCAACCAACAGTCTTACGGTTTATTCGGGGTGCTACCTGGTCAGTGCTCAGCCTTTGCCCCACACGGTGCCCGTGGGGTTCGCGATCGGCACACCGACTGAGTTGCCGTATTCGGTCCATGAACCGTCGTACAACTTCACGTCGTAGCCCAATATTTCAGACAGGACGAACCAGGTGTGCGCGGCGCGCTCACCGATTCGGCAATATACGATCACTTTTTTCTTGCCGTTTATGCCTTTGGCGTCATAGATCGCCTTCAGATCGGCTGCAGGACGAAATGTTCCGTCGGGAGAGACCGCGGTGGTCCAAGGAACGTTTTGCGCACCGGGAATGTGGCCGGCTCGAATCGCCAATTCTTGGAAACCCGCCGGAGCGAATATTTTGCCGCTGAACTCGTCGGCCGATCGGATGTCGACAAGTTTGGTGCTCTTGTCTTGTTTCTTCGCGATCTTGGTTACATCGCCCAAGAACGCCCGAAGTTTCAAATTTGCCGTCGTGGCGACAAAATTGCCCCTGCTTGGCGAAGGCACGATCGGGCTCAACGCCCTGCCGTCTTTGACCCATTTGTCTCGGCCACCATTCAGAATGCTCACATTTTGGTGACCGTATGTGCGGAAAATCCAGACACCCCAAGCGGCGAACCAGTTGTTTTTGTCGCCGTAAAGAACGACTTGGGTGTCTTTGTTGATGCCTGCCGCTTGCACCGCCGCTTGGAAGGCGCTTTGGCTGGCGATGTCTCGATTGACGGGGTCGACGAATTCGGTGTGCCAGCGGAAATTAATCGCGTTCGGAATATGGCTCTTTTCGTAGACGCCCGGGTCGGTGCTCACCTCGATGATGCGCACCTTCGGGTTGTTGAGGTTCGCCTCGAGCCAGGTCGCTTCGACGATCGTCGCCCGACGATCTTTCGAGACCGACGACGAACTTGAGGCGTTGGCCGCGGTGGGAAGCGCGACTGCCACCAACGACAGCGTTAACCAGATAAATCGTCGCGGGGTTTTTGGTCTGCTGTTGGTGAATGACTTGCTCGTCAACTTGCTCATAGATCTGGCTCATTTCTTGAAATTGATTTCGGACTTGGTTTTCCTAACCCGCTTGATCGGAAACCCGACCAGACAAGTCGTGATTAGAGTATGGGCAGTATTGAGGAAATGCAACCAATTTGGTCAACAATTAAAGATTGCTGGGAAAGCGAAAAACAAGCGTTATTTGGATTGCGGGCTTGTCACTCGGGGGTGACGTATGCAGCCGTGATGCCGCCGTCGATGATCAACGACTGACCGGTCATCCACGACGATTCGTCTGACGCGAGGAACAAAGCACCGTTGGCGATCTCTTGCGGATCACCGAAGCGACCCATCGGAATATGCACGAGACGAC
>VGAB01000025.1 GCA_016870935.1 Actinomycetota bacterium | reverse complement strand
GTCGGGTCAGACGCAGGTGTTGCGAATCGTGCCGAGATTTTGCACGGTCGTTTCGACGATGTCGCCGCGGCGCAAGAAACGGGGAGGAGTCCTTCCGGCCCCTACGCCCGACGGGGTGCCGGTGTAGATCAAATCGCCCGCAAAAAGTTCGCAGATACCCGACAGATAAGCGATGATGTCGGGTATCTCGAAGATCATGTCGTCGGTCTGGGTGTGTTGCATGATTTCGCCCGAGACGCGGCATGTCATTTCTAGATTCGTGCGCGAGTCGAGCGTCGCGGCATCCGTCAGATACGGGCCAATCGTGGTGAAGCCGGCACGACTCTTGCCGAGGCTGAATTGCGGCGGCGTATTGGCGTATTGCAGTTCGCGGTCGGAGAAATCTTGCCCGACGCACAAGCCGGCGACATGCGACCAGGCGTTCTTTGCCGAAATGTCGCGCCCGCCGATCGCGATCACCGCCACCAGTTCGGCCTCGTAGTCGCACTTTTCGCCGACGAGTTGAATCGCGCCGAACGGCCGGTTCAGAGAACTTGGAAATTTCGTGAAGACCAGCGGCTCTTTGGGCAGCCCATGTTTCATTTCGGCGGCGTGGGCTTTGTAATTGACGCCGACGGCGAATATTTGACGCGGGCGCGGAACAGGACAGTCGAGTTGCGTCAAATCGAGGGCCGACATTTCGACAGATTCGACGGCGGGCAGCGTTTTTGCCAATGCAGCGACCTCCGCCCATCGCTCGATGCACGCCATCGGATCGCTCGGCAACTTGCCCGCCGAAAACTTTTCGACATCCACGAAACTTTTCAGCGAGTCGCAAACCAGCACGGCACGACCGGCGACGCACCCAAAACGCAGGTTCGCCATTTTTAAGCTCGGTTGCGAGCGATTCGGCGTTGCAGTTCGGCCTGGCGTTTGGCCTCGCGCTCTTTTTCTTGTCGTTCGCGTCGCAGGCGGCGTTTCTCGGCGTTTTCTTTGGTGTCTTTCGGCAAAGGCATTGCGGTCGGCTCGGGCTGGGGTGCACCCGACTTGGGGATCATGAATCGCTCGTCTTGAAGGATCAACTGTTTGAAACCGTTCAGGCTCACCGAGTATTGCACCGCCATCAAGCGCGCCGCATCAATGCCAAATTTTTCAATGGCCCTCGGCAATGTCGACTTGAGATGCTCGACATTCGGGTCGTCGGCGGCGCTGCCCAAATCTTCGATGCAAAACTCGGTGCACGGTTCGCTCAACAAGACACCCGCGTTGATGAACGACTTGCGAGTGATTACGCCGGCCCGAATCGCCGAGCCGAGGTCGGCCTTCTTTTCGAGGGCCCCGGCTGGCAGCCCGGCAACTTTGGCGAACGGGTCGCGAAGTTTTTCGGGCAACGCGACAGCCAGGTCGGCAAGAACCTGGTCAGAAATCGACGCCAGAACCGCCGCATAACGGCGTTCTATCAGGATCTGCTCTTTTGATGTTGACACGACCCGAAACTATATCGGGACGGGCGAATCAGATTGCGCGGACGTTGTTGGCTTCGGTGCCCTTGCGACCTTGGCCGATTTCAAATTCGACCTCTTGGCCAGCAACAAGGGTGCGACGGCCGGTGCCTTCAATGTTTGAGAAGTGCACGAAAATATCTGGCTCACCATTGGTCTGCGAGATAAATCCGTAACCCTTTTCATCATTGAAAAATTTCACGGTACCGGTTGGCATAACTTTTGCTTCTTTCTTTTGCTTTGATTAACGCATTCACTGTCGAAGGCGCTGATGCAAGGGTAGCAAGACCGCAAGAGGATTCATAATTCTTGATGGTGCTTGTTGATATTGGCGCGAAACGGCTCACGAAGTAACCAGCGCCTGAAATTCACGGATACGCATCTGATGCAAGGAAGATGTGGTTACATCAGGAAACGAGCCGGAAGCGCCGGTGTTCGACCGCCAAGTCACCCGCCAAACAATCGACAGCGTGGCCGAAAATAGGCCGCCGGGCTTGACATTCGAAGAATGCCGATAGGTGTACATGCAGGGCGAGGGCGTCGAATCGCCGAAAAGATTGTTCCATTTCAGCCCCGGACCGACGCAAGTTCTTTTGCCGAGACCAAACAACCCGTCACCGGGATCAAAGACGAGTTTGTATGGCGTGGCCGTGATCGTCGCCGTCACGGGCCCCGCGGGTGTCGGCACCCACGCGACCACGACCTTGGGTTGCCAGACCGCGCTGCTGACCCAGAACCATGTGCCGATGTTGATCACACCCTGTCGCGCCGGTGGGGCGAATTCGCCGAACGGCGCGGGAATCATGTCGTAGGCGATGCTGGCGGCGTTGCGCGCGATGAGTTCGGGCGGAACTTGGGCGACCCAAAATACTTCGGTGTTTTGCTGCGGACAATTTCGGTCGTAGAGACGAAACAGAATCGAGTCGACGCTCTTTTCAACTTCGTCGCCGTAGGTTTGCCCCTGACCTGAATCTCGGGGCAGCGACGGCGACCAACTGCAATTTGAAGACTCGCCGGTTTCTTCGTTGTCGCCGACCAGCACGCCGGCGATGATTGTTTTGTCGACTACGGCCCCAAAGACATCACGCACCATATTCGAGTCGTCGCCGCTCGTGGCTTTGACTCGGGCAACTTCGCCGACTCGGGCGTCGGTAACAACGAAAAGTGAAGCCACGACGATGATGCGCGCCAGCGACCTAATTCTCATTTGGCCACTCGCATTTGTCGGAGTCGAAGAAGCGTCGCTCGACGGTGACATCGGCCAGATACCAGCGATCGTTGCGCCATTGCAGGCGCCAGATCGACAGAGACGAGATGACGTTGTTGTCGTAGATCGCCCCGTCCATGAAAAGAACTATCGAGTCAGCGACGCACCCGCGAATCAAGGCCGAGTTTGTGACTCGATCGCGGTCGATGCCCTCGATGGTGATCGAGCGCGAGCCCCTGCCGGGTCGGGAGTAGATGTTGTACTTGGCGAATTTTTGCATGCGATCGCTGAACCTTCGTTCGTAGGGTGAATTTGGCAGGACGAATGTTTCAACTTCGCACTCGCGAGGTTTTTGGGTGCACTTGTCGCGCGATTTTTCGATCTCGGTGAACTGCTTTTCGAGCAGGTCGAAAGGGTCGTTGGCCGGCAATTGTGGCAGTGTCGAGGCAGATTCAGGAATAGTCGTCGTAGCGACGCCAAAATCTGGATTGGCGCTTGAACTCGGTTCAGAACCGGCGAGCTGAAACGAGAGCGAATTGCCGTCTAATTGCCGGCTTTCATCGGCGCAGCCGACGATCGACAGAAAACACGAGATGAACACAAAGCGAAGGAGTTTGTGTCTGACACGATTCGATGGCCACATAGTTGAAGTGTCCACCGATGTGTGCGGAAATCAGAAACTTTGCCCCGAAAACCAAAAAGTCGTTTTGGTCGGTAGAGTTGATAAACCCCTTTTTTGAAAACCTGCGAGTTTTAATGACCCAAAACCACCCAGAATTGGCCGAAGAGCAGCGCTACATCGACAACGCGTACGCCTGCCTCGAGCAGACCCGTGCCGACGCGTGGAAAATTCGTGAAATGAACGAAGCCTCGACCGGGGGCACCTTTCAGGCCCGATATGAGCGCAACGCTTTCGACGAGATTCTGGTCGGGCGACTGACGCAACTTGACTTGGGTGATGCCGCGCTGGTTTTCGGACGAATCGACCGGCTCACCGAATCTCCCGAAAAATTCGAAAGTTTTCATATCGGAAGAGTGGCCGTTTCAGACTCGAATCGTGAACCTGTCGTCGTAGATTGGCGCGCGCCCGTGGCCGAGCCGTTCTACCGGGCGACCGGAAGAGACTCGATGGGTCTGGCGCGTCGTCGGCATTTCGCCGTGCAAGGGCGCGAGTTGCTCGGCATCGAAGACGAATTGTTCGGCGCGGGCCATTTGGGTGTCGGTCAAGACGATGGTCTTGAATCGACACGAACAGAAAATGTCGCGCAATTGCGCGGGCACAGCACCTTGTTGAGCGTTCTTGCACGCGGCAGAACGGGGCAACTCGGCGACATCGTGGCGACGATTCAAGCCGAACAAGACGAAATCATCCGATCGCCGCAGCACGGCATCGTTGTTGTCGAAGGCGGTCCGGGCACCGGCAAGACGGTGGTGGCTTTGCATCGTGCGGCGTACCTGCTTTACACGCATCGATTTCCGCTGGAGGATCAAGGCGTTTTGGTGGTCGGGCCGAATCGCGTTTTTTTGCGTTACATCGAACGAGTGTTGCCGTCGCTCGGCGAGGCGGGTGTCGAACAGGTGGTGCTGGCCGACTTGATGCGCGGCCATGATTATTCGGCCAAAGACTCGGAGGCGCTGTCATATATAAAGGGAGACGCCCGCATGGCCAAGGTGGTGGCTAAGGCGATGGGCGATCGACAACGGGCGTTGCGCCAAGACGTCGAGATCGGCTTTGGCGCGGGCTACCTGCGTCTGACCACGAGCGAGTCGGCGACGATCGTGCGCGAGGCACGGCGTCGCTTTCGCCGGCACAACGCAGCGCATCATTGGGTTGAAACCGAGGTGGTGTTGGCGATGATCGCCTCGAGTCGCAACAAAGATGTCGATCTCGAAACCACCCGCGACGCCCTGCGCGATCTGAAAGAATTTCAGGCCGTTATCAACTACATGTGGCCGATTCTCACCCCAGCCGAGTTGCTGAACGACCTCTATTCGTCGAAAGCGCTCTTGCGGTTGGCGGCGCAAAAATATTTTTCGGTCGATGAATACGAAAAACTGTTTCGTGCGCGGGCGGCCACGCTTGCCGAGGCGAAGTTCAGTGAAGCCGACGTCGCCGTGCTCGACGAGGCGCTGGCGGTTCTTGGTCCACGTCCGCGACGAAGCGGTCGAATCAACGAAGCCGACGAGGTTCGAACCTATGGGCACATCGTTATCGACGAGGTTCAAGATCTGTCGCCGATGCAGTTGCGAATGATTTCGCGACGATCCTTGAACGGGTCGATGACGATCGTCGGCGACATCGCCCAGGCGACCTCGGTCCACGCACCTGCCAGCTGGCAAGATGTGTTGTCGCATCTTCCAAAAAAGAGCGACGCGCGTGTCATCGGCCTGAGCGTCGGCTATCGGATACCGAAACAAATCATGGAGTTGGCGACCCGTGTGCTCAAAGTCGCCGCGCCGAGACAGTCACCGCCGCTGTCGGTTCGTGAAGGCGACGAGAGCCCGACAATCATCGAATGTCAATCGCGAGATTTGAACAGCACGATAGTCGCCGAGGTGCACCGACTCGGCAAAGACGTAGGCGACGGCAACATGGCGATCGTGTGCCCAGACGAGATGGTCGACGAGATCTGTCAGGCGCTCGATGCGGCGCGAATCAGTTATGGTCGGGCGGGCGTCGCCGGCATCGAGTCTGATCTGACGGTGGTACCCGTGAGCGTGGTCAAGGGCCTTGAACTTGACGCAGTAATCGTCGTCGAACCGGCACAAATTGTCGACGCCCAACAACATGGTCTGAGGGCTTTGTATGTGGCCTTGACTCGCTCGACGCGTCGTTTGTCTGTGGTGCACAGCCGACCCTTGGTGTCGGCGATGCTCGCCTGAAGCGACGACGTTTAGAAGTTTTTCAGAGAGTCGATAATCAGCGGCAAAAAACGCAGGGCTTTGTCGGCGTCGGCAGGTCGGTTGCGTTCGAGTGAACTCGAGGCCAACGCGACGACCCGATCGAAATCTGCGGCGAGTTGGTCGCTCAAGTTCGAAAGTCTGGGTTTGAGAGTCGTCGCGATCAGGTCGATCTGCTCCAAAGACTTGGCGGCAGACTTTCGATCTGACTTCTGCATTGCGGCGCTCAATTCTTCGATGTGACCCAGCATCATCGCCAGCAGGTCTCGGTCGCTAAGCGACTCGTCGAGCGAGGTTTGCGTGTCTTGCCCCGATGTCGACGACTCGCCACCGGCGAGACTGGTCGTGGGCGCCGAATCATTGATCGTGGTCGCGCATGAGACGAGCGACAGGGCGAGAAAAATGGCGAATACGCCTCGTGAACCCAGCGACCCGACCGAACGCATCTTTGCGACTTTATTTTTTGGTGGTGACGAGCAGGCGACTGCTGATGAACGAATCGACGAGAGTTTCGTCGCCGTTCGATTCGGTCATGACGACGCTCACACCGTCGTTTCCGAGGCGTTTCACTGTTCCGACCCGACCTGGCACGATTGCATCGGCCTGCAGCCTGTCGAGTGCGCCTTCGGTCTCTTCAAGTTCTTCGGAGATACGTACCACCGTGAATGACGAGCCGACGTCGATCGTGTTCAACGGGGTGAGCAACATTTTTTTGTAATCAGAACCAGGAATCGGATTGCCGTGCGGACATGCCGTCGGGTTGCCGAGCATCTTGGCGAGCGCGAGCTCGACCTCGTCGGTGATCACGTGCTCCCATTTGCAGGCCTCGTGGTGGGCGGTCGACCACGAGAGGCCGAGCACATCGATCAGAAAACATTCGGCCAACCTGTGTTTGCGAACGATACCCTCGGCCAAAGCTTTGCCCTTTTCGGTGAGGGCTATGCGCGGCCCCGCGAGATTCACAAGACCTTCGGCCTCCATGCGCTTGATCATTTCAGAAACCGACGCCCGTGAAACTTTGAGCCGCTCGGCGATGCGGGCCTGGATCAACTCGACATGATCTTCTTCGAGTTCGAATATGCATTCGCAATATTCTTCGAAAGCCGGGTGGTGTTCGGTCGAAGTCTGCATAATTGCAGTGTATCCCGTGTCGCATTCGTGACTTTTTGCTCGGCCTAGCGATGAATCAGGTCAAAAACCTTTCTCGCGTTCGTCGCGCACCGCGGCCTTGACTGAATATTGCACGAGAATCGCCGGTGCGAGCACGATGCAACCGCCGATGAGCGCGACCGTCGCCACGCGGCTGACACCTGGGGTGAAATCGACCGCGAATCCCCAAATCACCGCGAGCATCGAGACACCAAAAAGCAGGTATCCGAAATTCGTGGCGCGTTTCGCCCAACCAGAAATTATCGCCCGCTTCGCGAGCACGGCGTCACTGTCTGAGTCGTCTGGTTGTGTGCGAGAATCCATAGCGTTGTGATTATGTTACGGGCCGTTGATCGGGTCAGAAAAGCCTCTTCGGAGTTCGTGTGATGAGTGAAGTAATTTCGTTCGTCGACACGGTGATCGTTTACGACAACTTTCCCGCCGTTGCAGGTGCGACTTTCAGCGTCGCCAGTGGCGAGATTGTTTTGTTGCAGGGTCCGAACGGCGCCGGCAAGACCACTTTGCTGCGGGCATGCGCGGGATTGTTGCCGATCGCGCGCGGCAAGGCGACGGTGCTCGGAGTCGACCTGAAATCAGATCGCGCGACCGTGCGTTCTCAAGTCGGAATGTTGGGTCACTCGAACGGTCTATATCAAGATCTCACCGTCGCCGAGAACATTGGCTTTTGGTCGAGGCTGGTCGGGGCTGGCAACGACGACATCGCCCAGGCGATGCGATTGATGGGTCTCTCCGAGCGATTGAGTGAAGTTAAAGTCTCGAACCTTTCGGCGGGGCAGCGGCGTCGTTGCGCTTTGGCGACACTGATCGTTCGGCGGGCGCGTTTGTGGCTGCTCGACGAACCGCATGCCGGTCTTGACGCCGATGGTCGCGACGAGTTGGACAAAACTTTGCGCTCGGCGCGAGACGCGGGGGCCACCGTCGTGTTCGCATCCCATGAAATCGAGCGTGCCAAGGCTCTGGCGACCCGCAGTTTCAAAGTTGAGGGCGGCGTGGTGGGCGAAGCATGAGTCGACCGAACAAGGGCAAAGTTTTCAGCGCGGTGCTGATCAAAGATTTGCGAATCGAATTGCGGAGTCGCGTGCTCACGAACCAGGTGCTGCCGTTCGCGGGTCTCGTGATGATCATGTTCGCGTTCGCTCTCGACAACGACGATGTTCTGCAGCGGGTCGCGGGTGGTTTGATTTGGCTGGCCACGCTTTTTTCGTCGTTGATAATCATCCAACGATCGTTCGCCGTCGAATCCGCGGACCACGCGCTCGACTCGTTGCGGGTCGCCGGCATAGATCTGGCGGGCGTTTTTTTCGGCAAGGCGATTGCACTTGCGATCAAACTGATCGTGCTCGATTTCGTGCTGATCGTCACGGCGATGCTTTTGTATAGGGTCGATCTGACGGGCCCGGGTCTCGTGTTGTTGGTCACTTGTGTGCTGTGCTCGGCGACTGGTTTGGGGTTCGTTGGTACTCTTTATGGCGGTTTGACCGCTGGTGCGAAAGGACGCGAAACTTTGCTGCCGTTGCTGTTGTTGCCGGTGGTGGCGCCCGTGTTGATCGCCGCGACGAGGGCCACCGAGGCGGCTTTCGCCAGCGGTGGTGCGCAAACTTCTGAAGGTTGGGCGTGGGTCGGTTTGTTGGCGATTTTTGCCGCGGTCTTCGGGGTCGGCGGTTCGTTGGCGTTTGGTCCGTTGATCGACGAATGACAAGATCGCAAAGTTGAAAGCACCCGTCTCATGTCTCGACTGATCAATTCGAAATCGGCGACCGGCACGCAAGCCACCCGAGTGTTGGGGCTGTTGGCGATCGTCGTGATGCTGTGGGTCGTCGTCAGCGGGTTGGTTTTTACGCCGCAAGACGTCGTTCAAGGTGAGTCGGTGCGCATCATGTATGTGCATGTGCCCTCGGCGTGGATCGCGTATCTCGCTTTTATTCTCACCGCGGTTGCCTCCGCGTCGTGGCTGATCGGGAAGAAACATTCGATGGGTTTCGACCGATTCGCCGGGGCCTCGGCTGAAGTCGGCGTGATGTTCATGGCGATCACGCTCTTAACGGGCAGCCTGTGGGGGCGGCTGACTTGGGGCGAATTTTGGCAATGGGATCCGCGGTTGACGACCACCGCTTTTTTGTTCGTCACTTATCTGGGCTATCTTGCCGTCCGTAGACTCGACGGCTCGGCCGAGCAGCGCGCACGACGATCGGCGATCATGGCGTTGTTGGCGGTGTTGGAGATTCCGCTGGTGCATTTCAGCGTGGTGATTTGGCGCAGCCTGCATCAGGGTGCGACCGTGCTCAACCCGAGCGGTGACGTGAAGCTCGACGACCTGATGCTGTTCACGCTCTTCAGCGGCGTGGTCGGTTTCACCCTCGTCTTTTTCTGGCTGGTATTGCATCGCCAACGCACCATGCTGCTGGTCGATGTCGTCAACAGTCGCGGTTTAGATGCGGCTATCGCCGATCGCCGAGCCGAAGCGGGAAACTAAATGAAGGACGCAGGTTTCATTTTTGGTTCGTATGCCGCGACCCTCGGCTCGATTTTGGTTTTTGCATGGGTGACGCTTCGTCGGGCAAAAAAATCGTCGAGCCAAGTTTCTGACTCAGACAAAACCTGGCTGTAATGGATCTTTCGCCGCGCCCATCAGATCAACCCGACGAATCAGGCGCGGTTTCGTCGTCGAGTTCGCGACCAAAGAGGCGATGGCTGCCCATCGTCGTGCTGAGCCTTCTTGGGGTCGGCGGCATCGTGATCGTCACGCAGTTCTTGACTTCGGCCATCGACTACTACTGCAACGTGGACGAAATCGGGGTGCGCGAAGGTTGCGAGACGACCAGTCGACTTCGAGTGCAGGGCACGGTCGAGCAGAACTCGCTGAAGAAAACCGAGACCAAAACGCGATTCGTGATGACTTTCAACGAAAAGTCGATCGAAGTCGTATATAGCGGCGACCCAGGCGGAGTTTTTCAGGAGTGCATCGCCGTTGTCGCCCACGGACGCGTGGTCGACGGTGTTTTCGAGTCGAATCGCATCGAGGTCAAACATTCGAACGAATATGTCGAAAAAAACACCGAGCGATTTGAAACTTCTGGAAGCGCAGCATGCTCGCAAGCACAGGGGTGAGCGGCACGCTCGGTCGTGCATTTTTGCTGGTCGGTTTTATCGGCGCAATTTTTGGTGCGTTCGCGGCTTTCACTGGTGCGCGAAGAAACGACCAGCAGGTGATTCGACTGATACCCAGATTCGCCGTGCTGACTTTCGCCGCCTCGATGGGCGCATTCGCGGCGATGGAATACGCGATGATCACCCGGGATTTTTCGCTGGCGTACGTGCAGAAGGTCGGCTCGTGGTCGACGCCCGCCCTGTACAACTTCGCCGCGGTCTGGAGCGCGCTCGAAGGCTCGATCTTGATGTGGGTTTTGGTGCTCGCCGGCTACACGCTGGCCGTCGCCTATTGGGTGCGCAAGCGAATGCACGATCTGATCGCATCGTGGGCGATGGGCGTGATGTTCGTAGTTTCGGCGTTTTTCTTTTTGGTCTCGTTTTTTCCGGCAAATCCGTTCGCCGCGGGCGCACCGGGAGTTCTCGATGGCCCCGGTCCCAACCCGTTGCTGCAAAACCACATTTTGGTGATGTTTCATCCGCCGATTCTTTATCTGGGTTATGTCGGTGTGACCGTGCCGTTCGCGTTCGCGATCGCGGCGTTGATCACGGGTCGAGTCGACGAAGGCTGGCTCGTCGCGACGCGGCGATGGTCGCTTTTCAGTTGGGGGTTTCTGACTTTCGGCATCGCACTGGGCAGTTGGTGGAGCTACGAAGTTTTGGGATGGAGCGGCGTCTGGGCGTGGGACCCGGTTGAAAACGCCTCGCTTCTCCCGTGGATCACGGGCACGGCCTACATTCACTCGGTGTTGGTGCAAGAACGACGTGGCATGCTGCGCGTCTGGAATATCTCGTTGCTGGTCGCAACTTTCAGTTTGACGATTCTCGGCACGTTCTTGACGCGGTCGGGCGTGCTGAACAGCGTTCACGCCTTCAGCGAAAGCGGGATTGGTTCGTGGTTTTTGGGTTTGTTCGCCGTCGTTTTGGTTGTTTCGATCGGTCTGATCGGGTGGCGCGGAGATCGGCTGCGCAGCCCCGGGGTGATCGATTCGCCCCTTTCGCGGGAGGCCGCGTTCTTGGCGAACAATGTCCTGTTCGCCGTGTTCGCATTTGTGGTTTTGCTCGGCACGGTGTTTCCGTTGATCGTCGAGGCGCTGCAAAATCGTCAGATCGCCGTCGGTGCGCCGTTCTTCGACAGACTCTCGACGCCGATCGGGCTCGCTTTGTTGACACTGATGGCGATCGCGCCCGTGCTGCCCTGGCGCAAGGCGACGACAGAGACGCTGCGTGATCGGTTGTTCTGGCCTGCGTGGTGTGGCTTGGGTGCGTTGATTTTGAGCCTCGCGCTCGGCGCCTACGGGCTGGCCCCGCTTCTCACCTTCGCCTTGGGCGGTGTGAGTGCGGGCGCGGCGTTGCGACAGGTTTTTTTGGCGACCCGACGCCAAGGTTGGCGAGGTCTCGTCGGTCGGGCCAACGGCGGAATGATCGTGCACCTCGGCGTGATTTTGATCGCCGTCGCGTTGGGGGCGTCGAACAGTTTTAGCAAGAGTCAGGAACTTTCTCTGGTTCAAAATGTCGAGGCGCAATTCGCGGGCCACACTTTCGAGTTGCGCGATGTCATCGAGGTTCGTGACGATCGCAGCATCAGCGTCAAGGCACTCGTATTGGTCGACGGAAGAAAGATTTACGCCCCGGCGATAACCAAGTTCACCCGCATCGGCATGAATGTCGGCACACCCTCGGTGCGAACTTCTTTGACGACAGATATTTATCTGACCCTCGAGCCGCCCGTTCGGCAAGATGCGAACGAGGCGCGCATAAAGGTTTTTATCAAGCCGATGATCACCTGGTTGTGGATCGGCACCGCGTTGATGGCTGTTGGCACCGCGCTCGCGGCGTTTCCCGGCCGACGACGCAAGCCGACCGAGCCGACCAGTGCGCCGGTTGAAGTTGGTCGGTCGTGAAGTCGAAAAACCTGGTGAAGTTCGTCTCGGCGATTGTCGCCGTCGTCGTCGCGATGTTCTTCGTCGTTTTGCTCGTCGCCGAACCAGACACTGACATGGTCGCCAGGTCTCCGTTGCTGGGTCAACCGGCTCCGGCGATTTCTAGTCGCACGATCGAGGGCGACCCGTTCGCGCTTGAACGTCGCAAGGGCTCGTGGGTCGTACTGAATTTTTTCAATTCGACCTGCGTGCCGTGCATCAATGAGCACCCGTTGCTCGTCGACTTCGCCGACGCCGAATCGAGGCGACCCGACGGTGCCGAGTTGTACACGATCATCAACGACGACAATTCCGAGTCGATCCGAAACTTTTTCGACAAGAACGGGGGCGACTGGTCGAAAATTACGGACGACAACGGGGCGATCGCCGTGGCGTTTGGCGTGGCGCGCGTGCCCGAAACCTGGATCATCGATCCCAACGGGGTGGTTCGGTTGCGGATCACGGGTGAACTGACCGAAGGTTTGCTCGGTAGACAGGTCGATTTGTTGCGCGAGGACTTCTCGTCGTGAAGACGCGCAGGTCAGTTTGGTTGGCGATGTTTTTGCTCGCGGGGGTCTTGCTGGTTTTTGGCGCGAATCGTGGCGGCGGACCGAAGACCCAACAAGAGCGCATCGATTCGCTCACATCGAATCTGGCGTGCCCAACATGTTCAGGCGAGAGCGTATTCGAGTCACGCGCCGTCGCGGCCGAGGCGATTCGTAGCGAGGTCGCCCGACAGGTGGCCGCGGGTTTGCGAACCGACGAAGAAATCCTGGGTTTCATCGAGCAACGCTTCGGCGGCCAAGTTCTGCTCGTTCCGCGGGCCGATGGGCTCGACTCGTTGGTCTGGGCGCTGCCGGTCGCCGTCGCCGTGTTTTCACTGTTCATGCTGTTTTCGGCTTTCGCCAAGTGGCGCGATAATCGTCCGTCTGCGCCTTCGAACGACGACGAGTTGATCGTGGCCCGCGCCCTCGACGAGCGCGAATCATGAGCGACAGTCCGACGAACCTCGAGGCTCTCAAGCAAGAACGAGAGTTTTTGTTGCGCTCGTTGCGCGACCTCGAGCAAGAGCACAAGTTCGGCGATCTCGACGACCAAGACTTCGAGACGTTGCGCAAAGATTACGTGGCGCGCGCGGCGGCGACGATCAAGCAGATCGAGTCATCGGGTTCGACCTTGTCGCCCGAACAGCGGGCACCCGAGTCGAGCACAAATCGGCGCGGGCGAACGGTTCTCGTCGCGTCGATGGTGCTGGTGGTCGCGGGTCTGACCGGTTGGTTCGTCGCCCAACAATCAGGGCAAAGACTCGCCGGTGATTCAATCGCCGGTTCGATCGAAGATTCGACGGCATCGATTTTGTCGCGAGCCCGGGCGACGAACTTCGTCGACCCGCAGGCGGCGATCGAACTTTACACGCAGGTTTTGGCGGTTGATCCCGACAACGTCGAGGCGCTCACATATCGGGCGTGGCTTCTTGCGCTGATCGCCCGCAGCGCCGGCGACGAGGTCAAGAAACTCGCCTTTGAGTCGGCGTCACGCGATCTGCAACGCGCGATCTCGATCGACGCGAAATATGCCGACGCGCATTGTTTTTTGGGAATCGTCCGATTTAGATTGGCTGACGACGCGCAAGGCGCAAAAGAAGCGTTGACTGTCTGTTCGCAGAACAACCCGCCGGCCGAGGTGAAGGGTTTCGTAGATTCGATAGTCGCCGAAGTTGACGCGGCACTCGGCGGCTGAGCGGGCGAGTCGAGACTTTCAGTCTTCGTCTATCTGCGGCGGCGGCCACGCCGAGGCAGATTCAAAACCTTTGTTGGTTCGTTCGACAACCCAGACAGAACCTTTTCGCCAGTCAGGTTTCGTCTCGATGTTCATTCCGCGTCGCTGCAGGGTCTTGATCAGTTCGGGAATCATGTCGCCGTGGCTCGCCAAAACCGACGAGTCCTCGACCTCCTCGGCAATCTCGAGCATTTCTTTCAGGTCGCCAAGTTCAATCAAGCGCCGATCAGTTTTGATTTTCAGATTTTTTATCTTGGCCAACGGCTCGAGCGTCTGAATACAGCGGGTGGCGGGGCTCGAGATCAGGTTCGTGACGCGCAACTTCGCGAATTTTTCGGCGAGCATCTCGGCTTGCTTCCAGCCCGTATTGCTCAATGGGCGCAACAAATCGTCGTCGTGCCATTCGCTTCGCTTTCCCGCTTTGGCGTGTCGAACCAAGTAAAGAGTCACAACGAAAAGTTACTGATTTGCGGGCACCTAGATTCGAAAACCGACGCTCTTGGGCGAGAATTCAGGCAGAATTAACCAATGGGTTTTTTCGACAGAAATAGGGACGAGTTAGAGGCCAAGGGTTACGACAAATCTCGACTGCCGCCAGGCCAATATCTCACCGATCGTTTTCCCGTTCTGCATGTCGGCGATGTGCCGACCTATAAACCAGGTGAATGGTCGTTGGCGATCGACGGTCTAGTCGAAAGGCCGTTTGTCGTTTCGTTCGACGAGCTGCGCGCGATGCCGGCGACAACTTTGACAACCGACATCCATTGCGTCACCAAGTGGTCGAAGTTCGACACGACCTGGACGGGCGTGCGCGTGCGCGACTTGTTCGAGCGCGCGGGCGTGAAGAAAAGTGCGACCCATGTCATGGGTCATGCCGAGCACGGCTACACGGCGAATCTTCCTCTCGCCGACATCATGCGCGACGATTCGCTCGTCGTCTATCAATACGAAGGCGCGGACATCGACCCGATTCATGGCGGGCCGGTGCGGCTGCTGATTCCGCAGTTGTATTTCTGGAAGTCGCCGAAATGGTTGCGCAGACTAGAACTGATACCCGAGGACGCCCCGGGTTTTTGGGAAGAAAACGGTTACCACATGTATGGTGATCCGTTCTTGGAGCAGCGTTTTTGGGGTGACTAGGAAGATTTGAAGCCCGATACGACTAGATAGTCGTCGCGCAAAAGGTGTCGCCGTTCGGCAGCGACGAGGACAATTCGGGGTTGGTGTCGCCATAGAGGGCGGTCAACATGCCTTTGACCATGCCGCGATCAACCGCGCAGATCACGGGATGTTCGATCGCCAGATCGCCGAAAGGGCAGTGGTTGTTGACGATGCGTAGTTGGTTGTTGCGTTGGTCTGTGTGAGCGGCAAAACCGTGCGCGGTGAGCGCGTCGGCCACGGCCTGAAGCGCCGTTCGCAATGATCGTTGGGTCTGACCGACGTCGGCGCCGGTCAGGCTCGTCGCCATGGCGACACCGTATTGTTGACCGACTTCTTCGGCCATCGCGGTGGCTTGTTGCGGTGTCAACAAGGCGAGCGCCTCGCCCAACAACGAAAGCACCAGGTCGTCGCTTCGCACCGGAAACGCGAGTGTTTGCGTCGGCCCGGTCGCGGTATAAAGTTTCGACGGCCGACCGGCGCCCGCACCGTTTTGTCGGTCGATTTGCACCTCGAGGTAACCGCCGGCGGCGAGTTTGTCGAGGTGGTGGCGCGCCACATTCGAGTGCAACTCGAACTTTTCGGCCACCTCGCTGGCGGTGACGCCATTTTTAGATTCGCGGGTGAACAGATAAATCGCGCGCCGCGTCGGGTCGCCGAACGCCGATGTGATTGCCGACACCGTGGCGGTGAAGTCGGTGTCGTTCAGCGTCTTTTTGGTGCCGCGCGCGTCGCCGACATAAGTCGACTTGCGTCTGGCGGCCGGGGCTTTTCGCGTCACGACAGATATTCTACCTATAGCCATAGTGTTAATTATTTGAGACTTCAGAACGGACGAACGCGAAAAATGTCTTTGCCATCGATCGAGCAACTCACAGACGCGTTGCGTCCGGTTCAAGATCCCGAACTAAATCGTTCGATTGTCGATTTGGGGATGGTGCGCGATCTCGCAATAAATTCGTCGGGGTCGGTGTCGTTGACCGTCGTTTTGACGATCGCCGGTTGTCCGCTGCGCAACGAGATTCAGACGAGGGTCACGTCGGCTTTGCGCAGGCTCGACGGTGTCGGAGAGGTCGCGATCAATTTCGGTGTCATGAACGACGCCGAGCGGGCCAAGGTTCGCGAATTGGTGCACGGCAACCCCGCGGCGACTGCGGGCAGCAACCCGAGTCAAGGCCACGCGGAAGGCCGAAAAATTCCGTTCGCACAGCCGGGGTCGAAAACCCGGCCGATCCTCATCTCGTCGGGCAAAGGCGGGGTCGGCAAGAGCAGCGTGACGACCAATCTGGCCGTCGCCTTGGCCAACGCCGGTTACAAGGTCGGGGTTGTCGACGCAGACATCTATGGTTACTCGATTCCGCGAATGCTCGGCACCGACCGCGACCCTGTCGTGATCGACAACATGTTGCTGCCACCCGAGGCGTGGGGCGTTCGTTGCATCTCGATCGGCTATTTCGTGCCCGACGGTCAGGCTGTTGTGTGGCGCGGACCAATGTTGCACAAGGCGCTCGAACAGTTTCTCACCGATGTCTTTTGGGACGAACCAGATTTCTTGTTGATCGACATGCCGCCAGGCACCGGCGATATCGCTTTGAGCCTGAGTCAATACCTGCCGCGAGCCGAGGTTCTGGTCGTCACCACGCCGCAGACAGCGGCGCAAAAAGTTGCACGGCTCTCGGCGGCGATGGCGGCCAAGGTGAATCTTCCGGTGCGCGGCATCATCGAGAACATGTCGTGGTTCGTGGGCGAAGACAAACAACGGTACGAACTGTTCGGAACCGGCGGCGGGCAGTTGCTCGCCGACGAACTTGGCGTGCCGTTGTTGGCGCAGATTCCGCTGGTCGAAGACCTGCGCGAGGGCGGCGACACGGGTCGACCGATCGCCGCGGTTCAACCCGATTCTGAAGTCGGGACGATTTTCGCGCAACTCGCCAGACGAATCGCCGAAGACATGAAACCCAAAAAAGTGTTCAGCGCAGCGCTGAAAGTCAATTGAGAAAACGCCTCGTGCGATTTCGCGTCGCGCGCCTAGTGTGTAGGTCGAACAAAAAAAGAATCACGGCAAAGAAAGAAGAGCAAAAGTGGATATTCGAATCGGCGTGACCCACGCCCCGCGGGAGATCTCGCTCGAAATGCCCGACGACGAAAAGTCGATCACCAAAACCAAGGCCGCCGTCGAGTCGGCGCTCGAGGGCAAGTCGGCGGTTTTGTGGATCACCGACAAGCGGGGCAAGGAGACGGCGATTCCGGCGGCAAAAATCGCGTTCGTCGAGTTCGGCGCGCCAAACGGCGATCGCAAGATGGGTTTTGGCAGCTGATTTTCGGCTCGTCTCATGCCGACACTCGCCGAGATTGCTCACGAGCACAGCGAGACCGATGAGGCATCGCTCGCACATCTGAATTCTCTGCTTGCCGAGTGGGGCATGCTCGCAGATTTTTGTTTCGCAGACATGCTGTTGTATCTGCCGACGCGTGATTCGCAGTTCATCGTCGCCGCACAGGTTCGGGCGGCGACGGGTCAGACGCTCTACGACACCGACCTCGTCTCGACGATGGCCGACCTGGTTGAAAGAGAAACAATCGACAAGGCGTTTCGCTCGCAAAAGGTCGTGAGCGGCGAGACGAAGATCGAGGGTCGAACCGAGCCGGTGAACTTGGTGGCGATACCCGTTCGGTTCGAAGAGCGCGTCATCGCGGTTCTGACGCGGGAGTGGTCGCAACGCTCGGGTCGCAAGCCCGGGCAACTCGAACGCACCTACTTGGCGATATTCGACGACTTCACCAAGATGATCGCCGCGGGATTGTTTCCGTTCGGCGAACGAGGTGCCGATGCCAGCGTCGCCCCACGCGTCGGCGACGGGGTGGTGGTGCTCGACGCCGAAACCCGCGTGCGTTACGCGTCGCCCAACGCCGTTTCGGCGATGCATCGGGTGGGCGTCAGCGCGAACGCCGTCGGCCAGACCCTGGCCGAACTCGGGGTGGCGGAGATGGCGGCACGCCATGCATTCGAGCGACGCGAACCCGTGGTCGAAGAGGTCGAACAAACCTCGGAAATCACATTGCTGACGCGCACGATTCCGATGCTGAAGCGTTCGGGTCGTCAGGTCGTCGTAACGGGTGGCGTGGTTTTGCTGCGAGATGTCTCCGAATTGCGTCGACGCGATCGTTTGCTTTTGACCAAAGACGCGACGATCCGCGAGATCCATCATCGGGTGAAGAACAATCTGCAGACGATTTCATCGCTGTTGCGTCTTCAATCGCGCCGCCTGAAGAGCGCCGAGGCGATCGACGCCATCGCCGAATCGGTGCGCCGCATTCGCACGATCGCGCTCGTGCACGAGACCCTCTCGCACGAGGCCGGAGAAGACATTTCATTCATCGAGATCGTGCGACCGTTGCTTCGGCTGGTCGAAGAAGGTTTGCAGTCGACCGATCGACCCGTTGGTTTTCGGGTTGTGGGCGACGCAGGTCGATTGCCCGCCACCGTGGCGACACCGCTTTCGGTGGTGATCCTCGAATTGTTGCAAAACGCGGTCGATCACGGCTTTCCCGAGGGGAGCGAGGGCGGTTCGGTGTTGGTCGTTCTGGACGCCGGTGAAGATTCGTCGTTGCGGGTGAAGGTCATCGACAACGGGCGCGGGCTCTCGCCCGATTTTGAAATCACGAAGGCGACGGGTCTCGGGTTGTCGATCGTGAGAACTTTGGTCACGACCGAACTCGCCGGCACGATTCAGGTGCGACCCGCGGTCAAGTCTGACTCGAACAAAGAAGTATCGATCGCCACCGACGGCCGGGGCACCGTGGTCGAACTTAAGATTCCAACCGCTCGCGTTTAGTTTCGGCGACGAATCAGGCCATCAGGCGCGCGTTGCGACGTTCTATCGCGCGACGCCGACGAATCTCGCGGCGCTCGTCTTCTGAGGTGCCGCCCCAGATGCCCCAGTCTTGGTTGGTCTCGAGCGCGAAGTCGAGGCATTTTGCGCGCACGGCGCAGTCTTTGCAGACGACTTTGGCTTCGGTGATTTGGATCAACGCTTGACCGGTCGTGCCGATCGGAAAGAAGAGTTCGGGGTCGGTGTCTTTGCAGGAGGCCTCTCGTCTCCACGAATAATCTGCTGAACCAAGGGCCAGGCTTGTTGCCAAAAAAGACATTTCGAATTCTCCCCGCTTTAACTTGCGCTCAGACTAGAGAGCATTTGTTCGGTTCGCAATAGGTTGTCGAAATATTTCTTGTAGCCTGCGAGCGTGACCCAGGTAATGGCGCACCGCGGCGCTTCAAAGGTCGAGGTCGAAAATACAACGATGGCATTTGCCCGCGCGCTGGCGATGGGCGCAGACGCGGTAGAACTCGACGTGCGGCTTTGCGCGAGCGGGGAACTCGTGGTCAATCATGATCCCGTGCTCAAAGACGGCAGGGCGATAATCAAGACCGAAAAAAAAGACCTGCCCAAACATATTCCGACCTTGGGCGAGGCGATCGACGCATGCGGTGAGATGTGGGTGAATATCGAAATCAAAAACGAGGCCAAAGAACCCGATTTTGATCCGAAAGAAAGTGTCACGGGGAGAGTCGTCGATTTCTTGCGCGAGCGGGGTTCGCTGGATCGTTGGCTTATCTCGTCGTTTCGCCGTGAGACCGTCGACAAGGTGCGCGAGTTGATGCCCGATCTGAAGACGGCGTGGCTGGTGATGACGCTCGACGACGCCGAACTCGGCGCCACCGCCCAGAAGATGGTCGATCAGGGCCACACCGCGCTTCACCCGTGGGTCAAACAACTTTCGCGACGCATGGTCGATGTTTTTCACGGGCACGGGCTGCAGATCAACACCTGGACATGCGACGACCCCGTGCGAATGCGCGAACTAGTCGAGTGGGGCGTGGACGGAATCTGCACGAATGTGCCCGACCTCGCCCGCCAAATCGTCGACGCGCGAA
>VGAB01000024.1 GCA_016870935.1 Actinomycetota bacterium | reverse complement strand
CATAGATCAGCAGATCGGCGCGCAATCTCTCGACCCGGTCGATCACGCACGCCAGATCACTCGTGGCGTAGTTGTATCCACCGTCAGACTTGCGGATGATCAACGGCAACGGTTGGTTCTCGCGGTTAGTGAACCCGCTCGGAAACACGACTTCGGCGCCATCGCTGACGACGAGCATCTTCGCATCGGCGAGTCGCCGTACGACCTCGGGCAACAGGTCGTTGTATGCGCTCTCTCCCATCACGTCGGATGTTTCGAGCAGAACCCCGAGTGTCTGATAGATCGTCTGAAAATATCTGGTGCTCTCGGCGACCAGAAGCCGCCACAGACGCAGCGTCTCGCCGTCGCCACCCTGCAGTTTCACCACCCGCGAACGAGCCCGCTCCTGAAACGCCTCGGAGTCGTCAAACTTTTTTCGCGCACCTCGATAAAACGAGTCCAAGTCGCCGACCGAGAGTTCGCTGGCCGCCTTCGTTTCGCCCAGATCCACGAGGTGTTCGATCAGCATGCCGAACGGCGTGCCCCAATCTCCGACATGGTTCTCGCGCGTCACCTGATGACCGACGAACATCAGCATTCGCGCCAACGCGTCGCCAATCACCGTCGAGCGCAGATGGCCGACATGCATTTCTTTGGCAACATTCGGCGCCGAATAATCGATCACAACTTTTCGAGCGACCGCGGCGGCGCGCACGCCGAGCCGCGCGCTGGAGGAAACTGAAATTAATTCGCGGGCGAGAAAATCGTCGTCGAATGTCAGGTTGATAAAGCCGGGGCCCGCCACCTCGGCGGCCGAGCAGATGTCGCGAAGGTCGACGGTCGCCAAAACTTTGGCGGCGACATCGCGGGGCGCGAGACCCATCGCCTTGGCCAAGGCGAGACAACCGTTTATTTGCGCGTCGGCACGATCGCTCTGTCGCACCGCCGTGTCGACACCTTTGGCCTTGTCGCCACCGACTTCGACGAACGCGGCGGCTACGCGCTTTTCAACATGAGCGACCGGATCTGCCACCCTTTCATTGTTGCCCAGATCCCCCCGCAAAATGCGGCGTATTTGCAACGCCGTGTTTATCTACCGCGGTGCACTCACCCCGCCGCGCCTTACCGTTCGGGGCAGGCTTTGATGCTCGGGCCGAAACCTTTCACTGGCAGGTCGATTCGACCAATCTCAACATCAACCCTGCGCTTGAGCAAAGACTCGATAAACGACGACTTGACCCGCGGATACAAAGCCACCGCCCGATACGAAACAGGGCATGACTGGTCGTCTTTCAACGCGATGAATGTCGCTGCAATATTGTCGTCACCAAACAACGACGAATTCACGATTCCGCTCCATTCGCCGACTCGATAAGTTCGGTCACGGGCGTTCAATCGATTCTTGTATTCGCTCACCAATACATTCCTGTTGCCAAGATCCTGCACATCTTTCTTAATTTCTGCGATTAAATATTTCTGCTTCATCGAGTCGACGAGATATTCGGCGCTGATCCACGATGTAGCAAGCGTCAAAATACAGACCAACCCGATCGAATTCCGAAGACTGAAGCGATCAGGCACGAACTCCATCAGCCCGATCGCAATCAGTGCCAAACCCAACGGCCAGAGCAATTGCAGCCTCGAGTCCCACTCCATCGGTCCGACGAAGTGATTGTTGACCAGGTACAAAAGCACGAAAATATTCGGGATCAAAACACTGCTGTATTTGCTCTTGCTTTTGATCAGATAGAGCAGGGCGAAACCACCGATGAATCCACCCGTCAACTTGATCAACGACATCGAGAGCGTGAAAAATTCGCGGGCCTGAATTCTCGCACCCGCATGAAGTTGGAAAAAGTCGGGCAAGCCGCGAACGGGGTCGTAACCGATTATCCAATACGGCACTGTTGCCAGCCAGACCAACGCGACGCCGCCGCAAATCATGTAGAGGCGACGATTCGAAATCGACTTTCTCTTTCGTCGTCGAATCAGCAAGAAACTGATGGTTCCAAAAACGATTATAAAAAAGAAGGAATAGAACAATCCATATTTAGTGATCCCGTACTTCTCGACCTCGCCTTGGCTGGTTTTGAAAAAGACTGCGAACAACAACACCAACAAGATCACGTCGATCTGACGCAAGGTCCACGCGAGCAAAGGCCGCACCGCCAGCCTCGGCCGATCTTGGTAAAAAAGATGAACCAACGGCAACAGCATGAAAGTCAAATACGAGGGGGTGCCTATTGCGACCAAGAAACATAAAAGCGCCGGCAATCGAAGGCTGAGTCTGCGGGTTGCGAGCAAATACCAGCCCAAGAAAAAGAAGAAGTTCGCCATCGAATACTCGAAAGTTTGAATGCTGAATCGTGCATGATTGACCGGCAACAGCAGAAAAACAAGCGTGAATAACTGGCATTGAAACTTCGTGAAAACGTTCAGTCGTGAAACAATCTTGTAAACAAAAACACCCGCACCAAACATCAGAACAAAGATCAATAGCCGAAACATCCAGACCCCGAATTCCAGCAGAATCGGATTTATGAAGGGGTTCAAGAAGTGCTTCTCTTCGTAATAGCCCAAATCAAACGGTTCTTGCGCCGTCTTACCGAAAAAACTTGCCCAGTCGTCCCAAAAGTATGTGTTGGCGAAAAAAATCCACCAACCCCAGGCGAGGGTGTAACTGAAGGCCGCCGTGACCCAAAAAGATCGCTCGGACTTCATCAAAAACAAACTACTTCAGGAACGAATTCGACCGGCGTTAGGGGCAGGCTTTGATCGCTTCGACGATGACCGAGAACGCCGCGTCTGAGTCGATGGTTTCGAGCACCCGGGTGTTCGGCTTGGCCCGTGAAACCACATGCCGATCATCGATCACCGTCATGCCGCGGGTGATCGCACCGTCAATCTCGACGGCTACATGGCGCTCGCTAGCGCCGAACAATTGCGGGTGGGTCAACGCCAGCACCGCACAGACATCGTGCAACGGGGCGCCCTCGAAGTCGTCGTGCAACGACTTGTACATCTTGCTGAAAAACCCGAGCAATCCCGCCAACTTCGGGCCGACGGTCGCGTGCGCATTTCGCACCATCTCGATTCTTTTCGCCGTCGCCATGATCTGATGCGTGAGGTGCAGGCCGCTCATCACAATTTGCGCACCCGAATCAAAAACCGCGGCGGCGGCCTCTGGATCGCACCAAATATTGAATTCGGCGGTGGCTGTTCGATTGCCGAATCTGCCGCCACCCATCAACGAAATGCCGGCGATTTTCGAAACCAAATCTGGGGCGACGCGCAGAGCCAGGGCGATGTTGGTCAGTGGTCCCGTCGGCACCAACCACGCGCCAGGGTTCGCTCGCACCGTGTCGACGATGAAATGAACCGCGTCGGTGCCGTCGGCGGGTCGCGACGGTGGCGAGAAATTCGCGCCGTCCATACCGCTCTCGCCGTGAATATAGGCCGCATGGATCGGTTCGGCCACCAACGGCCGATTCGCGCCCGAATGCAACTGCACACTCGAGGCGCCGCAGATGTCCAGGACGACTCTGGCGTTTCTCGTCGTCAAATCAAGCGGCGCGTTGCCCGCCACCGTGGTCACACCCAGAATCTCGGCGAACTTCGAAGCGACGATCAGCGCGAACGCGTCGTCATGCCCCGGATCGCAATCGATTATCACCCGCGGTCGAGTCGTCAAGTTTTCACCTCGAAAATATATTTTCTTGTGCCGATTCGCTGCGAAGGCGAAGTTGACAGGTCAAAGATGCCGAACCGAAACTGTCGCAAATCTTCAGCCCAGTTTTGACTTGACCAGATTCGCGATCTTTGCGCCGTCGGCTCCTGCGCCAACTTTGGCCCGCACGGCTTTCACGACCGCCCCCATCGCTTTGGGGCCGCTCAAGCCCTGCGTTGCCGCCTCGGCAACCTGCTCGTCGACCAGTCGTTCGAGATCTGAGTCGCTGATTTGCGCGGGCAAATATCGCTCGAGCACCGCGAGTTCGGCCCGCTCGGCGGCCTCGGCATCGTGACGACCCGCACCTTTATATATGTCGGCTGACTCGACCCGTTTTTTCGCCTCGGCCATGACCACGGCTAGCGCCTGCTCATCGGTCAGTTTGGTCGCCTCGGCCCCTGCGACTTCGGCGTTCATTATCGCCGCCAAGGTCAAACGCAGGGTCGAAGTTTCGACCTCGTTGCGCGACTTCATCGCCGCGGTCAAATCTGCCTGCAATCGATCCTTGAGACCCGACACTTAAGTCACTCTAGTGCCAACTTCAAGCGCCGATTAAAAGTCGCGCCAAAAGTTAGCCTTGACCCGGCGATGAACAACGAAGTCTTCGAACTGTTTTTTTCACTGCTGAGCCTCGGCACGCTCGGCTTCGGATTGTTGACTCTCGGTGCTCGCATGGCCGGGGCCGATGGGCTTGTCTACGAAATAAAGAAGATCGCCCTGCCGCTCGCCGCGTTGATAACAACGACGGCGATGTTCGGCAGTCTCTACTTTTCTGAAATCGTCAACTACAAGCCTTGCCGACTTTGCTGGTATCAACGCGCGGCGATGTATCCGCTGGCGATCATCTTGATCGTGATGAACTTCAAGCGATTCAAATATTCGAAACTTGTCGTGGTGTTGCTGGCCGTCGTCGGTGGGTCGATTTCTACATACCACTGGTTTCTCGAACGATTTCCTGATCTGGATGCTGGTGTTTGCGATGCGAAACTACCGTGCGAATTCATCTGGTTCGAGAATTTTGGTTTTGTCACGCTCTCATTCATGGCGTTCACGGCTTTTTTTACGACGATCGTTCTGGCAACAATCGGTAACACGGAGGATAAATGAGCAACAAAGATAGAAACTCGACGGGCAACAAATCTGTCTGGCTGATCGGGGGTATCGCCGCACTAATCGCGACCGCGGCGATCGTCGCGGTCGCCTCGCAGTCGGGCGGCGACGACGTCGTCGCGGGCATCGAAGAGTTCGGTGATGTGCTCGTCGAGGGCAAGTCTTTGCCCGCCTTCACCACAGGACAGGCCGATCAGGCTGTCGGCATGACGGCTCCGATTCTCACCGGCAAGGGTTTCACCGGCAACACGATCGTCACATCACCCGGGACACCGACGCTCTTGGTCTTTCTCGCGCACTGGTGCCCTCATTGCCAACGCGAAGTGCCGTTGCTCGTGCAATGGAAGCGTGACGGTCAGGTGCCCGATGGTCTGGATGTCATCGCCATAACCACCTCCTCGGATCCCGCGTCGCCGAACTTCCCCCCGTCCGAATGGTTGGCGCGTGAAGAGTTCCCGGCACTTTGGCCGGTGATGACCGACAGCGGCGAGAAAACTGCGGCAAACGCGATGGGCGTCTCAGGGTTTCCTTTTTTTGTTTTGGTCGACGCCCAAGGCAAGGTGGCGCTTCGACTGAGCGGTGAAATTGAAATGGCGGCGTTGACCGAGCAAATCAACAAGGCCCTCGGAACTTAAAATTGAGAATCATTCTCATTATTGCTATGCTTGGAGAATGATCAAAAACAAAGCAAGCAAAACAGTCCGCAACTTCGTCGCTCTGGCGTTGGCTTTTGGCCTTCTCGCAGGATGCGGGGGCTCCGGCGACACCGAAATCAAAAGCGAGCCCAGTCCCGAACCTGCGGGCGAACCAACTAATGAACCTGTGGCTGAAAACAGGCCCGTCATCGTCGTTACATATTCGGTTCTCGGAGACATCGTCTCGCAACTCGTCGGCGACAACGCCACGGTCACTGTCGTAATTCCCGATGGCCAAGACCCGCACGACTTTCAACCCTCGGCAAAAGACGTCGAGACGATGAACAATGCCGCCCTTGTCGTATCGAACGGCCTCGACTTCGAGGAGGGTCTTGAAGAAGTGATTGAGAATATTGCCGACTCAGGTGGCGAAGTATTCATGGTTGGCGACCACGTCACTGTGCGCAAGACCGAAGAAGAAGACGGTCATAGTCATAGCCACGGCGATGACGACGACGAAGATGCAGATCACGCCGAAGGCGAAGATGGCCACGGCCACGGTGCCGGCGACCCGCATCTTTGGCTCTCCCCTGCAACGATGCTTGAAATGCTCCCTGCACTTTCCAAGGCGCTGAGCGCCGCCGCAGGCACAGACCTCTCTGAAGCCGAAAAAGTTTTGACAACCGAACTAGAAGAACTCGACAAACAAATCACCACGATCATCAATGGTCTCGATGGGTGCAAACTTGTGAGCGGTCACGACGAAATGGGCTACTTCGCCGACCGCTATGGTTGCGAGGTGATCGGTGCGATCATTCCATCGCTGACCACGACATCAGAAGCCACGGCGGGCGAACTTGCCGACCTGAAAAAGTTGGCTCAAAAAAACAAGGTGAAGGCGATCTTCACTGGTCTCGGCACATCCCCCGACATTGCCAACCAAATCGCGTCCGAACTCGGGGTAAAAGCCGTGACGCTTTCGACCCATTACCTTGACGGCGCGACGAACTATCAAGAGTTCATTTTGAGAATGGTCCAACAAATCGCCGAAGCATTGGGTTGATGACCACGAATCATTACTGTTGAATTCGTGAATCTTGGCGGTGAGATGTTCGTCGAGCCGCTGATCGATCCATTCGCCGCCAACGAATTCATGCGCTTCGCGCTTCTTGCCGGTGTGCTCGTGGCCGTCACATGTGCGATCGCTGGAACTTTCGTGGTTTTGCGCGGGCTGGCATTTGTCGGCGACGCTCTCGCCCACGGCGTGCTGCCTGGTATCGCCGCGGCGTTGCTGCTGGGAGTCTCGGGTGTTGTTGGCGCGGCTGTCGGCTCGCTGGTAATGATGGGCGGGGTCAGCCTCGTCTCGCGTCGCCTGCGACTATCGGGCGACACGGCGATCGGTTTGTTATTCGTGGGAATGCTGGCCCTCGGCGTGATGATCACCTCACGATCTCGAACTTTCGTCGGCGACCTCTCGCGCATCTTGTTCGGCGAAGTTCTCGGCGTCGACATCGGCGATATCACATTGCAGTTCGGCGCGCTGGCAGTCGTGGCGACGGTTGCGTTCATCGCGCGACGCCCATTTTTGTTGCTCTGCGTCGACGAAGGATTGGCCAACACATCGGGCTTTTCCAGCCGATTGTTCCATAATTTGTTGCTGATGATCGTCGCCGTCACGGTGATCGCCAGTTTCCAGACCGTGGGGACTTTGCTCGTGCTCGGCATGCTCGTCGCCCCCGCCGCGACCGGGGCGTTGTTCGCGCGAAGAATATCGACGATGATTCTCATCGCCTCGGTTGTCGGGACGACCTCGACCTACGTCGGCCTTTTGGTCAGCTATCACTTCAACCTGGCTGCCGGTGCGAGCATCGTCTTGTCGGCGGTGGCAATGTTTGCGCTCTGCGCCTTTTTTTCAGAGGCGAAAAAGGCGGTTGGCAAAAAAGATGCTGATGAGCATGAACATCCCCATGAGCACCAGCACAGTCACTCGGGTTCGCACTTCAGATGAACGAAAAAAATCGAGCCACTCTGCTCGCCGACCAACTCGCCGTCGGGTACTCGAAGCACCCGGTAGTTAAAAATGTCAACTTGCGACTCACCGCAGGTGAATTGCTGGTGCTAATCGGCACCAACGGCTCGGGAAAGTCGACGATCTTGAAGACAATGGCGGGCCTCATCAAGCCGATCAGTGGAGACATCGAAATTCTCGGGGCGCCGGTCGGCTCGCTGCCCAAACGCGTCGCCTATCTGCCGCAACATCCGATCTCGACCCACACCCTGCCGTTGCGTGTTCGCGATGTCGTCGCCATGGGGCGATTCGCCCATCTCGGACTATTCAAAAACCCGTCGGCGGCCGACAAAAAAATCGTCGATGACTCGATGCGATCGACGGGCATCGACACCGAGTCAGACGACCCGATTCGCGATCTTTCTGGCGGACAACAACAGCGCACTCATCTGGCCCAGGCTCTGGCCCGTCAGGCCGAAATCATGTTGCTCGACGAGCCGACCGCGGGTCTCGACATCAACGGGCGAAAACTGGTCGCCGACCTAATCGCCGAACAAAGATCTCGGGGCGTGACCGTCGTTCTTGCTACCCACGAATTGAAAGACGCCGAGTCTGCGAACACGGTGATGCTTCTGGCTCAGCGTGTCGTTTCGATCGGGCCACCCGAGACTGCGCTGGGCGACGAATATCTGCGTGAGTGCTTCGGCTTCACCCAGCCGCACTGAAATCTTTTTCGAGCGCGATCAATTTTCGTTTTATCGCCAGCCCACCGCCATAACCACCAAGCGTGCCGCCCGAGGCGATCACGCGGTGGCAAGGCAGGACGATCGCCACCGGGTTTTTGCCGTTGGCCGAACCCACGGCGCGACAAGCCTTCGGCTTGCCCACGAGTCGCGCTTGTTGCGCATAAGAAATCGTCTTGCCGTAACCGATTCTTTTGAGCGCCAGCCATGCAGACTCTTGAAACTCGGTGCCGCCGATATCGAGTTTTATCGAAAACTTCTTTCGCTCGCCAGCGAAGTATTCGCGCAATTGTCGTTCGGCTTGCGTCAAATGGCCACTAGTTTTTGTTCGGGCACGCTTCGTCTGCGACAACTTTCTCGCACCAAAAATAACCCTCTGCAAACCTCTGGGTGACGCGACGAGAGTTAGTTTGCCGATCGGGGTCGAGATGATGCGTGAACTTGTCGAATCATCGCCCGCTTTTGACCTAACCTTCACTTATGACCTCCATTGAGATGACGAACATCGAGAGCCCCGCAAAAAAGCGTATTGCATTGGTAGCACACGACAATATGAAGGGCGAAATGCTCGGCTGGGCGCAAGAACACAGAGATGTTTTGAAACAGCATGTCTTGATCGCCACGGGCTCGACCGGAAAACTGATCGCCGAAAATACGGGCCTGACCCTCGAGCGAATGCGCAGCGGCCCTCTCGGCGGAGACCAACAAATCGGCGCGAAAATCTCAGACGGGGGTGTGGATATCCTGCTTTTCTTCTGGGACCCGCTCGAACCCCAGCCCCATGATCCCGACATTCGGGCGCTGCTTCGAATCGCGGTGGTATGGAATATTCCCGTCGCGTGCAATCGCGCCAGCGCCGATTTCATTTTGAGTTCGCCGCTGATTCAGGCGAGCTACAAACGGCGAGTGCCCAAATATTAGGGGTTTGGCGGCGGCGGCGGACCAAATCGGTTCATGCCCGAGTCGCCGCGACTCAGACCCAAAATCAAGTTGTAAATCGGGACAAGAACAAACCAGCCTCGACGGTCTGAGTCATGAACGCGTCGCACCGCGACCGCGATAGACGGCAAGAGAGTTATAACTTGCGCAAGATTGCCGATTGATGAGTGAATCGCCGAACCGGCGAGACCAACCAGCACACTGAACAACGTCCACCACCAATATTCGGCGCGCGATGCGCGACCCTTGAAGTTCGCGTAGTTCTGGAAACCCGATCGAATCGCTGTCGCAAAATTCACTTTTTCTCCTTTACTCGGCGGTCTTTGGTTCTTTGGGCAGCGCTAACACCCGTTCACCAACGATGTTGCGTTGAATCTGGCTCGTGCCGCCCCAAATCGTCTCTGAGCGCGAAAAGAAAAAGCTCGACATCATCGGCGACGAGGGGTAATTGGCGCGCCGCTTGTCGCGCAACGCCCCCGGCCAAGTGCCCGACTCGGGCCCCGTGTCGATGAGCATCGAATATGCACCGTAAATATCCAACGCCAACTCCATCGCCCTTTGGTGCATCTCCGACCAGAACAATTTGTTGCTCGCCCCGAGCGCCATCACACCAAAATCTTTCGTGCCGGCAAGCGTCGACCCCAGACCGCGCAGACCGTTGAACCGAAGAATTTGGATCTTCGAGTAATACTGCATCAGCCGTTGTCGAATCGAAACGTCGGCGATCTTGCCATTTTTGGTCGCCTGGGCGACAAGCAGTTTGTACTCCTCTTCGAACCTGCGGTAACCCGTGGTCGCGCTCATTCCGCGTTCGAAAGCAAGCGTGCTGTTCGCGACTTTCCAACCGTTGTTGACGCCGCCGACGACATTGTCTTTCGGGCAACGCGCATCTGTGAAGAAAACCTCGCAGAACTCGGCGGTGCCGTCTGGTTGCGTGATGCCGCGCACCTCGACGCCCGGTTGCTTCATCGGCACCAGCAGATAAGAAATACCCTTGTGCTTCGGCGAGTCTTTGTCGGTGCGGGTGAGCAAAAAGCAATAGTCGGCGTGGCGACCCTGCGTCGTCCAAACCTTTTGTCCGTTGATCACCCACTCGTCGCCATCCAAAACCGCGGTCGTCTTCAGGCTGGCCAAATCGCTGCCGCTGTTCGGCTCGCTGAAACCCTGGCACCAACGCATCTTGCCGCTCAAAATCTTGGGTAAAAATTCGCGCTTTTGTTCTTCGGTGCCCCACTGCAACAGTGTCGGCCCGACCAGAGTGTCGCCGAAAAAATCCGCGCGCATCGGCGCGCCCGCGTTCGCGAACTCTTCGGCGAGCACCACGCCCTCGAGAACCGTGAGGCCTTTGCCGCCATATTCTTTGGGCCATGTCGCACAAATCCAGCCACCCGCAAAAAGTTTCTCGGGCCAAGTCTCGTTGAATTGCCTGCGCTCTTCGGTCGTCATCTCGTGGTTTTTGTCGAACCAGTTAGCGGGCAGGTTGTCTTTCAGCCACTGGCGAATCTCGACGCGACGCGCCTCGGCTTCGGGTGTGTAGGTCAACATCTCTGACCATTCATAGTCGTTCGGCCTGCGAGAAATCCACTTGAGTCAGGGAGATTTTCGGCTCACTTACTAGGCTTGCGAAATGGTCGAAGTCGCGCAGCGTTGGACCCATCAGTGGAAAGAGCTGTATGAAGAGGTGATCAACACCGGGCTGTGCACGGGCTGCGCCGGTTGCGTCATTTCTTGCCCGCACGATGTGATCGGTTACGAGCACGAGGAAGGCAAATACAAGCCGTTTCACCTCGAAGAAGAGTTGGGAATCGACAACTGCGTCCACGGCGAGAAAGGCTGCACAAGTTGCACGCGCGCCTGCCCGCGTTTTCGCAGTTGGGAGCCCGAGGCCGACATGCACCTGTTCGGTCGCGAACGTAAAGACGAGGAAATGTACGGTCAGTACCGCCAACTGTTGATGGTTCGTGCCGCCGACGACGAAACCCACAAGAAAGGGCAGGACGGCGGCTTCGTCGGGGCGATGCTGATCTGGTTGCTCGACCACGACTACATCGACGCCGCGCTGACGAGCTTTGTCGAAGGCGACGGTTCTTCGTGGAAGGCGCTTCCCGGCCTTGCGCGCAATCGCGAGCAGGTTCTGGCGTCGTCGGGCAGTCGATATACATATTCGGCCAACACCTTGGCGATTCGTGACGCACAAAAAGAAGGCCTGAATCGCATCGCATTGGTCGGCATGAGTTGCCAGTCGTCGGCTTTGCCGATCATGTGGAAGCGCAAGGCCGGAAAAATCGGCAAGCCCTTCTTGTTCAACATCGGTCTGCTCTGCTCAAAAACCTTCGACGACGCGATTTTCGAGGAATTATTTTTGGCGAAGTACGGGTTGAAAAAAGAAGAAATGGTCAAGATGAACATCAAGGGTGTCTTTCAGATCTGGATGAAAGACGGTTCGTATCACGAGATCGACCTCAAGGAATGCCACAAGTGGACGCGCGAAGGTTGCAAGATGTGCCCCGACTTCGCCGCCGAACACGCCGACATTTCGACTGGCGGCATCGGCGAAGACAACGACTGGACCCTGTGCGTTGTTCGCACCGAGTTGGGCGAGGAAGTCATGAACCGAATGATCAAAGATGGTTCGGTCGTCGCGCGACCCGCCGAGACCGACGCGACGGCGATGAAGTTGTTGCGCTTGCTGAGCATCGTCAGCCGGCGACGCTGGCCGGAGTTCGCGCACAAGTCGGTGAGTGTCGGGGTTCCACCGCCCAAGAAAAAAGCCGACGGCACCGCCCCCGCCGCTCACTAAGCACAAATGGAACCAGGGATTTTCCGCGACTTGCTGACGGGCTTCGCCGGCGTCGCAACCGGCGTGATGTCGGGCGCGTTCGGCGTAGGTGGAGCGGTCATTTCAACCCCGGCAATTCGCGCGCTTGGTTGTTCGGCCGCACTCGCCGTCGGCACTACTCTGCCGTCGATCTTGCCCGGCGTCGTCACGGGCTCATGGCGATATCGAAGCGGTGATTACATTCGATGGCGGGTCGTCGCGTTCACGGCCCCTGCCGGAATCATCGGTGCCGTCACGGGAGCATGGGTTTCACCCCGCGTGCCTGGTGAGGGTCACCTGTTGATGATTCTCACCGCGTTGATCCTGATGTGGAGTGCCGTCAACATGATGCGTTCTTCCAGAACAACAGAAGTCGTCGAACTGCGCAACAACTTAGGATTCGTGTCGCAATCCACTGATTTGCCGGCCGTGTTCACAGGTGCATGCGCCGGAGTGCTTTCGGGTCTGCTCGGCGTCGGTGGGGGCATCGTCATGGTTCCGCTATATCGCCGTTGGCTCGGTCTGCCGATCAAAAACGCCGTCGCGACCTCGCTGATCTGCGTGGGCTGCTTCGCCATTCCCGGCACAATCACCCATTCGTTGGGGGGCGGCATCGACTGGCGGTTCGCGTCGTGGCTGACCATCGGCGTCGTGGTCGGCGCGCCTTTCGGTTCGAGCATGACGATGAAGATGAGCGACAAAAAACTTCAGCGCGTGTTCGGATTGTTTCTCGCCCTGATCGCCGTCGTCTACGGCGTCGGAGAGTTTCTATCTTTGTAGACGCACCGCCGTCGCAAACACATCGTCGAACATTTTTTCGGTGAGCCGGCCCGTGAATGTGTTCTGTTGGCTCGGATGATAAGAACAGACGATCTTGTAGCGCTCGTGGTCGACGACTACGCCGTGACCGAACTTTGGTCTGGGTCGAATCTCGAGTTCGTCGCAGACGGCAGTCAAAGAGAAGCCCCCGAGACACACGATGACCTTTACATTTTTCAACATCGAGAGTTCGCGGGTCAGGAACGAGGCGCAGTTTCTTCGTTCGCGCGGCGTCGGCTTGTTGTCGGGTGGCGCGCACCGCACCGCCGTCGCCACCCACGCGTTTTTGAGCGTCAAGCCGTCGGCGCGCGAAATCGACTCGGGTTGAGAAGCCAAACCTGCTTTGTGCATCGCCCGAAACAACCAATCTCCGCTTCGGTCTCCCGTGAAAATTCTTCCCGTTCGATTCGCGCCGTGTGCACCCGGCGCCAGACCCAGAACCAATATCTTCGCGCGAGAATCTCCGAAGCCGGCGATCGGTTTGCCCCAATATGTCTCGGTCGCATAGGCGGCACGCTTTTGCACCGCGACTTTCTCGCGCCACTTCACCAGGCGGCTGCACTTGTGACACGAGTTGATCTCGCGGGCGAGTTTCTCGAGGTCTCGCGCCGAAGTCACACCCCGAGATTATTCGTTGTGCCGATAGTTTGATGCCCTCGGCATGAAAAAATCAAAACCAAAATCTGGCGCCGCAACCGTGGTGATCTTGGTGCGCCACGGCAAGACGCCGAGCACCGGCAAACTTCTGCCCGGTCGTGCGCCCGGTCTGCACTTGAGCCATGACGGCAAGAGCGAGGCACTCGAGGTCGCCCGTCGACTCGGCAGACTCAAAAATGTCGGTGCAATCTATGCGTCGCCGCTCGAACGCGCGCGTGAAACGGCGGCGCCGATCGCCAAGGCTCTCAAGAAAAAAATCGTCATCGAAAAGGGTCTGCTCGAATGCGACTTCGGCGACTGGACGGGCAAAGAACTCGGCAAACTTATGAAACTTGACGAGTGGACGACGGTGCAGCGGGCACCCAGCACTTTTCGCTTCCCCCGGGGCGAAAGTTTCACCGAGATGCAGACACGAATAATCTCGACTCTCGACAAACTGCGCAAGGCGCACCCCGGCAAGGTGATCATCTGCGTCTCGCATGCCGACCCGATCAAGGCCGCCGTCGCCCATCTGATGGGCACCCACCTTGATCTCTTTCAACGGGTCGTGATCAGCACGTGTTCGGTCAGTGCAATTTCATATTCGAGCCACGGCCCCGTGATTTTGACAGTCAACTCGACGGGCGGCGACCTCTCCGAGTTAAAGATCTCATGAGCCTCTATTTTGAGTTTGAAAACACCGACGCATTCACCGCGGGTGCGCTCGGTGAGCCGGGTCGTCGCACCTTCTTGTTGCAGGTTCGGGCCGAAGGTCAACGGATCACCATCAAGTGCGAGAAAGAGCAGGTGGCCGCGCTCTCCGAGTACTTGCGAAAACTTCTTGCCGACGCCCCCGATGTTTCGCATGCGCCGATCAACGAGGCGATGCAACTCTCGCAACCCGTGGATCCCGAATTTGTGCTCGGCACCGTGGGTTTGGCCTACGACACGATAAGTGATCGCCTGGTGATTCAACTGGACGAAATCGAGGTTGGCCCCGACGAAGAAAATCCGACCGTCGACCAGGACATCTCGAGAATTCGCGCGAAGATCACCCGCGACCAGGCGGTCGCGTTTTGCAAGCATGCCGACGATGTCGTTTCTTCGGGGCGACCCTCGTGCGTGTTCTGCGGCAGACCGATCAACAAAGATGGGCACTTGTGTCCGCGAATGAACTAGACAGCGCGACACAACTCGAAATTTTGGCGCGCGGCGAGATGTCGATCGCGATGCGCATGCCCTACAGCAGCAACGCCACATACCTTGTTTCGTTGAAATTGGCCGATCAAAGCGTGCGCGCAATCTACAAACCATTGCACGGCGAAAGGCCGCTGTGGGACTTCGAACCGGGTTTGCATCGCCGCGAAGTCGCCGCTTATCGGCTTTCTGAGGCGATGGGTCTGCACTGCGTGCCGCCCACGATCTTGCGCGACGGCCCGAACGGTGAAGGATCGGTTCAGTTGTGGATCGAAGCCGACCCCGAGCAGCACTACTTCGCAATTTTTGAGCAACGCGAAGACTTGCATGATCAATTTCGCGCGATGTGCGCATTCGACATCATCGCCAACAACACCGATCGAAAGTCGGGTCACGTGCTCGTCGACAAAGAATCGCGCGTTTGGGGCATCGACCAGGGCCTGTGTTTCTCCTCCGATTTCAAATTGCGCACGGTGATTTGGGAGTTCGGTGGCGAACCCATCGCCGAATCTTTGCTACAAAAGATCGGTCGACTCGGCGAGCATGTGCCGCTCGAGGTGGCGACCCTGCTCACCGAGCAAGAAGTGGCCGCGATTTCAGACCGCGCCAATTGGCTGCACACCGGAGCGCGTTTTCCGGTCGACCCTTCCGGCCGCCACTACCCCTGGCCACTCGTCTAGCACCCGTTAGCCGACGAAAACCGACAAACTATCGCTCGTTGATTGCGTCTTCGACGACATCCAAAACGCGTCGCGCATAGCTTCGATCGTCAGTGAAAATATTTTCACCGGTGTTGTCCGGAGGAATTCTTCGCGGGTTTTTCAGAAAATCAGCCAACAAATGATCGAGTTCCTTTTCATCCTCGGCGATAAACACGCCTGTGGTATCACGCAAACCTTTCAGGTGATTCGAAGTGTTCAAACGATGCCACTGAGAACCAACAACTGCTTCTTTTTTGAAGGCCGGATAAATGACCGCTAGACCTCGAGCTCGGGCATCAACAATCACCGAAGTTCCCTCAGACACGACGAAACTTGATCTCTCCAACATTCGTATATAGCGGTCGTATGCCGCCTGTGTCTGAGCGAAAGTAATTTTGCTTGAACGATGCGAAATGCTCGCCTCAATGTCCTTGTCGAGTTCAAATCGTGGATGTTCGACGGCGAACGATCGCATGAAGTCAAGGTTGTTTTTGTCAGCGGTTGGATACGGCCGCCACACCAACTTGACAATCTTTTCATCAACCTGCTGCTTGCGTGTCTCAAAGAAGTTGTCTATTGCTCGCAACCAATTGGCTGAACTTTTCGTATCTAGAGTCGCGCCGATCAATGGCACCACGCCCGCAGCCTGATCGATGCGAGTCTCTCGGCCTTTGCCGATCTCGACGCTTCCAACAGCAACGACTGCCGACAGCGGCATCTTGTGCAGTCGGGCGCAGACCTGTTGAATCGCGGTGTTATAAACCAACATTCGTGTCGGGGTCTTGATCAGCGGGCTCTTCGACGACGCATTGTCCCACTTGTACGGGATCAATAGCGTTGGAATTCCGAGTTTCCTTCCCGCACCAATCGAGGCGATCACAAACCCGGCTTGACGCTGCATCAGCGTCACCGTCACGTCAGGGTCAATGCTCTTCACGATTGAGATCAACGAGCACCCAGACTCGACCCGTCTTGTCGCGACCTTCGACCAAATCCAAAAGATTGCCCTGGTTCCACGAACCATCGCTGGAAACTCGTGCACAATTCGTCTCGCCAACTCGTTGCGACGCTTAAAGAGAATGAAAAGTGCCCTACGGCTTCGAATCTGCATCGGCAGGTCAAAACCGCCGAAAAGGCTCTCAAGGATTCGCACATGGTAAGACTCCGAGGTTTTTCGATACCGATATGTCAACGCCGCCCCGATTTGATATCCCGAGCTCTTTGATCTAGACGAATATTCGTAGCCAACGACCTCATGCAGCGAATCTTCCAACTTTCGTGAAACTTCTCGCCATCGGTCGGTGGCACGATCTTGCTCGGGAAGAGTCAAATAGACATCGGTGTCCTGTGCCAACTCTTTGAAGAAGCCGTGAATCACGAATTGATCGAGGTGTGAGAGGTTTCCCGCTACAACCAAGATTTTTCTGCGCGGCGGCACGACGATAATTTACTCTGTCGCGGCGGCGCGAGATTGCGCGCGGCTAGGCGAGATTGCGCGCGGCTGGGCGAAAGTTACGAGCGAGCCTTGAGGGCTTCGATCAGTTTCGGCAGAACCTTGTGCACATCGCCGACGATGCCGAGATCGGCGATGCCGAAAATCGGGGCTTCTTTGTCTTTGTTGATTGCGATGATATTTTTCGAGCCCTTCATGCCGACCATATGTTGGGTCGCACCCGAAATGCCGGCCGCAATGTAGACGCTGGGCTTCACGACTTTGCCGGTCTGACCGACTTGATATGAATAGGGCACCCAACCGGCGTCGACGATCGCGCGCGACGCACCAGGCGCACCCTTCAACAATTTCGCCAGGTCTTCGATCAGCGTGTAGTTGCCCGCCTCGCCCAGACCACGACCGCCCGAAACGACGACCGCCGCCTCGTCGAGTTTTGGTCCTGAAGATTTTTCAGAGTGCGTGGCCACAACCTTGGCCGCACCCTGCTTGCCGAGATCGGGCACGGCGACCGCCACAACTTCGGGAGCCGCGCCACCCGAGGATTCGGCGGCGAAACTCTTCGGTCGAAAGGACACGAGATGCGGACCCTGTCCGCTGAAAGCCGTGGCGACCAAAACGTTTCCGCCGAAGATCGGTGTCGTGGCGACGACACCATCTGCCGTGTCGGCGATGTCGATGTTGTTGGTCAGAACAGTGCGATTCAATTTCACCGACAGGCGCGCCATCGTGTCGCGACCTTCGTAGTTCTGCGGAAACATGATCACATCCGGCGAGTCGCCCGAATCGATCACAGATTTCATCGCCGCGGCGAGCGCCACGCCCGGCAGTTTGCCGGCGAGGTCTCCGGTGGCGTAGACCTTCGTCGCGCCATGTTCGCCAAGCGAAGCCGCGATCGCGCCCGCGTCACCGCCGACGAACGCCGTGACTTTGCCCGCGAGCGAGCGGGCCTTGGTCAGCAACTCGAGAGTGCCTGTGGTGGCGACGCCACCCGAGGCCTGAGCGAAAACCCAAATGTTGTTGATTGCCATGCTCGTGCCCTCTGCTCTCAGATCAATTTCAAGTTTTCGAGAAATGCGACGATCTTGCCGAACGCCTCGCCGTCATCTTCAATCACGGTGCCGGCTTTTCGCGCCTCGGCCTGGGTGACGCTGACGATTTTTTGTCCTGCTGCCGCCCAACCGGCCGGTGTCACCGCAAGATCACCCGCCGTGACGACGTCAAGCGGCTTTTTCTTGGCGTCCATGATGCCCTTGAAACTCGGGTAGCGGGGCTCGACCACGCCTGCAGTCACGCTGATGACCGCCGGCAAAGAACACTCGACTTCGTCGTAACCCGTCTCGCTTTGTCGATCGACTTTCAACACCTGACCATCGACCTTCACTTTTTTCGCGAAGGTCACCGAGGGAAGACCCAGACACTCGGCGATTTGTTCGGGCACGGTGCCCGTGTATCCGTCCGAAGATTCGGTACCGGCGATTATCAGATCGGCGCCGCCAAGTTTCGTCACGGCGGCGGCCAAAACTTTCGCTGTGGTCAACGCATCGCTGCCGGCGAGAGCGGGGTCGCTGACGAGCAAACCTTTTACGGCGCCCATCGCCAACGCGGTTCGCATGCCCGAGGTTTCACCGTTCGGCGCCATCGACACGACGAAGACTTCGCCCGAGCCGGCGCTCGCAACAAGTTGCAACGCCATTTCGACGCCGTATGCGTCTGACTCGTCGAGAATCAATTTTCCGTCGCGCTTCAACGCATTTGTCGATGCGTCGAGCGCACCCGGGCTGGCTGGATCTGGGATCTGTTTGACGCACACGACGATATTCATGGCTTCTATTCTTACCGTTAGAAACCAGCACAAACACGCCCGAAGCGGCCCGCGATTCGCTGATACCGTTTAAGTTCTTGCAGATATTACTAATTGTGAATTCGTTCGCATCTTCGGTAAATCCACGCAATACCGTCGCAGTGCATCAGTACCTCGCTCGCCACCATGGCGTGCAGGTCGTCGAAACCAACGAACGCGGTCATGCCACGCGGTTTGCCAAGGACGCCGCCGAACGAGGGGTCGATCTGGTCGTGGCTTTCGGGGGCGACGGCACCCTCAACGAGGTCGCCACGGGCTTGGCCGGCAGTTCGACCGCGTTGATGATGCTGCCCGGCGGATCGACGAACGTCTTCGTGCGCAGCCTCGGTGCCGCCAACGACCCGGTGCTCGCCCTGCAGCAATTCAGCGCGGGACTCGACCATGACAACATTCACCCGATCAGCCTTGGTCGCGCCAACGGGCGTTACTTTTGTTTTCATGCCGGCATCGGTTTCGACGCCGCGGTCGTCGAACTGGTCGAACGTCGCGCGTCTCTGAAACGGTTCATCGGACAACCGTTGTTCGCGCTCTCGGCGTTGCAGGCCTGGTTCGCGACCTACGACCGCAAGTATCCGCACTTCAGCGTTTCTATAGACGGAAAACAGATTCCCAACGGATACTTCACGATCGTGCTCAACTCGAATCCGTATACGTTCATCGGCAAACGCGCCGTGAGCCTTTCGACCGCAGCGTCAATCGACAAAAAACTCGTGGCGATCACGTTTCGCCGACTGACCACCCCGTTGATACTGCGCACGGTTTTGCAGGCGATTCGTCAGGACCAGATCAGCGCCTCGTCGGGCGTCGAAATCAGGACCGATGTCGAAGACGTCAAGATCGATTTCGCCGCGCCGTTTCCGTATCAACTAGATGGCGATTATCTCGGCGAGCAAACCTCGTTGCACATCGAGCACTGCCCCGACGCGCTGCGCCTCGTCAAACCGATAGTCATCTAATTTCGCGCGTCGACGATTTGGCGGGCGAGGTCGGGCACATTCGTGCAGATTCCGTCCACGCCCCACTCGACTAGTTCGCGCATTCGCACGGGGTCGTCGCATGTCCAGGTGTTGATCTGCAGCCCGTG
>VGAB01000023.1 GCA_016870935.1 Actinomycetota bacterium | reverse complement strand
GTGCCGGCTTGGCGGTAGATCTCGAGTTTTTCGCGCGTGTCTTGAATGTCGAGATTGCGCATCGTCAGTTGACCGATTCTGTCTAGCGGACCAAATGGCGCGTCGTCGACGCGTTCCATGCTCAGACGCTCGGGCGAATAGGTGAGATGCGCGCCCGTGGTGTCGAGAATGCTGTAGTCGTCGCCGCGACGCAACTGCAGTTTGACCTCGCCCGATACGAGCGAACCAACCCAGCGGGTCAGCGACTCGCGCAACATCAAAGATTGCGGGTCGAACCATCGACCTTCGTAGAGCAATCGACCAAGTCGACGCCCCATCGAGCGGTAATTCTCGATCGTGTTCTCGTTGTGAATCGCGCTGATCAAACGCTCGTAGGCGATGTGCAACAGTGCCAAGCCGGGGGCCTCGTAGATGCCGCGACTCTTGGCCTCGATGATTCGGTTTTCGATCTGGTCGCTCATGCCCAGACCGTGTCGACCGCCGATTTCGTTGGCCGCCAATACCAACTCGATTTGCGACGAGAACTCCTTGCCGTTGATCGCCACGGGCCAACCCTCGACGAAGCGAATCGTCACGTCTTCGGTGGCGATCTTCACCGAGCCGTCGTAATGCGCGACACCCATGATCGGCGCGACGATATGCATCGATGTCGACAACTCTTCGAGCGACTTGGCCTCGTGGGTCGCACCCCAGATGTTGGCATCGGTGCTGTAGGCCTTTTGCGCCGAATCGCGGTACGGCAACTTTTTGGCGGCCAAGAACTCGCTCATTTCTGCTCGACCGCCCATCTCGCGCACGAAGTCGACATCTAGCCAAGGTTTGTAGATGCGCAGATTCGGGTTGGCGAGCAGCCCGTAGCGGTAGAACCGCTCGATGTCGTTGCCCTTGAAAGTGCTGCCGTCGCCCCAGATGTCGACGCCGTCATGCTTCATTTCGCGAACCAGAAGAGTGCCCGTCACGGCGCGACCGAGCGGTGTCGTGTTGAAGTAGTTTCGACCCGCGGTCGAAATATGAAACGCGCCGCACTGCAGCGCGATGAGACCTTCTTGCACCAGCAACTCGCGGCAGTCGACAAGTTTCGCCTCGACCGCACCATAGGTTTTCGCGCGTTGCGGCACCGATGCCAGATCTTTTTCGTCGGGTTGCCCGATGTCTGCGGTGTAGGCGAAAGGTTGCGCACCGCGATCGCGCATCCACGCGACGGCAGCCGAGGTGTCGAGGCCGCCGGAGAAGGCGATGCCGACCTTCTCGCCGGCAGGCAGCGAGGTCAGTACTTTGGCCGAGGAATTGTTCTGGCTCATAGTGCGGGATTGATCGCTCGTCGTCGTCCGGCAAAGACGGCGATCGTGGTGAGTGCGGTGCAGCCAGCCAAAATCGCCTCGCCCAACGCGATGCCCGGTGTTCTCGAGATATCGACGACGCTCGTCGCCGCCAAAACCGCCGTGGCGAAGAGCCCCGCCAACGGCGCGAGGTGCGATGCACGCGCGGCAGCCAAGATCACGAGCGACGGCGCCAAGAATGGGACCACGACGAGCACGGCCGTCAGGTTGTTGTCGGTTGCGGCCAACCACCACGTGGGTTTGCCCACGGTCAATGCCGAGATGCCGAGCATCACCAGCGACACGAGAATCAGCAACTGCGTGGCGACAAGGGCGAACTTCCAGGCGGGGGTGAGCGAACCGACGCGCAGAATCTGGGCTTGGTCGGGCGGGGGTAGAGACGACATAACAAGACCGACAATAGCCTGAAAGCCTCATGTCGCAGACGGGATTTAAAAAACTCAGCGTCTTTTTTCCGATGTGGAACGAGGAGCAGTATCTGCACCGTGCGCTAAACGCGGCGCGCGAGATCTGCATCGAACTGCGCGATGCGAGCGTCATCGACGATTACGAACTCGTGATCGTCAACGATGCGTCCACCGATGCGACGCCCCGCCTGGCCGATGAGGCGGCGGGCAAAGACCAACATATAAAAGTCGTGCATCACCCCGTGAACAGAAAACTTGGCGGGTCGATCAAGTCGGGGTTCGCCGCCGCCACGGGCGATGTCGTGCTGTATACGGACGCCGATCTGCCGTTCGACATGCGCGAGGTGCACAACGCGATGCGGTTGATGCGCCAGTACGAGGCCGACATCGTGAGCGCCTACCGGTTTGATCGAACGGGCGAAGGTTTGGTGCGGGTGGTTTATTCGATGTTCTACAACCTGATGGTGCGAATTCTGTTCGGGGTTCGCTTTCGCGACATCAACTTCGCGTTCAAACTTTGCAAAAAATCTGTTTTTGACCACATCAGTCTCGAGAGCGAAGGTTCGTTCATCGACGCTGAATTGATCGTCAGCGCGAAAAAACTGAACCTCGAAGTGGTTCAGTTCGGCGTCGATTATTTTCCCCGCACCCGCGGCGTTTCGACGCTCAGTTCGCCATCGGTGATCGTCAAGATTTTGCGCGAGGCTTTCGCCCTGCGCAAGAAACTCAACGCAATTAAGCCGGTCGACAAGACGAGTCAGTGAACCCTTTCGACCAGTTGCCCGAAGATCTCGACCCGCCAGTGCCGGATCTTTACCCGAAAATGATGTCGGCGTTGGATCGATGGCGGTTCGCCCTGATCGCATTCGCGATTTTGATGACGGTGATCGCAATCGGTGTGGTCAACAGGTCTTCGACCGATTCGGCGAGCGAGGATTCGAACCCTGATGTCGTCGTCGAAACGAGTTTGTTGCCGCTCGTCACCGTGCCGCTCGATCGGTCACTTGAGTTGGGCATGAAAGGCGATGATGTCTTGCGTGTGCAACAACGGTTGAAAGATTTACGATTCGACCCGGGCCCGATCGACGGCGAGTTTGGCCAGAACACCGTTCAGGCGATGTGGGCGTTCGAGAAACTCGTGATGAGCGTGCCCCGCGAGCAGGCGACCGGCGTCGTCACCCCGTCGACTTGGGCGATCATGCAGTCGAACCTGAGCATCAAGCCGCGGCGCAAGGCAGACACTGCGACACATGTCGAGATCTACCTGCCAGAGCAGGTGATGATCGTTTTCACCGACCAGAAGCCCGTCTTGATCACCCACATGTCGAGCGGCGACGGCGTGCCGTGGTGCGAAGAGGTCAAGATCGACCCGGGCGAAGAGGGCAACAAGACCGATCAGCAGATTTTGACGGGTATCTGCGGCGAGGCGACCACGCCCGCGGGAATTTTCTATTTTTACAATCGACGATCGGGCATGCGCGAAACAAAATTGGGAACCCTCTACAACCCTGTCTACTTCAACTACAACATCGCGGTGCACGGGGCGATTCTCGTGCCGTTGAAGCCGGCGTCGCACGGCTGCGTGCGGATACCGATGTCGGTCGCCCGATATTTTCCGGCTCTGGTTGCATATGGCGACAGGGTTTATGTGTTCGACGGAATCAAGGAGCCCGAGCAATACGGGTCGCCCGTGCCTCCGTTCGACAGGCCAGACCCGAATTACACGACGATCGCCGCCACTACGACGGTTGTGGCACCGACGACTACGGTGCTGGGTGTGACGACTTCGACGCAGGCTCCGGTGAACAGTTCGAGCACGACGACGACAACCACACCGACCATCGCATCTACGACAACGGCACCGTGATCAGAACTCGTTTGCCGATGATTTCAAGGCGCACATGAAAATTGACTACGACGAGTTTTCGATGTTCGGTGAAAACATCGCCGAGTACGCGTTGAATGTCCCATCAGTGCCTAAAGTCGAACGACTGTCGATGCAACTTGCCGACCAGCGCACCTTGAGCGCGTTGAAGTGGGGCGACGGCCCGCCCGAGATTTTTTTCGTGCACGGCAGCGCGCAGAACGCCCACACTTGGGACACCGTCATTTTGGCGATGGGTGTGCCGGCTGTCGCGATCGACCTGCCGGGTCACGGCCATTCTTCATGGCGCTCGGACGGAAACTACGAGGCGGGTGTTCTGGCGGTCGATGTCGCCACGGCGATCGAAAAGTGGGCGCCGTCGACAAAGCTCGTGGTCGGAATGTCGCTCGGGGGTCTGACCACCGTGGCGTTGGCGGGGATGCGCCCGGACCTGGCTAAAAAAATCGTTGTCGTGGATATCACCCCCGGGGTCAACGCCAAAAAGTCGAAGGCGATAACCGATTTCGTCAACGGCCCGCAATCGTTCGCCAGTTTCGCCGAAATTTTGGCGCGTACCGTCGAACACAACCCGACCCGAAGCGAAAGTTCTTTGCGACGTGGAATACTTCACAACGCGAGGCAACTGCAAGACAATTCTTGGCAGTGGAGATACGACCGTTCGACGCACCCGTCGCCCGAAGATTCGGCGCGTCGGGTCGAGCGGATCGCCGAACTGTGGCCTGTGATCGAAAGACTGGGTTGCTACATGATGCTCGTGCGGGGCGGGGCTTCTCCCGTGGTGGACGATGCCGATGTCGCCGAACTCCTGCGCCGCAAACCCGACGCCGAGGTGCTCGTGGTCGACGGTGCGGGCCACTCGGTGCAGGGTGATCGACCGGTCGAACTGGCCGCGGCTCTGACTCGGGTGTTGCGCGCCTGAAAAACTAGGTTTGCTCCAATGAAAAAATTGGGGCGTCCGACCAGGTGCGACAGCGCCGACACCAGAGGTCGACTGCTGATCGAGGCGCGACGCTCGTTTGCCATCGAGGGTTTCGACGCGACGACCAACAAATCTTTGGCCAAGGCGGCCGGCATCACTACGGCGGCGATCTACCACTACTTTCCGTCCAAAGTCGAGCTTTATGTGGCGGTGTTCTCGGATGTGCAGCAGATGGTATGCGACACGATCCAGAAGTCGGTCGACCAAGAACTGGAGATCACCAAAAATATCTCGTCGATGATCGACGCTTTGGCGGAGTTGACCGTGCGCGAGCCCGCCGTGGTTTCGTTCGTGTTGAGCGTCTCGGCTGAGGCGCATCGTCATCCCGAATTGATGCAGGCAATTTTGCCGACGGGAGGTCGTATCGGGCGAATCTTGTTGCAGATCGCGACCGAGGCCGTCGAGCGCGGCGAGGTCAACGACGAGATATCCGCCCAATCGCTCGAGGATATGTTGATGGTCGTGCTGGCCGGTTTGGCCCGATTCAACATGGTCTATCGCGACGCGAAACGCACTGCCGCGCTGATCAACGCGATGAAGATTCTCATGGCGGGGGCGGCGTTCAAGGTTTCGGTCGACGCCTAGTCGAGGTCGAAGACAAATATCACGAGGCCGACCCAAACCAGGGCGAAGCCCAAGAGTTTCAGCGGGTCGAGGCTTTCGTTGTAGACCAACCAACCCAGCAGAAAGTTGAAAGTCGGCACCAGATATTGCATCGGCCCGAGCACGCTGAGTCGAACTCGTCGAGATGCGGCGCCGAACATCAGCAGCGGCACGGCCGTGGCCAAACCCGTGAGCAACACCAGCACCCACTCGTGGAGTTGTGCCGTGTTCGGCACCGAATCGACGCGATCGAAAGTGACCGCAACCAGGGCGATGGCAGGAATCAAGAGCGCCAAGACCTCGGCCGAGAGGCTCTCAAGGCTCGACAACTGCACCTGTTTTTTCAAATATCCGTAGATGCTCCACGAACCGGCGATTATCAATGCGCGCCACGGCGGCGCGCCGTATGAATAGGTCAGAACGACGATCGCACTCGAGGCCAAGACGATCACCAGACGGTGCGAGTTGCGAATCGTCTCGCGCAGAACGATGAAACCGATAGCCATCGTGAAAATCGGCGCGATGAAATAGCCGAGGGCGGTTTCAAGTACATGCTCGTTCACCACCGCCCAGACATAGGTCGTCCAGTTGATCGACAGCAAGACGCTGGCCAGCAAAATTCGGCCACTCAGATTCGGGTCGGCAAATGCTTTGAAAATATTTTGAAGTTTTTTGCTGAACACGAGAATCAACAGCAGCACGACGACGGAGGTGACGATGCGCCAACCGATCAATTCGAAGGCGTCGAAGTCTTGGAGAAACTTCCAATAGATCGTGAGCAATCCCCACGTGACATAAGCGCCGAGCCCATACAGAATTCCCGAACGCTCGGTGGTATTGGGCACGGCTATAGACGCTAGTCAGTAGCCTTAAATCGATGGTTGTCGGCAATTTCAAGGCGTGGCAAAAAGTTTTGAGCGACGCCAAGCGCCTTGAAAGCGCTTCGTTGACGCGATTTTTCGTCGAAGACGAGCTTCGCGCCAAAAAGATGACGCACTCTGTAAGCGACGGAAAATCAGAGATAATCGTCGACTTCTCGAAACAACTGATCGACGATCAAGCGTTGCAAAACTTGCTCGCGTTGGCCGCCGAGGCGGGGATCATCGAGCGTTTCGCCGAGATGTGCGACGGCAAAATCGTGAACACGACCGAAAATCAGCCGGCTTTGCATACGGCGTTGCGCGCCGATGCGAAAACTTCGATTCGAATCGGGGGCGAGAACGCCGTGACCCAGGTTCACGATGAATTGGCGAAAGTAAAAAAGTTCGTCGACGCGACTCGCCGCGAAAAACGTTTCAAAAATCTGGTGAACATCGGCATCGGGGGCAGCGATCTCGGGCCACGCCTGATTAACGATGTGCTCAGCAACGTGGGTGCCACTGATTTCCGCTGTTTTTTCGTGGCCAACATCGACTCGAGCGAGATCAACGCGGTGCTGGCACAATGTTCGCCCGAAGAAACCTTGTTCGTCGTCTGCTCCAAATCTTTCGGCACGGCCGAGACGCTGGCCAATGCTCGTCTCGCCAGGAAGTGGCTCGCGCAGGGCTTGAATCTCGATTTGGCGAGCCGAAAACTAGCCGACCACTTCGTGGTGGTCACGGCGAACCCGACCAAAGCCGAGGAGTCGGGCGTTGTCGCCGCCAACACTTTCAAAATTTGGCCCTGGGTTGGGGGTCGCTATTCGATCGCCTCGGCGATGAGTCTGGTGCCGACAATCGCCTTCGGATTCGCGGCCTTCGAGGAGTTTCTCTCGGGCATGCGCAGCATCGACGAGCAGATGAGGTCGACCAAGCCAGAGCAAAACATCGCCCTGATTTTGGGATTGATCGACGCGCTCAACTTCGGCACCGCGCGCTACCCGAGTTTGGCCGTCGTGCCCTATGTGTCGGCGCTGCGACTTTTGCCCAACTACCTGCAACAGCTGGTCATGGAAAGCAACGGCAAATCGGTGCGGCTCGACGGCACCGAGGTTTCGGTCAAAACTTCGCCGGTGGTGTGGGGAGGTGTCGGCACGAACGCGCAACACGCGTTCATGCAGATGTTGCATCAGGGCTCCCAGACCGCCGCGGTCGACTTCATCGGTTTTGCCCACGTGCCCAACACCGATGCGGCGATGCACGATGATTTGACGGCGAACATGTTGGCCCAGGCGAGCGCGCTGGCATTTGGCAGAGGTTCGCAAGAAGCGAAAAACGACCCGACGGCGAATCATCGTCGGATGCCCGGCAATCGCCCTTCGACGGTAATGATCGGCGCCGAACTAAGCCCGAGATCGCTGGGTGCGATCGTCGCGATCTACGAACATCGCGTCTTTGTGCACGGGGTCGTGGCGCAAATAAACAGTTTCGATCAGTGGGGTGTGGAGTTGGGCAAAGTCTTGGCGGGCGAGATCGCGGCACAGATCGGTGGTGACGGGTCGTCGTATTCGACGCCCCACGATTCGTCGACGCGCAGTTTGGTGTCTTGGTATTTGAGCAGGCGCAAGCCCGAAAAATAACTCGCATTTTTGCCCGTTGTTGCTTGGTCGGCATTTGACGGCGACCTACGCTTGAGGCGTGGCGGTCAAAATTTCGCAGGCAGAACGGATGATGAACCTCTTGGCGTTGCTCGTCGACCGCGCAAAACCGCTGACGCTTCGGCAAGTGCGTCAGGAACTCGGCAAGCAGTATCCCGAAAGCGACGAGGCGGCGAGGGCGGCGTTCGAACGCGACAAGGCGGCGTTGCGCGAAATGGGAATTCCGATCGAGACAAAAACCCTGGGCGGTGACGCGGCCGGCGAGGTGACCTATTGGGTCAACCGAAGCAACTATGAGTTGAGCGACCTGCGACTGACCGAACCCGAACGCGACGCGCTGCAACTCGCCGTGGCGACGGTGCACCTTGGTGCGCAACACGGTGAAGAGGCGTTGTGGAAACTCGGTGGCGAGCGTCATTTGAAGAAGTCATCGATGAGCGTCAACATCGGGTTGGTCGACCAGAACATGGGCACGATCACCGACGCGGTGATGAAGCGCCGAACCTTGAACTTCGAATACAAGGGCGAGTCGCGTCAGGTCGACCCATACGGCATGCTTTCGCGCGGCGGATTCTGGTACATCATCGGTTACGACCATCTGCGTCGCGATCAGCGGGTGTTTCGTGTCGATCGAATCGAGGGTCGGGTCGTCGCGGGCGAGGCACGGGCGTTCAAGGCACCGGAGAACTTCGAGGTTGCCGCCGCGGTGCCGACCGAAAAGCAGATGCTGGCCGCGGGCGACGGTGAGATCACGACGGCGACTGTCTTGGTCGACGCGGCGCTTGCCCCCGGGGTGCGTCGCGAGTTCGGCGAGAGTTTCGTGGTGCGTGAGCGCGAAGACGGCGGGGTCGAATTCGCGATTCCGTGCGCCAACCTCGGCGCTTTCAGGCAGTGGTTGTTCGCGATGGTCGAGAGCGCCGAAGTTTTGTCGCCACCCGAGATTCGTGATCAAGTCGTGCAGTGGCTCGAAGAACTTGCGACGGGTGCTTGATGGCCACCAAAAAGAAGTCGAATTCAAGGCGCAAAGCGGCCAAACCAAAAGCCGGCAAGTCGAGACGAGTGAAATCGCGCAAAACCCAAAAGGCGGGCAGGAAAACCGCAGGCAGACGCTCGGCGAAAAAGCCGAGCACGGGTCGATCGCGCCGTGGTCCGCGCAGCGCCGCGCAGCGAGTAAGCGGGCTGTTGGTGATGCTGCCGTGGATAATGCAGCGCAAGCGCGTGAAAATTTCGACGATGGCACGGCAATTCAATTTGTCGGAGACCGAGTTGATTGAAGATCTGCAGATGGCGGCGGTTTGCGGCGTGCCGCCCTACACACCCGACGCCCTGATCGACGTATATATGGACAACGGCATGGTTATCGCCGAAGTGCCCCTCGTGTTCTCGCGCCCGCTGAAACTGAGCACGGCCGAATTGTTCGCCGTCACGGTGATGGCCCAGGCGGCGATGCAGTTGCCAGGAGCCGACAAGAAGGGCCCGTTGGCCACGGCTCTGGCAAAACTCGCGCCGTTGATGCCCTCGGGTGCCGAAACGATAAAGGTGCAGCTGCCAAAGACTCGATTCGTAAAAGAACTTCTGGCGGCCGTCAATTCTGGCGAGCGCCAAGAGATCGAATATTTTTCACCGGCGACCCAGAAGCGCACCAATCGGGTGATCACCGCGCGAAAAGTATTCGAAGATTCTGGGCGCTGGTATGTCGCCGCCGACGACCATCTGTCGGGCGAAGACAGGGTGTTTCGTGTCGACCGAATCGAGAGTCTCGCCGGCACCGAGATCTTCGATCAACTGCGAGAGGTGCGCGACGACGAATTGCCCTGGTTTTCAGAAAGCCTGCAACAGGTCACCCTGCGGGTGCAGAAATCGGCGCGATGGATAGTCGAGTCGTACCCGTATGTCTCGCGCGTTGACAACGCCGACTCGAGCGTGGATGTGACCATGTCGATCACCTCGACCCACTGGCTGGGTCGATTGCTCGTGCGCGCAGGCAACAACGTAAAGGTGCTCAAACCGAGCGAATTCAAGTCGTTGAAAGCCCAGACGGCAAAAGCTGTATTGGCCAGATATCAGGCGGCGTCACCCCAGGCTTGAAGCCTGGCTCAAAACAAACGGATTCAGACGCCGAAGTGCGATGAAAGTTGTTCGACGGTCGTGACGCCGTGTTGCTCGAGCAGACGGGGAAGCACCATCGCCGCGCCGAGGGCGTCGGCGAGGGCGTCATGTTGGCGTGCAACCACTACTCCGTAACGCTTTGTGACGTCGCCGAGCCTGTGTGAATTGACTCGTTTTGGGTCGAGCGCCCGAGAAAGTTTGAGCGTGTCTAGCGGACCGTTGAAGTCGAAAGTTTTTTCGAGACGGTCGGCCTCGCCTTTGAGGAACCCGATGTCGAATTTGGCGTTGTGGGCGACGAAGATCGAATCGCGGAGAAAACTTTCGAGACGACCCAGCATCTCTTCGGGTTTCAAGCCGCGCCGAAGGTCTGATCTTTTGATGCCGTGCACCTTGTAGGCGCCGAGTCGGCCTGGTTTCCAGAAAAATCGCTTGACAAACGTGACGAACTGATCTTCGATCGTGCCGTCACCCCTGGCGACAACCACGCCGAGTTGGAGAACATAGTCGTTCGAGCCGGAAAGCCCCGTTGTCTCGGTGTCGACAACGGCGAACTTGACCTCGGCCAGTGATTTGCCGTTCAAGAAGTCAAGCATCGCCAAGAAGTTAGCCGAGAGGTGTGCGGGCGCGAAACTTCGGCGCTATTTTGAGGCGAGCGCCTTGGCGAAATTTTCGCGGTCGAAGTAGTCGCGCCAGAGCGCGATTTTCGATTCGTTCACTACGAAGAGACCGGCGACATCGAGTTCGACCCATCTGCCGTCGATCTGAAAACGATCGGTGCGTTCGTTCATCACCACGCCGTGCTCGAGGTCGCCTGATGCAACCTGATGGTGGATGATCCATTCGTAAGATGTGCACTCGGCGAGGAAACCGCCTAGGGTCTTTTCGATCGCGGGTCGTCCGAAGACCTTGGTGATCGGTACATTGTCGTATTCGCAGTCGACCGACAACAAATCGAGGGCGGCGGTCAGATGATGACCCTGAATCAGTTCAAAAAAAGATGTAACTACGGAGTCGGGGGTCTTCAGAGCCACGGCCATCACTTCAATCATGACACGCCGAGATAGTTCGGCGGTGTGATTTCAGGTTTAGGGTTCGACCGACGGGGTTTGGAAATCAGTGGTTGGTCGGAGCACCTTTGCTCGCACGCCGATCGGGGCGATCACCTTGAAGCCGGCCAAGTGCCTTTGCTCCTCGTTTTCGCCGCCCCAAAAACCGTATTCACGGTTGAGTCTCGCGAACTCGCGGCAATCAGGTTTTACCTCGCAACATTTGCACAGCGAGCCCGCTTTGGTCTCGCGACGAATTCGAGCCTGGGGTCGCTCAGAGTGATGCCCGAAAAAAAGTTTCCTCTGGCCTTTGCAGTTTGCTCGCTCACGCCATTGGTTCAGACGATTCAAAGATTCCAGCACCTCGAAGCTCAGATCATCGGGCAGACTCGACAAGTTTTGGGTCATGAATGGCACGGTATTAAGTGAACTAATCACGAGGCGAAACTTTGCCGAGAAAAAAACTAATTACAACGCGGTAATTTAGAGCAGTTCAGCGGCCAAACTGGCGACTTCACTGCGCTCGCAAGACTCGAGAGTTATGTGTCCGAAGCAACTCTGCCCGGCGAAGGCTTGCACGAGCACGGCGAGTGCGTTGTTGGTTTCACCCATATACGGCGCATCGATTTGACTTGTGTCGCCCGTGAAAATCACCTTCGTGCCCTCGCCGATGCGGGTCAAAATCGTCTTCAAGGTCGTCGGTTCGAGGTTTTGGGCCTCGTCCACCACGACTATTTGGGCTTGCAGGCTGCGACCGCGCAGGAAAGTGACCGACTCGAGCGTCAGTTGACCTCGGGCGATCAGGTCGTCGATCAGGCCGCGGGCGTCTTGGCTCGAGCGATTGTCGGTGAGGGCGACCACCGCGTCGTGGATCGCCGACATCCACGGATCGAGTTTTTCTTCGAGTCCGCCCGGCAAAAAACCGACGTCGGCGCGACCCACCGGCACGAGCGGGCGATAAACCGCCAGGCGTTCGTATCGACGTTGTTCGACGACTTGTTCCAGGCCCGCGGCGATCGCCAAAACTGTCTTGCCCGTGCCGGCGCGACCATCGAGCGCAACGACCGTGATCTGGGGATCCAACAAAAGTTCGAGGGCGAACCGTTGTTCCTTGTTGCGTGCCCGCAAACCCCAGGCTTCGGGGGCCGATTGATGCATCAGTCGCAGTTCGTTGTCGCGACAACGGGTCAGGGCCGACTGCGAACCACACCGCAACACGGCGAAGTTGTTCTCGTACAGACCGGCCGCGGCGGGAATCTGAGATTTTTCGATGCCCTCCGACCGATAGAGGCTGTCGATCACATCGACCGAGGTGTCGAGCGTCGACCAACCCATCGGTTTTTCGGCGCGACCGCCGTTCACCGGTCGATGCTCGAGCGCGGTCAGGCCCATATGCGCCGCCTTGATGCGTAACGCCGCGTCATTGGAGACGATGCAGGTCGGAGAAATCGACGCCTGGCCCAGTGCGGCGCCGATGATTCGATTGTCGGGCACTTTCGGGTCGAGGCCGTGCTCGACAAGCAGATGTTGCTGTATGCCGTTGACCTCGATCTGCACTGTGCCGCTCGTTTCGGAGCCGTTGATCGGGGTGGGTTCTTTGAGCGAGCCGCCCGCCTTGCGTCGCAGGTCTTCGATCGAGCGCAGGGCGCTGCGTGCCGAGCGCCCGACATCGTCCATTCGGGTCTTGAGGCCGTCCAACTCTTCGATCACCGTCAGCGGAATCACGATCGCGCAGTTCGGAAACCCGTGCAGACAATTCGGATCGGCGACGAGAACGGAAGTGTCGAGCACGACTCGCGTGCCGATCGGAGTTGTGAAAAGTTCGGCGAACTGTTCGTCAGTTCTTTCAGAAATAGATTTTGGAGAAGACAACGAAACTAATTGTCGTCTCTGAGATCGGCGGGTTGGTGGATATCGGTCGCCAAACGGGTCGTTTTTGTGCCGAATTCTTCGGAATTTTTAAAATTTCTTCAAAATTTATTTTCCTGGGGGAAATTTGCCCGACAAAGCCGAAGTCCGACGTGATTTTGTGGCGCAGATGAGAATTTCGACGCGCGGTTTATCCACAAGGGGTCGATGCGTCTAAAGAACCCATGCCGATGTCGCAATATGCGCTGAAATGCTTATGAAATAAGGGTTTGCCGAGAGAGCGTTGAGGTTGTTGCGTGCTCGCGATGTGCGGTTTGAAATCAAAAACTCGGCGAAAAAATTGCTGACGACGCGATCACGTCAGAAAAATTTTGACGCCGACTCGATCTTGCGCCAATTTTTTGAAATGCGAGGCGAATGTCGATGATGCTTGCATTTATTTTTCTGATGCACTCAAATAGATGTTCAACGGTAATCCGAAACCGGGAAAGCAAGGTAAGGAAATGACTAAAGCAGAATTGATCGACGCAGTATCACAGAAAGCCGGAGTGTCGAAGGCAGATGCCGAACGCACGATCAGCGAATTCTTTGATCTCGTCGTTTCATCAGCTATGCAAGGCGACAAGGTTGCTTGGCCGGGCTTCGGCTCGTTCAGCACCTCGAAGCGAAAGGCTCGCATCGGCAGGAATCCCCAAACTGGGGCTCCCGTGCAGGTGAAAGCCTCAACTGCGATGAAGTTCAGCTCGAGTTCAACACTCAAAGCTCAACTGAATCCAAACCGCTAGTAAGTAATACCAAACAACAAGGAGAAAAAAATGGCAGCAAAGAAGCGCAAGAAGGCCAAGAAGGCCGCGAAGAAGGCACCTGCAAAGAAGCGTCGTAAGGCCAAGAAAAAGAAATAAGGCCTCAAGCCACTTCAAGCAAGTAGGTTCGGAATACCGTAAGAAGAGGGGCTTCGGCCCCTCTTCTTTCATTTATTCGAAGTTTTAAGTTGTTGGGCGAAAGCCAGATCTTCGGCGGTGTCGATGTCGACCGCGAAGCTTGCGTCGTCAATTACGCGCAACTGCAAACCGAGTTTTTCGGCTATTCGTCGGTGCGCGTCGAAACTGCGCTTGCCGTAACAAAACTCGAAGTCGAGGTTCGTGGGCAAGACGATGACATTGGTGCCGTCGTGATGGCGGTCGGGCGCGAGGGTGATCGACGAGGCCAGAAAATCGTCGGTTTGGTCGGCGAGCAGTGCCGCAAAGTCGGTGGCCAACGGCAGGTCGCTGTGGCTGACGATCGCCAAGGCTTTGTCCCTTGATTTGGCGAAGTCAACCCCTGCACGAACCGCGAGGTTGAGGCCGACTTCAGGTTGCCAAACCACCTGGGCCGAGCGCTCGCGGGCCCACTGGGCGACCTGTGGGTCGTCGCACACGACGAAAGTCTCAAATTTTTGCGCCGCACGAATCACCTGTTCGGCGCAATGTTTCGTCAGGGCGATGCGCTCGGCCGGCGTGAGCAAATCGGACAGGCGTTCTTTTGCCTGGTGGAATGCCTTGATCGGAACGACCACACCGACGCGAGAAAAATCGATTGTGGGCGCGCGAGAAGGCACGGGCGAAGCCTAGGGTTGCCGGTCAGTCAGTGCGCATACGCTTGGCGACGTGGAAATGCGCGTCGCGGTGGTCGGGGCCGGTTCGTGGGGCACGACGGTGGCCAATGCGGTGGCCAAAAACTGTCCGACCGCTCTGTGGGCTCGTCGCGCCGAGTTGGCCCGACAGATCTCGACGCGACACGAGAACCACGAGTATCTGCCCGGCTCGAAGTTGGTCGAGAGTCTGCACTGTTCGGCCGATCTCGCGGCCGTCGTGTCGAACGCGTCGATCGTGATGATGGCCGTGCCGTCGAACGGGTTTCGCGAGGTCGCTTCGCGCGTCGCGCAACATGTCGGCGCCGGCGTGCCGATAGTCAGTCTGTCGAAAGGGTTGGAGCGCGACTCGTTGAATCGAATGACAGAGGTGGTGGGTCAGGTGATGCCGGACAACCCGGTGGCGGTGTTGACCGGGCCGAACTTGGCGCACGAGATAATGCTCGGGCAGCCGGCGGCGACGGTGGTCGCGTGTGTCGATCAGCAGATCGCCCGAGATATCCAAAAAGTTTTGGCGTTGCCGACTTTGCGCGTGTACACGAACTCGGATGTGGTGGGTTGCGAGATCAGCGGCGTGGTCAAAAATGTGGTCGCGATCGCGGCGGGCATCGTCGAGGGCATGGGGTTCGGCGACAACTCGAAAGCCACGTTGATCACGCGAGGTCTTGCCGAAATGTCGCGCCTCGGCGCGGCGCTGGGGGCCAACCCGAATACTTTCATGGGGCTGGCGGGTTTGGGCGATGTGGTGGCGACATGCGCGTCGGCGAAAAGTCGCAATTCGGCGGTGGGAGTTCGACTTGGTCGCGGTGAATCGATCGCGGCAATAACCGGATCGATGTCGATGGTGGCCGAGGGCGTGCGTTCGTCGCTATCGGTGCTGCAACTCGCGCAGCAGCATGGTGTCGAGATGCCGATAACCGAGCAGGTCGCCGCGGTTTGTGAAGGTGCGACGAGCGCCAAAGACGCGCTTTCGCAGTTGATGGCGCGCACGATCAAGTCTGAGTTTTGATGGCGAGCGGGCGCTGATGCGGTCGATTGGCGTGCGGGCCGGTTCGGTTTTCGGTGGCGGTGTTGGCGGTGTTGCAACTGGCTTTGGCGCCGCGGCTGGCTTTGGCGCCGCGTGCAAGGCGAGTGTCAACGCCTGGGGTGACCTGTATTTCAATGGAAAAGAGCGCCTGCGTTGGTTTGTCGCCGCCGACGACCGTTGGTACCGACCTTCGCGTGAAACAACCGTGCGCCAACGCGCACTGTCGAATGTGCCGGTAATCGAGACGCGCATCAAAGTGCCTGGGGGCGACGCCGTTCACCGTATATATGGAGTGGCCGACTTTGGGGGCGTGGTCGTGGTTGAGATCTATAACGACTCGTCGTTGCCCTTTGCCGTGGCGTTTGATCGCAGCGACATCGCGATGATGCGCGAGCCGAGCCCCGCTGGCGTGCAGGGCATCGATCTGCCGGGGCAAAGCGTCGTGTTTCCGGTGGGGCATCACGCCAGTTTGCGGGTGGCCGTGGCGATCGACGGTGACTCGCGACGAATTTCGGCCCGACAGGTCGAGAAACTGCCGAGTTTCGAGCAGGTCGAGCGCGGCTGGCTGAGTGCATTGCAGGTTTCGAGTCGTGTCGATGTGCCCGAGCCGTCGTGGGGTCAGGCGCTGACGATCGCGCGCTGCGAACTGTTGCTGTCGGCGGCGGCAGACGGCGACATGACGAAACCTGACTTTGACCCCGTTGATTTTCTTTTGGAGACTGCCGAGCGATCGCGCCTCGGCGAGAATTTCGAGGTTGCGACAGATGTTTCGCCTGTCGCTGCGGCCGGTGAACAGATTGTGCGCGATTGCGCCAAGCGCAAACAACTGACCTGGGTTGAAGATCGGGCCCTGCTGTCGGCGGCGATGTTTTTGCATCGAGTTGGTGAACGGCGAGCAGTGCAAGACCTGAACCGTGCCTGGTCGAAGTTGGTGCAGGTCGTTGCGCCTGGCGCAGACATTGGCGGTTCGCCTGGCGCATCACGAAGTGAATTCGGTCAAATCAAAAAGATGTCGAGCGTGCGCCAGATCGCGTGGGTCGAATCGCAACTGGTCGCCAACAATTTGGACCGTTTGGTCAATGTTTGTCCGCGTGGCATCGATCAAGCGTGGGTCGGGGCCAACTTCGAATGCCACAATTTGATGGCCACACCCGAGCATTCTGTTTCGTTCGCCGTGCGATGGCACGGCGACAAGCCGGCGCTGTTGTGGGAGGTGCACGGACCATCGCCGGTCAAAGTCGTGGCGACCGCGATCGATGATTCGTTTGTCTCGACCGAGATGCGCGGTGAAACTTTGTTGCGTGGTTTTGTCTCGACACAAAATGAAGCCGTGAAATAGACTCGGGCCGATGAGCGACAAAGTCAAAGATTCGGTCGTGTCGTCGTTGAAACTCACCGAATGGACGTCGTGCGGGGGTTGCGCCGCCAAGTGGGGCGCGAATCTGCTCAGTGATTTGGTCGACGAGTTGGCCGCGGGTGTGCGACCTCAGATCGACCCCGCGTTGTTGGTTGGTCTCGCCCCGTTCGACGACGCCGCCGTTTATCAAGTTTCAAGCGATGTCGCTCTTGTCAGCACCACCGATTTTTTTCCACCGCTGGTCGATGACCCGCGCGACTTCGGGGCGATTGCCGCGGCCAACGCCTGCAGCGACGTATTCGCGATGGGCGGTCGAGTCGTGATGGCAGTGAACATCGCCGCGTTTCCCGAACACTTTCCGCGCGAGGCGATAACCGAAATTTTCGCCGCCGCGGCCGAGGTGGTGGGCCAAGCCGGCGGATCTGTGGCGGGTGGTCACACGATACGAAACCCCGAACCGATCTTCGGGTTGGCGGTGCAGGGCGTGGTGCATCCACAAAAAATATTTCGCAAAGGCGGGGCGAAGGCAGGCGACATCGCTTTGATGTCGAAGCCGTTGGGCACGGGGCTGGCGCTTGCGGGCGGGTCGGCGAGCGACAAGGCCGAGGCGATAGTCGGCATGCGTCGGTTGAATCGCGAGGCGTCAGAGCAATTGCAGCAACTCGGTTCGGCCGTTCATGCGGTGACTGATGTGACGGGTTACGGTTTGGCCGGCCACGGTTGGGAGATGGCGCAGCGTTCGGGCGTGCAACTTGTTTTGCGTTCGGCGAAACTTCGCGCGTATGCGGGGGCTTTTGAGGCTGCGCGTCGCGGTGTGCGCACGGGCGGAGATGTTCGCAATCGTGCGTATGTCGCCGAGCACTTCAGTTTTGACGCCTCGACCACCGATGATGCGAGCGTCGCGTTGTGCATGGATCCGCAGACGAGCGGCGGCCTGCTCGCCGCGGTGACGAGCGACGCCGCCGAGACGCTGTTGCGCAGCGAGATGTGGTGGAGAGTCGGTGAGTTCGGTTCTTCGCCCGCGAGCGTGCATTTGTGTTGATCAACCACGGGTCGCACTGAGCGAGATGTTCGGGTGACCAAGCGAATTCGGCCGTGGCCCGACGCGTCGCGCGAGCGCAAACTGTTTGATGCCGGTGCCCGCACGATCGTGGGCATCGACGAGGTCGGCAAGGGCAGTTGGGCCGGCCCGCTGGTGATCGGCATCGCGATGTTGCGCGAAGAAACTTTTTTCGCCGACGAACCCGCGTTGGCGTTGGGCGGCGTGCGAGATTCGAAACAGCTCAGCGAGGCGCAGCGCGAAAAATTGTTCGAAGTCGTCGCCGCGTCGTGTTGGCGATGGGCCACAGGTGCGGCGTCGGCCCACGAGTGCGACCAGTTGGGCATGGTCGAGGCGCAAAAGTTGGCGACCAGTCGGGGCTTTGCCGCCCTTGGTGGCGCAATCGACGTGGCGATCGTCGATGGTCGGTGGGATTTCGTTTCGCCGCACGCCCGTGAGGTTGTCGTCGAGGTCAAGGCCGACACGAATTGTGTTTCGGTGGCGGCCGCTTCGGTGTTGGCGAAAGTTTCGCGTGACCGCGAGATGCGGGGGTTGGCGCGGGATTATCCGCATTGGCATTTCGACACCAACAAGGGTTACCCGTGCGCCAAACATCGCGCGGCGTTGCAGGGTTACGGCCCCTCGGCGATTCACCGCCGCTCGTGGGCGTTCATGCCGAATTATGTGCCCTGGCTCGCGAGTTAAGGCTGCGAGTTACGACTGGCGGGTCACGACTGGCGGGTCACGACTGGCGGGTCAAATCGCGCTTGAAGTAACGGGGTCACTTTCGACGAGGTCGTTTCGTCGCTCGTAGATGAGTAGTGCGTAGAGTGCGGCGAAGGCGAGTGTGCCGGTGAGCCAGATGGTTTCTGGTTGGGGGCCGAAGTTCCACCACCATTCGCGGGGGTTGTTGAGTGATTTGGAGATGAAGACGTCTTGGCCTGTGGTGTAGCGGCGGATGGTGTCGCGTAGCGCGATCGAGTTGGCGATTGTCGAGAGTATCGCCACGGTGACGACCAGTGATTGGGGGTAGCGCTCTTTTTTGTTGGCGGCGGCGATGATCAGGATGCCCAAGAAGAACGGCAGAAAGTATCTGGGTTGAATGTATTCGAAGATTTTTGCAAAGCGTTGTTGGTGGGCGTAGATAATCGCCATGCACATCAGGCCGAACAAAGCAACGATCAACACTCGATGATTTTTTGAAGACTTGAAAAATGCAAAACCTATAGTCAACAAAAATGTCTGCAATGTGAATAACCACACCGTTGAGGTCAATTCGAGTTCGAACCAACCCAGACCCCAACCACCGAAAAAGCCAATGATGAATCTGGGCAGATTGATCACATTGTTGACAAGAATGTCGTACGCCGTGGTTGTTATGCCGAGATCAACTTCAACCCTGGGATCATTAAAAATGTTGAATCGAGCAAATCCTATGACACTCGTGAAAAAATTGAAGACGATATACATGACTGGTAATGCGACTAGAGACAACAAGAGCGTCATTTTGCCGATTTTGTTTCGGTTTTTGACGAGCTCATTGATGACGATTGATGTCGTCAAAATCAACAACACATATTTGGCCTCGCGGCGAGATGCGTTTGCTACGAATGCTGAAGTCAGTGCGATCACGCTCGCTGGGACCCAGATTTTTGGTTGACCACGATTTCGCAGAGCCAATAAAAGACCGAAAACGAAGCAAGTAGTACCCGTCAGCGCCCAGCCAGAGCTGTTAACCGAGGCAATGAAATAAACAGTCACTGGGGCGATCACGGCCAACCAACCCAAGAACCAGTCACTTGACCGTTGCCGGTCGAGTGATACAACAACCGCAATCAAGACCGCCGCCAAAAACGAGTTGAACAACCTCATCTTGACCACGCTCGCCTCTACGAAAGGACTCACAAGATTTCGTAGTGTTGTAACATAAAAATTATTCTTTGTAGCCTCAAAATATTTTGACGAAATCAATTCTTGAGAGTTGCGCTGACAGGCAGCACTTTCATTCTGGCCAAAAGTCAAAAAACACTCTTGAGGTTCAGCCACCAATTTCGGTAGCAAAAATTGCCGCTGATTTCTGGGATCAAATTTGCAAAACTGAGTCGCTGTTTTTACAGTTCCATCAAACTCGGTAGTTTCACGCCGACTTCTTAGGCCATCATTTTCTAGACGCACCGTCACCTGATGTCCGCACCAAATGTTTATCAGCTCGATGTCTTCATCGGATGAACTGCCAACTGCCGAAGCAAAAGACCAAGAAAAAAACAAAACCAATAGCAGAATTGCAATAGCGAAGAAACGAAAAAACTGTTGAAAGTTCCGAACCAGAAAATTAATCATGTGTTTTGCTTGAGTATCTATTTTTTGGCTCTGCACCAATCAATATGAAAAGAAAGATAAATGTGAGTGTGCCAACAAGCCAAATAGTTTCTGGCTGTGGGCCAAACTTCCACCACCACTCAAAAGGTTGATTCAGTGATTTCGATGTGAGCACATCTTGCCCAGTGGTGTAACGGCGAATAGTTTCGCGCAGCGCAAATGAGTTGGCAACTATCGCCAAGATCGCAACCGTTCGCAACAACCACTTAGGGAAGCTTTGGTTCTTACGATACGTAGCGATGATTACTATGCCCAAAAATAGAGGCAAGAAGTATCTCGGTTGATTCTCAATACCGACAGGGACAAGTTCTTTCTGGTGAACGTATAAAACAGCGGAACATAAAAAAATACATAGGGTTAAAAGTAGTTTTTTTTCAGATTTTGAGGATCGCAATAGGGAATAGGCGAAGACAATAAGCGTGGCTTCCAGGCTGGACAACCAAATAGTCGGACTCAACTCAATTTCGAACCAACCAAGGCCCCAACGACCAAAAAATCCCATAAAGAATCTCGGCAAATTCAAAATGTTATTTATCAACAAGTTCGTGCCACCGATAGCAAATTCGCCCGAGTACTCCTCGACAGAATCTCGAAACACGATGGCGGACTTGATTTTGTCCGCAAGTCGGAAGTAAAGCAAAGCCAGCGCTACCACGCTTGACAATGCAGTCACAACAGTTTGAACATTGAAAACAATTGTCGTTGGTTTGAACTCAAAGGCAATAATTGCTACGAAAATAATTGCTAG
>VGAB01000022.1 GCA_016870935.1 Actinomycetota bacterium | reverse complement strand
GTTGCATGCCCCGGCAAGAAGGCGATTTCGCCGCCTTGCAGGGTGCGCGTGATCACCTGTCGCGCTTCGCCAGAAAACAAAACGCGTTCTGGTGAAACCACCTCGACTTTGAGCGACGCTGCTTCGGCCATGACGATCTGTACTACGCCGCCGAATCTTGCAACGCTTTGGCTTTCGCCAAAACCTGGTCGACACCGCCGACATTCAAGAACGCCTGCTCGGGCACCTCATCGAGGTCGCCCTTGATGATCGCCTCGAAACTTTCGACGGTCTGCGCCGTCGGCACATACTCGCCCTTGACGCCCGTGAACACTTCGGCGACATAGAACGGCTGGGACAAGAAACGCTGCACCTTGCGGGCGCGCGAAACCGTCATGCGGTCTTCCTCCGAGAGTTCATCCAAACCAAGAATCGCGATGATGTCTTGCAATTCTTTGTAGCGCTGCAAAATTTCTTGCACACGACGCGCGACGTTGTAGTGGCGCTCGCCCACGGTTTCTGGGGTCAGAATCGTCGAGGTCGACGCCAGCGGGTCGACCGCCGGGTAGATACCCAGCGATGCGATTTGTCGCGACAACTCGGTGGTTGCATCCAAGAACGCGAACGTCGTGAACGGAGCCGGGTCGGTGTAGTCGTCGGCGGGCACATAAACGGCCTGCAACGACGTGATCGAACGACCGCGCGTCGATGTGATGCGCTCTTGCAACTGACCCATCTCGTCGGCCAGCGTCGGTTGATAACCCACGGCTGACGGCATACGACCGAGCAGCGTCGATACTTCGGAGCCTGCTTGCACGAAGCGGAAGATGTTGTCAACGAACAACAACACGTCTTGGTTTTTGACGTCGCGGAAGTACTCGGCCATCGTCAAAGCAGAGAGCGCGACGCGCAAGCGCACGCCTGGTGGTTCGTCCATCTGGCCGAACACGAGCGCCGCTTTTTCGAACACGCCCGACTCTTCCATTTCGAGACGCAAGTCGGTGCCTTCTCGGGTTCGCTCACCTACGCCGGCGAAAACAGACACGCCGCCGTGCTTCGAGGCCACGCGGTTGATCATCTCGGTGATCAAAACGGTCTTGCCTACACCTGCACCGCCGAACAGACCAATTTTGCCACCCGCCAAATATGGCGTGAGCAAGTCAATAACTTTGATGCCAGTTTCGAATTGACGCTTCGACGGTTCGAGCGCGTCGAACGCGGGCGCCGAACGGTGAATCTCCCATCGCTCCGAATCTTTGAAGTCGTCGTTGTTGCCGTCGAGACAGTCTCCCCACACGTTCCAGACATGGCCGAGAGTCTTGTCGCCCACCGGCACGGTGATGCCACGACCCGTGTCGCGCACGGGCGTGCCGCGACGCAGACCGTCTGTCGGCTTCATGCACACCGCGCGTACGCGACTTTGGCCCAACTGCTGCGCGACCTCGGCCAAAATGACGTTCGGCTTGCCGTCGACCGTCACGGTGAACTCGAGCGCCTGGTTCAACTCGGGCAGCGAGCCGCGCGGAAACTCGACGTCGATCACCGGTCCGGCGATCGCGGCGACTCTCCCGTCTTTTCTTTCTGTTGCTGTTGATGTGCTCATGTCTTCTCCCTTAGTAATTCGAGTAATAATTCAAGTTCTTCAACTGCTCGCCATTTCGCGGACGTCGTCGGTGTCAGAGCCGAGAGCCTCGGCGCCACCGACGATCTCCATAATCTCGGTGGTGATCGAATCTTGGCGCGCGCGGTTCATGATGCGCGAAAGATTCTTGATCAACTCTTCGGCGTTGTCGGTGGCCGATTTCATCGCCCGCTGGCGAAACGCGTGCTCGCTCGCCGCCGCGTTGAGCAGCGCCGCATAGATGCGGGCTTCGACATAGCGCGGCAACAGCGTCTGCAAAATCATCTCAGGATCGGGTTCGAACTCGTAGTTGCCACCCGCCGCCGACTTGCCGTCGCCACCCGCGATCACGTCACGCTCAAGCGGAACGAGCGGTCGTCGCACGACTTCTTGTCGACCCGACGAAACAAACCGCGTGTAGACCAACTCGACGCGATCAACCTCGCCGCTCAGATATAGATCGACGACGAACTGGCCGATCTCCTTGGCGTTTTCATATTTTGGGGCATCGGAAAAACCCGTGAAACTCTTCGAAGTTTTATATTGACGAAACTTGAAGTAATTCTCGGCTTTGCGCCCGACGGGCACGACCAAATAATTCTTCGATGCCAAGACATCGGCCTTGACCTCGCCCTCGGTGGCGCGCAAGATGCCGGCGTTGTAGCCGCCGCACAGACCGCGGTCGGCGCTGATCGCGACATAGCAAGCCGTGCGAATCTCGTCGCGCGTCTTGAGAAACGCCGACGAACTTCCGGCGCCGCCTGCTGCCAGATCTTTGACGACCTCGGTGATGCGTTCGCTATACGGCACGGCCGCGGCGACACGCTGTTGGGCCTTGACGATGCGCGAGCCAGCGATCAGCTCCATTGCGCGCGTGATCTTCTTGGTCGCCAAGACCGATCTGATCCGACTGCGCAGTATGCGCTCTTGCCCGCCCGCCATTTTTGGTGATACCTACTCGGTCGCGAGCGTTTTTGCGCTCGCTGCTTCGCCGGTTTCGCCGGCGTCGGTTTTCGTCGGATCAGCGGCGCCCGATTTCTTGGTCGGCACGAAGCCGGCCTTGAACGCCGCGACGATCGATGCGAGATCTTTGGGCACATCCGCTTTTGGTTCTTGACGGATGCCCGAGAGCAGACCGGCATGACGCGAGCGCATGTGCTCGAGCAGTTCGGTCTCGAAGCGGCGTACGTCACCGACGGGAATGTCGTCGAGATAACCCTTGGTGCCGGCGAAGATCGAAACAACCTGTTCTTCGACGGGCATCGGCGAGTTGAGCGGCTGCTTGAGCAACTCGACCAGGCGATAACCACGTTCAAGTTGCGCTTTTGAAATCGCGTCGAGTTCGCTGCCGAATGTGGCGAACGCCTCGAGTTCGCGAAACTGCGCGAGGTCAAGTTTGAGAGTGCCCGAGACGCTCTTCATCGCCTTGATCTGCGCGGCGCCGCCCACTCGGCTGACCGAGATGCCTACGTCAACCGCGGGGCGCACACCCGACTTGAACAAGTTGTCCTGCAGATAGACCTGACCGTCGGTGATCGAGATCACGTTCGTCGGAATATACGCGGACACGTCGCCGGCCTTTGTTTCGATAACGGGCAACGCCGTCAACGAACCGGCACCGCGCTCATCGCTCAATTTCGCGGCGCGCTCGAGCAAGCGACTGTGCAGATAGAACACGTCGCCTGGGTAAGCCTCGCGACCCGGTGGTCGACGCAGCAGCAACGCGATCTGGCGATATGCCTCGGCCTGCTTCGACAAGTCGTCGTAGACGACGAGCGCATGCTCGCCGTTTTCCATCCAATGCTGGCCCATGGCACAACCCGCGTATGGCGCCAAATATTTGAACGGCGCGGGGTTCGACGCAGGGGCGGCGACGACGACCGTGTATTCGAGCGCGCCGAACTGGCGCAGCACCTCGACCGTTTGGGCGATCGTCGAACCTTTTTGACCGATCGCGACATAAATGCATTTCACTCCGAGACCGCGCTGGTTGAGGATCGTGTCGATCGCGACGGTCGTCTTGCCCGTCTTGCGGTCGCCGATGATCAATTCACGCTGACCACGGCCGATCGGCGTCATCGCGTCGATCGCTTTGATGCCGGTTTGCAAAGGCTCGTGCACGGGCTTTCGACCCATGATGCCCGGGGCCTGAACTTCGACTCGTCGAATCGTCGCCCCGACGATTTCACCCTTGCCGTCGATCGGCTGACCGAGCGCGTTGACCGCACGACCCAACATCGCGTCGCCGACGGGCACCGACAAAATTCGCCCCGTGGCTTTGACCGTTTGGTTTTCTTCGATCGCATCGGCATCGCCGAGCACGACGACACCGATCGAATCTTCGTCGAGGTTCAACGCCAAGCCGACCGTTCCATCTTCGAACTCGAGCAACTCGTTGACCGCGCAATCTGGCAAACCACTGACGCGGGCGATGCCGTCGCCGACTTCGGTGACACGGCCAACCGTGCGCGCTTCGACCGAGGGTTTGTAGCCCTCGAGGCCCTTGGTGATCGCCGCGGCGATGTCGCTCGCGGAAAGTGTTAGTTCAGCCATTGTGTTTGTTTCCTTTCGAGAATTTCAGATTCGGGTCTTCAGTTGTTCAAGTCGTGTTCGCACCGTGTCGTCGATCACCTCGTCGCCGACGGTGGCGACCAAACCGCCGAGCACCGACGGGTCAACGACGACTTTCAAGTTCAGTTTGCGGCCCGTCGATTTGCCGAGAGCCTCGGCCAAGCGCTTGGTCTGATCCTCGGAGAGAGCCACGGCGCTGCGAACTTCGGCGACCTCGCGCTGCAATTCGCTCGACGCTCGTTGCACCAGGCGATCGACGATCGCCGGCAAATCGCGCGCGCGTCCCGCCCCAACGATCAACGAAACCAGTTGCACGCTCGTGTTGCTGGCCTTGCCACCCAACAACTGCTCGACAACCTGCTGTCGACGATCGGCGGGGATCGTCGAGTCGGTCAAAGTGCCGCGCAATTGTTCGTTCGACTCGAACGCCCGCGCCATACGAAACAATTCGTCTTCAACAATCGGCAGGTTGCCTTCGGCTTGCGCAATCTCGAACAGCGCGCGGCTGTAACTTTCGATCTTTGCGTCGCTCATTTGCTCGCTCCCACGCTCTTGATGAAGCCCTCGATCAAATCTTGCTGTGCGCGATCGTTGAGGCTCGCCGCGATCGATGCCGACATCGCCGCACTCGACAAACGGGCGATTTCGCCGCGCAACTCTTCGCCGCTTCGACCCCGCGCCGCGGCCAAATCAGCCTCGGCTTTGGCTTCGAGTTCGGCCACTTCTTTCACCAAACGCGCCCGACCGTCGGCCAAGATCGCCGCCGCCTGCGTCTCTGCCTCGGCCAAGATTTTCTTTCTTTCGGCCTCGATATCACCCAGGGCCCGACGAATACCGGCCGCGTCCGACTCAGACTTCGTGCGTGCCGCGGCGGCGCCGTCAAGCTCTTTTTGAATCTTTTCGGTGCGCGCATTCATCGACTTGACGATCATCGGCCAGGCGAATTTGTAGAGCGCCGAGAAAATAATCACCGAGGCGATGCCGCCATAAATAATTTCCGCGGTCTCGGGCAACAACCAGTGGTGCGTCTGACTCGGGTCGCCCTCGGCAAACAGAACTTCGAACATCAAGTTCATTTGCTGGCTCCTTCCATCGCCTGCTGCACCGATCGTGAGACGACAGTTGCGTCGGGAGACACCCCAACTGCAATCTGCGTCGCGCGAGTCGTCACCGCCGTCACGGCAGAAACAATTTGGCCTTGCGCTGCCGCACGGGCAGCGGCAACTTCGGCCTCTGCCGCGACGCGACGCTTGGCGATCTCGGCGCTGACCTGGGCGATCTTTTCGGATCGTTCCTTGTCGAGCGTCTGGCGGGCCGCATCCAATCGACGCGCCGCTTCGCTGCGAATGTCGGCGATGGCCGATTCGTAACGCGCAACATCGGCCTGGGCGGCATCACGGGTGGCAGAGGCGTATTCGTGATCTCCGCGAATCGAGTCGTAGCGACTCGCCATTCCTTTGCGCACCTTTGGCACCAAGAACAGCCGCATGAAGAACAAGAACACGATGAACGAGCCCGCACCCCACACCAGCTCTTTCATTTCTGGTGCGATCGGGTTCGGCCCGGCGCTTACGGGTGCCCCCTCTTCGGCGCCGGTCTCTGCAGACACGGCGTCGAACGAGACGCGCACCTGCGAAACCGAGTTGATGTCGACGAAAACCGTGAGCATGAAATCTCTCAGGCGTATTTCAGAAGAATGAACACTACGAAACCGATGAGCGCGAGCGCCTCGGTGAACGCGATGCCGAGAAACATCGTGGTGCGCACCATGCCGGCGGCCTCTGGTTGACGAGCCATCGACTCGATCGCGCTACCGAAAATCAAACCGATGCCGATGCCCGGTCCGATCGCGGCGAGACCGTAGGCGAAGCCCGCGGAGCCTGCGGCGGCGATGTTCTTCTCGTCGCCGGTGGCGGCCTCGGCGGCCGCTTTGACGATCTTTGTTAGTGCTTCCATTATTTGTGTCTCCTGTCTGTTGTTATTGATTACTTAATGCTCTGGATGAACCGCGCCCGCGATGTAAACCGCCGCGAGAATCGTGAAAATATACGCCTGCAAAAATGCGACCAGCACCTCGAACCCGGTCAAGAACACGAGCATGAAAAACGGCAGCACGCCGATCGGAATCAGGATCTTGTCGCGCGCCTGGAACATGGCCTCGCTCAACAACGCGAAAATCACCAACAACAAGTGACCGGCGAGCATGTTGGCGAAAAGTCGGACCGCCAACGAGAACGGACGAACGATCAAGGTCGAAATGAACTCGATCGGCGTGACCAATATATAGAGCGCCTTGGGCACGCCCGGCGGAAACAGAACGCTCTTGAAGTATCCGAAAAAACCCTGGTGCTTGATGCCCTGCACATTGAAGATCACCCAGACCAACACCGCCAAAAACATCGGTATCGCCATGCGGGCGGTCGCGGGCATCTGAATGAACGGGATGATTCCCGGAACGTTGCACAGGTACACGAAAACGAACAGCGTCAACAAGAACGGCGTCCAACCGAGGCCGTCACGACCCATCGTCTGCATGATGATGTTGTTCTCGATGAACTCGACGCCGACTTCGGCCAGGTTGCGCGTGCCCTTCGGGGCGACCTTCGGGTCTTTTCTGGCGGCCGAGAGAAAGATCAAGGTGCCGATGAGAGCGGCGATCACCGCGATCAGGCCGACCTTGTTCAGACCCGGCACGACGTCGCGCCAACGCAACAACTCGTTGATCGGCGGGAACTCGAACGACAAAACACTATTGAGGATCATTGCGTTGCGCTTTCAGTTGGTTGTTCTGACTTTTTTTGTTTCGACTTTTTCGGCTTCAAGCCGGGGTACGCGAGCGACAAAGAAACATAGCGCAACTCCCAGAACAGCAGACCCAGGTGCGCGAGGATGATCGTCAACCCGAGCGGCAAGAGTTCGACCCAACTGCTTTGACGCACGACGAAAACCGCCACGGCGACGAGCGCCAAACGAAAGATGTAACCGAACAACATCGAGCCCATCATCAAGGCGTACGAGATTCGCGCCGTGTACGCGACGAGCGCCGCGGCCAAAGCGAAGTTTGCGAACACGATGCCGAGCGCATAAGCGCACGAGTAAGCGCCGTTGATCCCCCAGATCGCATACGAGGCGCCCAGCAAGACCGGCGTCGCGATCAAACCGCGCTTGATGATGTCGCGAACCAACGCCGCCTCGGGTGCGGGGCCCGTGTCGCGCATCGAGAGGATCGAAATCTTGGTGTCGATATCGACGGCCATTACGACCCGTTCCTCGTCGCCATGTTTCTTCGCTCCACTTCGCGTGCGCGCATGTCGTTTTCATAGACGAACCACAGTCGGGTGAAACTGCCGAGCACCGAAAACAAGCTGAGAACGATCATGAATATTGGTCGGGTCTCGAAATAATTGTCGAGCAAAAGACCCACAGCAAAGAAGACGCCGACGCTGACCGCGATCTCCGCGCCCCGACCAAGCGAGTCGTGCGACGAACTTGCCGAGCGCACCACTGGTTTGCGAATTGGCAGGAGTTTCAACGTCGAACCTCGATAGTTTTTCACCAACTCTGTCGGGTCGGCGCTTGTGAACGAAAATACAAACTAGACGCAAAGCATCAAACGGCGCAAATTAGGCACTTCGTGAACTTGTGCCGAAAAGATTTCGGCTGTGTCGACGAACGACTCAGGTAGTCGTTTGACCCTCACCTCGCGACCAAACCTTGTCGTGAAACAGGGTGAACCCGCCCAAAGCGAGCGCCACGAACAAGAACGGCCAAAGATTCGTCGGTCCCTCCGACAACGCGGGGTAAAGCACGAAGCCCGAAAGCAGCGCGGTCCACGACCACATGATCACCACCGCGCGACGAGGGCCGTGGCCCAATTTGATCAGCCGATGGTGCAGGTGGCCCGTGTCGGCAGTGGCAAACCCGACGCCACTGCGGGTGCGTCGAATGATCGCAAAGATCACGTCCAAAATCGGCACGGCCAACACGAGTATCGGAATGAACAACGGCGCCAAAAAGAAATATGTCTGTCCGCTCAGGTTCGTGGTGTCGGGGTTGGCGCGACCGCCGACGACGCTGGTCGAAACCGCGACCAACAAGCCGAGCAAAAGCGCGCCGCTGTCTCCCATGAAGATTCGCGCGGGGTTGAAATTGAACGGGAGAAATCCGACGCAGATTCCGACGGTGATGATCGCCACAAGCGGCCCGATGTTCGGTTCGCTGAGCAACCCTTTGACGCCCATGTTGCGGCTATAGACAAAAAACGCCGCCGAAGCGATGGCGACGATGCCGGCGGCGAGGCCGTCGAGGCCGTCGATCAAGTTGATCGCCTGCGTCATGCCCAGCAACCACAGCACGGTGAACAACGGAATCCAGTCGCGCGACAGCACGAACACGTCGACGAACGGCGCGCGAAAGTAAATCATCGTCACGCCGAACCAGATGAGCGCGACGGCGGCGATGACGACGCCCGTCACCTTCATCGGCGCGGAGACCTCGTGAATGTCGTCGATGAATCCGAGAACGAAGATGATGAAACCAGCGACGATCACACCGAGCAACTCGGAGTTGTTCTTGAACAACGGGTCGAACCTGTCCATTTGCCACGCCACCGTGATCGCCGCCACCAGCGCGACGAAAAATGCGATGCCGCCCACATCGGGCGTGGCTTCGGGGTGATTGCGACGGGCATCGGGCGTGGCCATCCAGCCAAACTTTCGACCGAGCATCGCGACCAAAGGCGTGAAAATCGCGGTGACGATCGCGGCCACCCCGCCGACGATGAAATAACCCGAAAGGTCTTTCATCGAATCAGCATCAGCTCGCTTTCAAATTTTCGTAAACAGGAAACTTGGCGCACAACTGCGCGACCTTGGCGCGAACTTGGGCGACCTTGGCCGCATCGTTTCTGTTGCGAAGAGTCGTGACTATATATTCGGCGATCAACGGCATCTCGGCCTCGCGCATGCCCTGGGTCGTCACCGACGGCGTGCCGATGCGCACACCCGAGGTGACGAACGGACTGCGCGGATCGTTGGGGATCGCGTTTTTGTTCAAGGTGATACCCGCCGTGTCGAGCACGAGTTGCGCCTCTTTGCCCGTCAAGTCGGGGTCGAACGGTTGCAGGTCGACGACCATCATGTGCGTGTCGGTGCCGCCCGATACGAGCCTGAAACCATGACTTGCCAGAGCAGCGGCAAGTGCAGCCGCGTTCTTCACGATTTGATGCGCATACTCCTTGAAACTTGGTTGCAACGCCTCGTGAAAAGCCACGGCCTTCGCGGCGACCGCGTGTTCAAGCGGCCCACCTTGACTGCCGGGGAAAACCGCTTTGTCGATCACTGGCGCCAATTCTTTTCGGCAAAGAATGCAACCACCGCGCGGCCCGCGCAAAGTTTTGTGCGTCGTAAATGTGACCACGTCGGCGAACGGAACCGGGTTAGGGTGCGCGCCGCCCGCCACCAGGCCCGCGATGTGGGCGATGTCGAACATCATCATCGCGCCGACCTCGTCGGCGATTTTCTTGAAAGGCTCCGGCTCGAGACGGCGCGGATAACTGGTCGTTCCGGCGACGATCAATTTCGGTTTGTGGGCGATCGCCAATTCGCGAATCTCGTCGAAATTCAATCTCTCGTCGGTCGCGCCGACTTTGAACGAATGAAACTTATACAAGATTCCGCTCGCGTTCACCGGCGACCCGTGCGTCAAATGCCCGCCGTGGTCGAGGCTCAGACCCAACACCGTGTCGCCCGGGTTCAACAACCCGAGATACACGGCCATGTTCGCACTGGCGCCCGAATGCGGCTGAACATTGGCGTGGTCGGCACCGAACAACTTCTTCACCCGCTCGATGGCCAACGCCTCGATGTCGTCGACCACCGCGTTGCCGCCGTAGTAACGCTTCTGCGGGTAACCCTCGCTGTATTTGTTGGTCAACACCGAACCTGTCGCCGACATCACCGCGGGCGACGCGAAGTTTTCGCTGGCGATCAACTGCAAGCCGGTCGCCTGTCGCGACCTCTCGTCTTCGAGCAACGCAAACAACGCCGAATCATGGTTCGTTTCAGATGGCCAAGGCATGTTTCGTCTCCTGCTATTTCTTCCGTTGCTTCTGTTCAGAGTTCTCTATTTCGCCGAGTTGCGCGACACGGCGTGCATGACGTCCGCCTTCGAACTCGGTGATGAGAAACTTATCAACGATTTGCTCGGCTAGTTGTGGCGTCACGACCCTGCCACCCATCGACAACACGTTCGCGTCGTTGTGCGATCGTGCCATCTCGGCCAGATACAAGTCGTTGCAAAGCGCGGCCCGCACACCGTTGATTTTGTTCGCGGCAATCTGTTCGCCCTGGCCGCTTCCCCCGAGCACGATGCCCAAGTCGGCATTTCCGTCGCGCACGGCGCGGGCGACTCCCGCACAAATCTGGGGATAGTCGACACTTTCGTTCGAATCAGTGCCGTGGTCGGCAACCTGCATTCCCTTGCCCGTCAGATATTTGATCAGATGCTGTTTCAACTCGTAGCCCGCGTGGTCAGCACCGATCGCGATCTTTCTCATCGCTGAAAGTTTATATAACTAGCCTGATCAGTCATGCCGACAGATCCGCGCGCACCCGTGCTGATCGGGCAGGGCCAGATTGTGAATCGTGCCACCAGCCTCAACGAGGCGCGCGAGCCCGTTTCGCTCATCGCCGACGCGATTCGAACCGCGATCACCGACGCCGAAATCGCGTCGTTGCGCAGTGTCGACGCATTGCATGTCGTTCGTCTGTTGTCATGGAAATACCACAACCCGGCTTTGAGCGTCGCCAAGCAACTCGGCATTCAAGCGCGTGTGACCGGCATAACCCCGCACGGCGGCAACATGCCGCAATTGCTCGTCAACAAACTCGCCTTGCAAATACAAAAAGGTGAGCTCGACATCGCGATCGTCGCGGGTGGTGAAGCCTCAAATTCGCGCGCTCGAGCGCAGCGTGAGAACTTTTCGCTTTCGTGGTCGTCGCCCGAACCTGAAGCAGAGAAAATCGCTCCGACGACGATCGTCGACGATGCGGCGATGAGCAGCGAAACCGAGATCGCCCGACAGATCATCTTGCCCGTGCAGATCTACCCGATGTTCGAGTCGGCCCTTCGCGCGCGGGCCGGCCGCTCGGTTGGCGAGCACGAAAACCACATCGGCGATCTTTGGTCGCGTTTCAGTGGCGTCGCAAAAACAAACGAATTTGCCTGGAGCAGGCGCGCTTTCACCACCAAGGAAATTCTCGAGGTCACGCCGTCGAATCGAATGATCGGTCTGCCCTATCGAAAGCGGATGAACTCGAACAACCAGGTCGACATGGCGGCGGCGCTGATCATCTGCTCCGTCGAAAAAGCGGAGCAACTCGGCGTGCCGCGATCAAAATGGGTGTTCCCGATTTCTGGCACCGACTGCCACGAGCACTACTACATCTCGAACCGCCACTCGTTCGCCGAGACGCCAGCCGTACAACTTGGCGGAAGACTGGCCTGCCAACTTGCCGAAAAATCTATCGACAACTTTCGCCTGATCGATCTTTATTCGTGTTTTCCATCGGCGGTTCAACTCGGCGCGCAGTCACTCGGCCTGTCGATCGATCGTCAACTCACGATCACGGGCGGTCTTTCGTTCGCCGGCGGACCATGGAACAACTATGTGATGCACGCAATCGCCACGATGATCACCGAACTTCGCCAGACCGCCGACAAAAACGAAGATGGTTTCATCTGGGCCAATGGTGGCTATGCGACCAAGCACTCCTTTGGTGTCTATTCGAACTCGCCGGGCAAGAACTCGTATCGTCACGCATCGCCACAGGCCGAAATCGACGCGTTGCCGAAACGCGAACTGGTGACTGCCGCCGAGGCTGCCACGAGTCTGGTCGGGCCGGCGAAAATCGAGGCCTACACGGTGATGCACGACCGCGACGGGAAACCCGAGACCGCAATCGCCTCGACACTGCTCGGCGATTCGCGGCGCGCCTGGGCGACTTCAAAAGATCCACAAGTCGCGCAAAGTCTCTGCACCGACGAATGGGTCGGTCGACAAGTCACCCTCGACCCAACAGGCAACCTGCTGCTCTGAATTATTTTTGACCGACGGCGATGCGGTCGCGATGCGCCAAATCTTGGTGGATCTGCACATTTTTGAAACCGTTGCGACCCAGCAGAGCGCGCACTTTTTCGCCCTGGTCGTGACCGATCTCGAGCACCAGCCAACCGCCGTGCGCGAGCCACTCTTGGGCTTGAGTCACGATCTGCTCGTGTGCCGACATGCCGTCGTTCTCGGCAAACAACGCAATATCGGGCTCGTAGTCACAAACAATTTTTTCGACGGCGGTGTCGGTACGCGAAATGTACGGCGGGTTGCTGACGATCAAATCAAAACCATTTTTCAATTCGCCCGGCAAGGCGGCGAACCAACTGCCTTGCGCAATTCGCACATCGCTGTTTATAAAACCCGAGCCCGCCAGATTCGCGCCGGCCACCTCAAGTGCGTCAGCCGACAAATCAGTGAGCCAAACTTCGGTGCTTCCACGCGGCAGTTCACCCGCCAAAGACAGGCCGATCACACCGCTGCCCGTGCCCAGGTCGGCAATTCGTAACTTTGATTTCGAGGTTCGCATTGTTTCGCGGGCCAGTTCGATCGCCGTCTGCACGACGATTTCGGTTTCCGGCCGAGGTATCAACACCCGCTCGTCCACGAGCACGTCCAGGTGCCTGAACGCCCATCGCTTCATCACATATTGCAGCGGCTCACCCGTCAAACGACGGGCGACCATTTCTCGCAACGCTTTGCCCGATCTCTCGCCGACCAACTCGTGCATCGCCGAAGCGAACTCGGCCGAACTCATTCCGCTGGCGTGCTCGCACAACCAACGGGCCTCTTGCTCGCTCGCCAAATCTTTCGAGACGACACCGAGAAGTTCGCCCCATGTGATCGTGCCGTCAACCACGACAGATCACTTTTGCCCGGAGTCGGCCAGTTGCTCGGTTTGATATTCGAGGGTCAACGCGTCGATCACGGGATCAAGATTGCCCGCGAGCACATCATGCAGTTGATGCAAGGTGAAACCGATGCGATGGTCGGTCACCCTGCTGTCTTTGAAGTTGTAGGTTCGAATCTTTTCGCCGCGACCGCCGGTGCCGACCTGGGCTTTTCTCTCGGCCGAGGCCCGCGCCTGGGTCTCTTCTTCCTGGCGTTGCAACAATCGCGAGCGCAAAACCTGCATCGCCCGCAGTCGATTTTGTAACTGGCTGCGTTCGTCTTGCATCGCCACCACCACTCCGCTGGGCTTGTGGGTGATGCGCACCGCCGAGTCGGTGGTGTTGACACCTTGACCACCTGGTCCGCTCGCGCGATAAACGTCGATCTGCAGATCTTTTTCGTCGATGTGCAGTTCGACCTCCTCGGCTTCGGGTATCACCATCACCGTGGCTGAACTCGTGTGAATACGACCCTGGTTCTCGGTTTCGGGCACGCGCTGCACGCGATGCGGACCGCCCTCGAATCGCATACGAGTCCAGGCGGTCTCGCCTTTGATCATCATCACGACCTGGTTGATGCCGCCTTTCGGCGACAAGTCGAGTGACAACACCTCGACTACCCAACGGTTCTTCGTGGCGAACGCCTTGTACATGTCGAACAAATCGCCGGCGAACAAATTCGCCTCTTCCCCGCCCTCGGCGCCGCGAATCTCGACGATTATGTTTTTGCCCGCGTTCGGATCAGGAGGCAACAGCAGAACTTTCAATTCTTCCTCTAGCGCATCGATCGCCGCGTTGGCCGAGCCCAACTCGGCCTGCAGAGCATCCCGTTCGGCACCGCTGGCGTCGGCGATCAACTCGCGCGCCGCGTCGGCATTGCCCCTGGCCGATTTATATTTGCGAATGCACTCGACCAACGGCGTCATTTGCTTGTATTTTCGCGAAGCCTCGCGCAATTTGTTCTGGTCACCCAAGATTTCGGGCGTGGCCATGCTCGCTTCGAGGTCCAAAAAATCTCTTTCGATGCTTTCGAGTCGTTCAAGCACGGTGATCAGGCTATGCCATCTGTCAGAGCGTCGTGCTCACGCAGTCGCGAGATCGACGCCGACAATGCGCGCCGATCGTCGCAACAACTTCGCGAGGCGCTGCAACACACCCGACGCGTCACGACTTGGCACGACGAGAATCAAATCTGCGGCGGGGTTCAAAAACTCGCGTGCATCGGCCCCGAAAACGACAAGCTCGGGGTTGATGCCCACCCCGAATGTCGCCACGACTTCGGTGCCTTCGACCAACACGCCGTCGGCGCAACACGGCATCGCGTCTTTCAGGTTCGATCGGCGAGTCGGCGGCTGCGCGGTTTTCAAAATCTTCGCCCCGACAAGTTGCGGAGCCAGACAAATCTGATGTCGCAACATTCGCTCGCGCGCCAACTGGTTCAGCGGATGCACCTGCGCCCCCACCGCACGACGCGCCGCAACCTCGACCACCACTTTGCGCAAAGACTCGATCGTCGCGGTTCGGCCATGCAGCATCTGAAATGTCTCGCGATCATGCGCACCGACACCGATCTCCAGACGCGACTCGCCCGAAGCGTCGCGCACCACTCGGCATACCTCGAGACCGTTGACCTCGCCCGAAACGACGCCATGTTCACGAACCACATCGGCGCCACCGGCGGCGATGAACTCGGCGAAAGACTCGTCGGCCTCGCCCATAGTCGGGCGCTCGAATTCGGCGGGCACAACAGGTTTTGCCACGCCATCGGTTTCGGCACCAAAAACCTGAATCGGAAAACTGAAATAGGTCGCCCGACGGGCCAAAACTTCAGCGCACCGATCAGAAAAAATCTGCAGGCTCGTCGCCTCATTTTTTGTCGCCCACAACAACGCCGCACCGAGCCCGTTTTCATGGTTGCCCGTCAGCAACACCGACGCGACACCCTTTTGCACGGTGCCGACCGCCCTGCCGAACTCGCTGACCGCAAAATCGCCGTCGAGCCGATTTTGACCCGCGAGCAGAGATCGCAACCGCAATCGCGCGACGCGCGACTCGTGGTTCTCGCCCTCCGACACGACTGTCGAGACTTACGAAGTTGGTTGCTTGGCGATTTCGGCGAGGAACTCGTCGTTGTTCTTGAAAGTCTTGAGGCGATCGATCAACAACTCGAGACCGGGTGCCGCGTTGCCGTCGGCGGCAAGGCCGCTCAACACGCGTCGCAATTTCCAGACCATCTGCAACTGCTGGCGATTGAACAACAATTCTTCGTGTCGAGTGCTCGACGCGTCAACGTCGATCGCCGGATAAATTCGGCGCTCGGCGAGTTTGCGATCGAGACGCAGCTCCATGTTTCCGGTGCCCTTGAACTCCTCGAAAATCGCGTCGTCCATTCGGCTGTTCGTCTCGACTAAAGCGGTCGCCAAAATGGTCAAACTGCCGCCCTCCTCGATGTTGCGTGCCGCACCAAAAAACTTCTTCGGCGGATACAACGCACCCGCGTCGATACCACCCGACATCACGCGACCCGAGGTCGGCGCCGCCAGGTTGTATGCGCGCGACAAGCGCGTGATTCCGTCGAGAATCACCACGACATCCTCGCCAGATTCGACCATGCGCTTGGCTTTTTCGATGACCATTTCGGCGACCTGAGTGTGTTCTTCTGACGGTCGGTCGAATGTCGAGGAGACGACTTCGCCCTTCACGGTGCGACGCATGTCGGTGACCTCTTCGGGCCGCTCGTCGATCAAGAGCACGATCAACTTCACATCGGGATAATTCTTTTCGATCGATGTCGCAATCGTCTTCATCACGCTGGTCTTGCCGGCCTTCGGCGGCGAGACGATCACGCCTCGTTGACCCTTGCCGATGGGCGAAATCAAGTCGATGATCCGCGCGGTCATGTTCGTCGGATCCATTGCCGTCGAAAGTTCGAGCTTCTCGTCGGGGAAAAGCGGCGTCAGGTCTTCGAACTTGGGTCGAGCCTTGACCTTGTCGGCGGCAACACCGTTGATCGTGCGAATGTCGATCATGCCCGGGTTCTTCTCGTTGCGCTGGGCGGGTCGGCAGGTGCCCGAGACGTGGTCGCCTTTGCGCAAGTTGAATTGTCGTGTCAATCGCACCGAGACATAGGCGTCACCGTACGACGGCAGGTACCCGTTGACTCGCAAGAATCCGTAACCTTCGTCGCGCAGGTCGAGATAACCCGACACTTCAATCGGGTCGTTGCTCACCGGCTCGTTCGAATCTTGCATTTCGTTCATCTCGTAGCGGTCGTCGCCCTGCGGACCATCGTCACGCGAGTTTCTATAGCCACCAGGTCCGCGACGTCGTCGGCGATTGCGGTTTCGACCGCCGCCATCTTGATCGTTGTAGCCGCGTTGAAAATTGCGATCATTGCGCGAGCCGCGATCGTTTCGGTCATTTCGATCGTTGCGATCATTTCGATCGTTGCGCGAGCCGCGAGTGTCGCCTCGCGAATCGCCCTGATCGCTGACGCGTCGAGCATCGGGGGCGATCGGCGTGCCTTCGTGCTCGGCCAATTCGATCTCCCATTCGGCCAAGGGTTGGCCGTCGGCTCCCAACATCGGGCCACCAGATCGCGGCGCAGGTTTTGCCGGCGCATTGTCGTCATTTTGCGTCATGGCGCGGGCGCTCGATGCTTTGCTCGCCACCGGCTCCGCTGGCGCGGTCTGTTCGAGGATCATCTCGATGATCTCTTCTTTTTTGGCACGCGCCGACGCCTTCACGCCGAGCGCCTTGGCGATGGCGACAAGTTGGTCGCGATCTTTTTGTTCAAGTGCCGATTGTTCAAGGGCTCCGTTGGCCACAATTCCTTCTTTCACGGGGATCAAATGATTTGTCACCCGACTGGCCGCCAAAAATCAATATGCAAGTGCGCAGATCAGATTGCGTTGAAATGCGTTTGCCAAGAACTGGCGGAAACTTGCCCGGGATTCCGAGCCCTTTAAATCTAGCCGAGTTTCAGCGAGTTGGCAACGAAGGCTTTTTAACGGCGACACTTCGCCACGAACGACTGAACAGCCTTCAGATCGTTGGGCAGCGAGACGCTTCGCTCGGCTCGGCTCATCAGGTCGGCCAAATGGTCGGGCAACTTCGGGGTTTGACCCGTGGCTTTGCGAACCGCGTCGGGGAACTTGGCGGGATGGGCCGTCGCCAAAGTGATCATCGGCACATCTTTCGAAAAGTCCACGCCCGCGCTCTGGCGCGCCGCCGACAAACCCACCGCGGTGTGCGGGTCGATCAGCATTCCTGACTCGTCGAAAACCTTTCGCATCGTCGCCAAGGTTTGCTCGTCGTCGCAGCGTCGACCGACGAAAACGCCCTCGATCCATTTCTTGTAGCCCCGCTCGGACACGCCCAGTTTTTTGGTCGCCCTCAAATCGGTCAGCTGTTTTGCCGTCGCCGCTCCGTCGCGATCGTTGATCTCAAAAATCAATCGCTCGAAGTTCGACGACACCTGAATATCCATGCTCGGACTCAAAGTAGGCACAACCTCGTTGACGCGCATCTGCTTCGACTCGAAGAACCTGGTCAAAATGTCGTTGGTGTTCGACGCCACCACGAAACCCTCGATCGACGCGCCCATCTGTCTGGCGATCCACCCCGCCAAAACATTGCCGAAGTTGCCCGTCGGCACGCTGAACACGGCGCGTCTGCCCAGTTTTTCGAGCGCCGTCACGTAGTAGACCACCTGGGCCATCACGCGCACCCAGTTGATCGAGTTAACCGCCGAAAGTTTTTGTGAATCGCGAAACTTCTGGTCGTTGAACATCGCCTTGACCAAATCTTGGCAGTCGTCGAAAGTACCGTCGATCGCCACAGCGTGAACATTCGGGCTGGTCAGCGTCGTCATTTGTCGGCGCTGCACATCACTCACGCGATTGTTCGGATAAAGCATCACGATGTCGACATTGCCGCAGTTCGCCACGCCGTCGAACGCCGCGCCACCCGTGTCGCCGCTGGTCGCGCCGACGATCATCACGCGCTCGCCGCGTTGTTTCAAGACATGGTCGAAGAGTCTTCCGACGAGTTGCAGGGCTACGTCTTTGAACGCCAACGTCGGCCCATGAAACAATTCGAGCAGATATTCGCCCTCGCCGATCTCGACCAACGGTGCGACTTCGGGGTCGCGAAATGTCGAATACGCCTCGACACAGATCGCCGTGAAAGTTTGTGCGTCAATTTCTTGGCCGATGAACGGCGACATGACCTCGGCGGCCCGTGTCGCATAACTTTTCGTCGCTGTCTGCGCGCCAGAGGGCAACTTTGGCCACTGCTCGGGCACATACAGGCCGCCGTCCCGCGCCAAACCCGCCAGCAGCACGTCTTGAAAACCGATCGTCGGCGCCGAGCCGCGGGTCGAAATATATTGCATTACTTCGAGTTGGCGACGACCCGCAACAGTGCGCCGACGTGCTTCACGACATCCAGCGACTTGAATTCGCGCAGGCAATTCTGCACCGCCGCCTCGTTGGCCTCGTGGGTCAAGAACACCAACCGTGCGTCGGCCCCGATTCCGTCCTGCTCGGCGGCCCTGATGCTCACGCCGTTTCGGGCGAACACACCGGTCACCGAATGCAGCACACCCGGTTTGTCTGCCACCTCCAACCCGATCATGTATTCGCAGTTCAACTCGCTCATCGGCTTGAGCGCGGCCTTCGCGAAAACACCCAGCGGTGCGTGGGTGCCTTTGCGCAGATTGATCGCCGCGTCGATCACATCGCCAAGCACGGCCGAGGCGGTGGGCTCTCCGCCGGCGCCGCGTCCGTAAAACATCAGCGAACCCGACGACTTGCCGTCGACCAACACGGCGTTGAAACTTTCGCGCACCGACGCCAACGGATTATTCAGCGGCACCAACGCGGGGTGCACGCGAACCGAGATCTTTGCGCTTGTCTCGTCGAGTTCTGCGACGCCGAGCAATTTCACCGCGAAGCCGAACTTTCGCGCGATGGTTATGTCGGCGGCCGTGAGTTTGCTGATGCCCTCGGCGAACACATCTTCGGCTCGCACGACGGTGCCGAAGGCGATGCTGGCGATGATCGCGATCTTTGCCGCTGCGTCATGACCCTCGACATCGGCGGTCGGGTCGGCCTCGGCAAAACCCAATTTCTTCGCCTCGCCCAGCGCGTCTGCGTAGTCGGCGCCGACTTCGCTCATCTTGGTGAGAATAAAATTCGTGGTTCCGTTGACGATGCCCATCACCCGCAGGATCGGCTCGCCGCGCAGGCTTTCTCGCAACGGCCTGATCAACGGGATTCCGCCGCAAACCGCCGCCTCGAACAGCAGATCGGTCGACGCCGAGTCGGCCGCGGCGAACAATTCTGCGCCCTGGTGCGCAAGCAACGCCTTGTTCGCCGTCACGACGGGTTTGTGTTTGCCGAGAGCCTCGGCGATCGTCGCGGCCGCCGGTTCGATGCCACCCATCGCCTCGACGACCAAATCAACGTCGGCCGACCGAACGACGGCGCTCGGATCCGTCACCAACTCGACGCCGCGCGGCAATTGACGTTTTTTCTTCGGGTCGCGCACACAAACTTTCGTCACGACAAGGCGCACTCCGCTGCGTGCCATTATCTGGTCAGACTGCTGCTCGACCAACTTGACGAAAGCAGAACCAACCACGCCGTACCCGAGCACCCCGATGCGAACTTCATGTGCCTGTGCGCGAGAAGTCATGTCTTCACGCTATCTGCGACGTCCAAACCGACGAGGTCGGCGTAGGTCTCGCGACGAACAACGAGTCGCGCAACGCCGTCGCGCACGAATACGACGGGCGGTCGCGTGACCTTGTTGTAGTTCGAACCCATGCTGTGCCCGTAGGCGCCAGTCACCGGCGTCGCCAACAAATCGCCGACCGAATAATTTTTCGGCAACATCGCCTCGTTGATCAACACATCGCCGCTCTCACAGTGCTTGCCGACCACGCGCACCGCTTCGACTCGATCGTCCTCGACGCGCGCCGGCAAGAAAGCCTCGTAACCCGAGTCATACAAAACAGGACGCGGATTGTCGCTCATTCCACCGTCAACCGCGACATACGTGCGAATCCCCTCCAGATGTTTGATCGACCCGATCGTGTACAGCGTCACCGCCGCACTGGCGACGATCGCCCGACCAGGCTCGACAAAAACCTTCGTCGCTTTCTTCAGAGATTTCGTGGCCTGCGCAAGGGATTGCGACCATTGCGTGATCGAGGGCGCATGCTCGTTTTCGAGATACGCCACCCCGAGCCCGCCACCGAGGGTCAACTCGTCTATAGCCAATTGATTGGCGAAGTCGACCATGATCTGAGCCGCCTGGGCGAAGTTCTCCGAGGCGAAGACATTCGAGCCGATGTGACAATGAATGCCGTTGAATTCGACGCTCGTCGAAATTCTCGCCCTTTCTACGGCGCGGTGCGCATCGCCGTTGCGCAGGTTGAAACCGAACTTCGAGTCGTCCTGCCCGGTGGCGATGAACTCATGGGTGTGAACCGCGACGCCCGGCGTGATGCGAAGTTGAATTCTCGGCCGAGCACCGCCATTTTTATGCAACGCGTCCAGTCGGTCGAGTTCGTCGAAGTTGTCGACGACGATGTGTCGCACGCCGGCATCGATCGCCATCTTCAATTCTTCGAGGCTCTTGTTGTTGCCGTGCATGACGCAGGCCGAACCGGGCACCCCCGCGTGCAACGCGACATAAAGTTCGCCGCCGGTCGCGACATCCAGCAACAAACCCTCCTCGAATGCGAGACGCGCCATCGCCCCGCACAAAAAAGCTTTCGTCGCATAGATCACGCGCTGTTCGCCGAACGCGGCGACGGCCTCGCGGCATCTTGCGCGCAGATGATTTTCGTCGTAGACGAATGTCGGTGTGCCGAACTTGCGCGCAATGTCGGTGAGGTCGCACCCGCCGATCTCGAGACGACCAGCCTTGTTCGTCGCCGCCGAATCGGGCAACAGATGTCTGGCTATTCGGCTCACATCTGCTCCGGGGCGTTGATGCCCAACAAGTCAAGACCGGTCTGCAAGGTTCGGGCGGTGAGGTCGCAGAGCATCAATCGGCTGTCGCGTTCGGTTTCACCCGTCGCCTTCAATACGGGGCACTGCTCGTAGAACGACGAGAAGCATGTCGCCAATTCAAAAAGATACGTGCACAAACGATGCGGACTGTATTTGTCGATCGTGTCCCACACCGCCGAATCAAACTGCAGAAGCCGCAGCGCCAAGGCGCGCTCGGCGGCATGCGATATTTTCGGCGTGAACTTTTTCGCCGACTCGCGCTGGATATTCGCCCGTCTAAAAATGCTGCAGATTCGCGCGTGCGCGTATTGCAGGTAGGGCGCGGTGTTGCCGTCGAACGAGAGCATTCGCTCCCAGTCGAAGATGTAGTCCTTGACGCGGTCGGTCGAGAGATCGGCATATTTCACAGACCCGAGACCGACAAAACTGGCGACCTCGGCTTTCGTCTGCGACGAGAGTTCGGGGTTCTTTTCGGTCACCGCGTTCGCCGCCCGCTCGACGGCCTCGGTCAAAAGGGAGTCAAGTTTCACGGCGTCGCCGCTGCGCGACTTGAGCATTTTTTTGTCTGCACCCAGCACATTGCCGAACGCGACATGCACCATCTCGCACGGTGGCTTCAACCAACCGACCTGGCCGGCGACCGCGGCGACCATCTCCAGATGTTGCGCCTGCGGCGAACCGACGACATAGATCAGCAGATCGGCGCGCAATCTCTCGACCCGGTCGATCACGCACGCCAGATCACTCGTGGCGTAGTTGTATCCACCGTCAGACTTGCGGATGATCAACGGCAACGGTTGGTTCTCGCGGTT
>VGAB01000021.1 GCA_016870935.1 Actinomycetota bacterium | reverse complement strand
GCCCGAGCCACGATGTGACCAGAAATCTGCTGTTGGTCCTGGGTTCGGCGATCGTCGCGCCGTCTGCCAACAAGTTCGGCAAGGTGAGCCCGACCTCGGCGCAGCATGTCGTCGAAGATCTCGGCGAGGAGATTGGTCTGATTCTCGACGGTGGCGAGTGCACGATCGGTCTCGAATCAACCGTCGTCGATTGCACCACACACCCACCCCAGTTGCTCAGGGCCGGCGCAATTTCCGTCGAACAAATTCGAAATGCATGCCGAGTCACCGTGGTTGAAGCGACGGGTGAAAATCGCGCCCCCGGCATGCTCGACAAGCACTACGCCCCCAAGTGTCGAGTAGTTCTCGCCGCGGATGACGCCGACGCCAAGCGACAGCGCGATGACTTTGTGAAGCAGGGCAAAAGTACCAGGGTGCTTGACCACTCGACCGACCTTGAGCGATACGCGCATGTCTTGTACGACAGCCTGCGCCAGGCCGACCATGACAAAATCGACGTTATTGTCGCGGTTCTCGCACCGAACAAGGGCCTCGGAAGAGCGATCAACGACCGACTAAGCAAGGCCGCAAACTCGTTCAAATAACAGATAAGACTCCGAGAAATTGTTGTTTAAGGCGTAGAAACATCGACTAAAACGCCAATAGGCTCAAAAGTTCAAACCTAAGGGCGACCGTAAGTCGCCCTACTCCTAGGGGGAGAAAAATAAATGAAGAAAAACACAGCACGTCGTTTCGGCGCGCTTGTCGTTGGTCTCAGCCTTTTGGCTGGCGCCTGCGGCAGCGATGACGATGCGGCGACAGAAGAAACAACCGCTCCAGAAGAGACAACCACCACGGTTGAGGATGTAACTGGCAGCGAGTTGGCAGGCATGAAGGGAACAACTCCACTTGTTGAGTTGACCCAAGAGTTCAAGGATGCAGTCAATGCGTTCTGGACCGGCAAAGGCAACGAAGCGCTCACAGACTTCAACTACACCGCTGAGTCGTTTGACGCAGTGTTGTTGATCGCTCTTGCAGCAGAGGCAGCAGGCACCGACGGCAGCGCTCTCGCTGACCAATTGGTCGCTGTTTCAAAAGAGGGCACGAAGTGCTCGCCAGCAACCTGGGCAGATTGCATCGCAACTGTCAAGGCCAAGGGCGATGTCGACTTTGACGGCTTCTCTGGACCAAACACGCTGAACGGAAACGGCGAGCCGCTCGAGGCTTCGTACGGCATCCTTCAGTTTGGTGCGGGCAACCGTCTTGATGACTCGTTGACCACTTACCAACTTGCCAACGCCCCAGAATCGGCAGTATTGCCACTTTCGAAGACCGGTGTTTCCCGCAAGGGCAACGGCGTTCTGAAGATCGGTGGCTTGCTCCCAGAAACGGGCAGCCTTGCATTCCTTGGTGCGCCAATGATCGCCGGTGTCGAGTACGCAATTGACGTGCTCAACCAAAACGGCGGCATTCTCGGCAAGCCGGTCGAGTACAGCGCGGGCGACTCGGGTGACACTTCAACCGACACAGCCAGCGTGACCGTTGACCGTCTGCTCAAAGAAGGTGTTGACGCCATCATCGGTGCCGCATCATCGGGCGTATCTCTCACGGTTATCGACAAGATCACTGCTGCCGGTGTAGTTCAGTTCAGCCCAGCGAACACGTCGCCGAAGTTGACCGACTACGCAGACAACGGCCTCTACTTCCGCAACGCGCCACCGGACAACCTCCAGGGTGCGGTTCTTGCCGAGGTAATCGTCGGTGACGGCAACCAGTCGGTTTACATCTTGGCTCTTGACGATGCCTACGGCACCGGTCTTGCCAATGTGGTCGAGGAAGTTCTCACCAAAGCAGGTGTAGAAGTCAAGGGTAAGAAGATCTACGACCCGAAGGCAACAACCTTCGATGCCGAAGTCGGCGAGGTCGTGGCTGCTAACCCAGACGCAATCGTGTTGATCACCTTCGACGAAGGCTCACGCATTCTCCGCACAATGGTGGAGAACGGTGTAGGTCCTCGCGCGAAGAAGGTCTACGGCGTCGACGGAAACATTGGTAACGCACTCGGCGAGAACTTTGACGCTGGTAAGTAACCAATAATCCGAATTAGTTAAGAGAACGGGCCCTGGACGAAAGTCCAGGGCCTTTTCTTATCCCCCAGTGGCCTTAGCCAAAGTGCCCAGATAGAGCTTGATCACGTTCGGGTCGGCCAGAAGATCGCGACCACTTCCGGTGTAGGCGTTCTTGCCCTGGTCCAACACATAGGCGCGATCTGCAACCTGCAGGCATCTGCGAGCATTCTGCTCAACCATCAAAATCGCTATGCCCTCGGCGTTGATTCGCTTGCACTGCAGGAACACCTCGTCTTGCAATACTGGCGAGAGACCGGCCGACGGCTCGTCGAGCAGCAACAATTTCGGCTCCATCATCAACGCCCGACCCATTGCCACCATTTGCCGCTCGCCGCCCGAGAGCGAGCTGGCCTTTACACCAGCCCGTTCTTGCAGGCGCGGAAACAGATTCGTCACGTACTCGAATCGAGTTTTGAAATTCTCCGGCTTCAAAAAGCAACCCATCTCGAGATTCTCGGTGACCGTGAGACTTGGAAACACGTTTCGATTTTGCGGAACGTATCCGACCCCGCGCTCCACAAGTTCGTGCGAGCGATGACCAGTGATGTTCATCTCGTCGAGCGTCACGGTGCCCGATCGCACGTTGCACTCTCCGAGAATCGCCTTGAGCACGGTCGACTTTCCCGCCCCGTTCGGCCCGATGATGCCGACGAACTCGCCTGCCGCAACGGTGATGTCGCAACCGTTGAGAATGTTCACCTCGGGTATGTAGCCGGCGACCAATTGCTCGACATTCAAAATGTTTCGATTCATCAAACCGGCCTATCCAGCAGAGATCTGCCTTGATGCGAACCCAGATAAGCCTCGACAACTTGCGGGTTTTTGCCGATCTGTTCGGGCGTGCCTTCGGCGATCAGCGCACCCTCCGCCATCACGACAACCCAATCGGCGACATCGTTCACCATGTCCATGTCGTGTTCGACGAACAAAACCGTCATTCCATCGTCACGCAAGCCTCGAATGTGTTCGTTGAGGCTCTGTTTCAAAGCAGGGTTGACGCCGGCCATGGGTTCGTCGAGCATCACTAATCGCGGCTGAGTCATCAGGGCACGAGCCATCTCGAGAAGTTTTCTTTGACCTCCAGAAAGCGTGCCGGCGTATTCATTACGCATGTGGTCCATCTTGAATCTGGTCAGCAGTGCGTCGGCGCGTTCTTCGATTTTCTTCTCTTGGCTGCGCCACAACAGCGGGAAGAGACCGCTCCACCAATGCTCCCCGACCTGATGCATCGCGCCAAGTTTCATGTTCTCGATCACCGACATCTTGGTCAAACTCTTCGTCAGCTGGAAGGTTCTGACCATGCCCATGCTCGCGGTCTTGTGAGCGACCACGCGGCTCATGTTGTGTCCGTCAAATCGCCACTCGCCGACATCGGGTTTGTCGAAACCAGACAACAAATTGAACAGCGTGGTTTTGCCGGCGCCATTCGGGCCGATCAGCGCGGTTATTGATCCGCGTTGAACTTCTAAATGCTTCACATCGACCGCGACGATTCCGCCGAAATGGCGACGAATGCCGTCGGCGGTCAGAATCGGATCTGGCTTTTGCGAACCTGCGACAGGTTCTACAGTCGCGAGGGCGGCGAGGGCCGCGCGGGCCGCCTCGCTCGAGTTGCGTTCAGCGACCATCGAGCGCCATTTCTTTTCGATTGCCGAAAATACCCTGCGGTCTGAACGACATCAACAACATCAGTCCGATTCCGACGAACATATAGTTGACCGCACCAACTTGGGTGCTCTGAATGACGGTGAAGTCGCCGATTCGAAGTGGGCCGCTTTTTGTCAGTTCACGTAAGAAGTTGTCGGACAGCACGAAAATCACCCAGAACAGCATCGATCCAACCACTGATCCTGAAACCTTGGCGAGACCACCCAAAACCAGAGCTGTCAAAACATAGAAGGTCACATCGCGGCTGTAGTTGTCGGGCTGAACCGTACCACGGTCGAGAGCCAAGACCATTCCGGCGAACATGCCGATGATTCCGCCGATGATCAACGACTGCATTTTGTAGAGATAGACGTTCTTACCAAGGCTCCGAACGGCGTCTTCGTCCTCCCTGATTCCCTTAATCACGCGACCCCATGGGCTGCGCATCAGCTGCCAGACAAGCAGTGAGAAGATCGCAACCAGAGTCCAACCGACCAAGATTGTGAAAAACGAGTATCCACTGAATTGGAAAGGAGCAAAGCCGTAGGTCGCGCCGGGTTCGAAGGGATTTAGCTCTCGGTATTCACGGCTGTAATTGCTGATGCCATCGGTGCCACCAAACACCTTGTTGAATTTCACGGAACGAACGAACAGCCGAACAATTTCTGCCGTGGCGATCGTTACGATCGCCAGATAATCGGCACGCAAACGCAGTGTCGGCACGCCCACCAACAGCGCCAGAACAATCACGAAAAAAATTCCGAGCGGAATTCCCCACCACAGCCCGATGCCGAAGTATTGAGCCGTCACGCCCAATCCGTAGGAGCCACACGCCATGAACGCGGCTTGACCGAAGTTGACAAGACCGGTGTAACCAAACTGCACATTCAGGCCGATGGCGGCGATCGCAAAATAGATCGCGTCGACGCCAACCGCGGCGCGGATGGTGTTTTGAATGATTTGGTTCCAGTCCATCTCAGCCCACCCTTTGACTCTTGCCCAAAATGCCCTGTGGGCGAACAATCAAAACGACGATCAGAATAAACAGCGCGGGTGCGACCTTCAGCTCGCTGGGCACGAGGAGCGACGACATTTCGACCAGGATTCCGATGCTGAAGCCCCCGATCAGCGCCCCGAATGCCGAGCCCAAACCACCCAGGGTGATGCCCGCGAACATCAAAAACAGCAGATCGGAACCCATCGAGAAACTGACCTGTTCGTCGAGACCGCGAAAAATGCCGCCCGTTGCAGCGAGTGCACCACCGGCGAACCACACCACCCTGATCACTTTTCGCGTGTCGATGCCGGTCGCCGACGCCAACTGCACGTTGTCGCTCACGGCGCGAATCGCCTTGCCGAGTCGCGACCGCTGCAAAAACAGGGCGACGCTGACCAAAATGATCACGCCGAGAATTGCCGTCGTCAAATCTCGGGGGGTGATGCCAATCGGCCCGATCTCAAGATTTGTCTGCTTCGAAAAACTCGCCAACTGTTTGGTTCGGCCACCGAATTGAAACAAATAGATGTTGCGCAGCATTATCGAAAGACCGACCGTGACGACAAGTTGCGAGATCAATCCGATTCCACGTTTGGTCAATCGGGCGAATATGCCCCAGTTGAAAAGCAGACCAAATAGTCCTCCCATAAAGATCACGATCGGCCCCGAAATCAGGATCGGGATCTCTAAATTGACATTGAAGAAGAACGCCATCAAACCGCCGAAAGTGACCATCTCACCGTGCGCGAAATTTGTCAGCCCTGTTGCGCCGAAGACCAGCGACAAACCGACCGAGCACATCGCGATTATCAAACCGAGTCGAATGCCGTCGGCGAGTCGCTGAAGAATTCGTTCCGTTTCGGTGGCTCCCGCGGTGCCGCTCTGCCCGGTGAAAAATGTGACCCGCTTGGTGTTTGTCGTGAATAGGTCTTTCGTTATCGAGACCTGAAATTTGTTCGCGTCAATCAATTGCAGGCCGTCGGGCAAAGATTCGATATCTAGCGTGATCAGATAATCGTCCCTGGTTGGCACGGCGATGGTGCAAAGTCCTTGTTCGTCGGTTGTTGCCGTCCCGATCACCTCGCCGCCGGGGGTCGTCACGGTCACCGACGCGTTCGCGACGGGCTCACGACTCGTCACCCCCTGAACCAAAGTTTGATTTTGTACGCTCGCGATAATTGAGTAGTCACTGGCAGCAGAGTCGCTCGCGCCCACGCCGGACACCGAAAGCAGCCCGAAAAAAATCAAAAATAGCGACCCGAAACCGAGACCAAACCGGCTCGAACGGCTGAATTTCGACCGATTGGGTTTCTTCATGCCGACTATAAGTCAAGCACACGACTCGGCATCGCCGAAAGTCTCGAATGCCAATAGACATCAAGCGCGGCAAGCCACACCAGCACCGACATCGCGACATGAATCGCCACCAGAACAACGGGCACCCCGAGAAAATATTGCGCATAGCCGACCACTGCCTGGGCGACGAGGACCACCCCGAACCTGGCCAATGGTCGACCAAGCAAAGACCGTGCGACCTGGGTCTTGCGCGACATCATCGCGACGACAAAAAACGCGATCACTGTCAACCAAACCGCGATGCCGTGCACTCGCACGATGTCGGTCATCGCGAAACCGAGACGCACGGCTTTTTCATCACCTGCATGCGGACCAGAGCCCGTGACCAACGTTCCGACGACGATGACCAAGCCGGTCAGGGCAAGCAATACTTTCACCGCCTGCGCAGTCTTGTTGCTCGCCAAAAGTGGCTCGCCGCGCAAAACGGGTTCGTCGCTGGCCTTAAAAATTTTGGCGTGCTGAACAAGCATGTAAGCCACCGACATCAAAAATATGCTGACCAGAAAATGGGCGATGTTTGAATACGGATTGAGCCCCGTCAGCACGACGACTGCGCCGATCAAAACTTGAGCGAGGACTCCGAGCACGAGAACGACCGACATACCCACCAGGTCGCGGCGCTTCGGTCGCAGGGCAAACGAAAACAACGCACAAGCGATCACTGAAAGAGCGACAACCCCTGTGAACAATCGGTTAATCTGCTCGATTGCAGCGTGACCCGTCGAAACATCGATGAATTTCGACTCGCTGCACTGGGGCCAATCGGCACAGCCCAAACCGGACCCAGTCAGACGAACCAATGAGCCCGTAATGATGATCGCGTAAAGAGCCACAAAAGCCGCCTGGGAAACTCTCAAATAGCGTGGCGCCGAAATACGCATCTCTAATCTCCTCCGCCAAGAGCCGACCCCAATGTGGTCAGTTCGTTGATATATGAGTATCGTGCGCAAGTAGTGAAAAAGGAGACCGTCGAAAAACGTCGCATCGAGATTCTTGAGGCTACCTGCGATGTCGTGATCGAACGAGGGTTTGCGGGCACCCGCGTCGCCGATGTGGCCAAGCGTTTGGGCGTTTCAAACAGTCTGATCCACTATCACTTCGCATCAAAGGAAGAATTGCTGGCCGCCGCATTCGAGCACTATGCGCGCAAAGACCTGGGAGAAATGCAAACCGACAGTGAGGCCGCGCCCACGGCGGCGGCGAAATTATGGCGACTGATTGAAAGTTATGTTCCCGAGGGCAGCGACGATGTCGAATGGATGCTATGGATCGACGCATGGGGCGAGGCGCTACGAAACCCGAAAATGAAACCAATCAGTCAAGATCTGGACGAGCAGTCGATCGCCGTATTCGAGAGGGTTTTGCGAGCTGGCAATGAATCGGGCGAGTTTCACTGCGTGAACCCCCGCGAATCCGCAACGCGAATTTCGGGATTGATCGACGGTTTGGCAGTTCAGTATGCGGCCCACGAAGGCGTGCTCAAACGAAAAGAGTTCATCCGCTTGATGCGTCAATTGGCGGCGGCAGAGACAGGTCTCTCGCCCGACGACATTCGCGACAATCGTCGGAGCCCGCGCTCGGCGAACGGCGGCAAAGGTGCCGGACAGGACGAGGGACCTCGACCGGCGTCGCTTGCCACCGACTTCGACCTGCGCCAATTGGCGAGTCAATACCAAGATGCGCTGTCGCGCAAGGATCTACCCAACTTGAAGAAATACTTCGCTGACGACGCAAAACACAGTGAGAGCGGCAATCTCGTCGCCTCCGACTTCTCCGAAATCGAGTCTCGCTTCAAGCACGATTTCGACAACAGCGCCAGCCTGATCGAGGCTTTTTTGTCGCTCGCCTTTTACGCCGACGAGGGCAACGGCACCGCCCACGGCAATTTTGTAGTCGAACGCAGGACCAAAACGACCGGGCAAAAAACGACATCCGAGGTGTTTCGACGCACCGACACCTACCGTCGCACATCTCAAGGCTGGCGTTGTATCGACCGACTCCAGACGGCGATCTAGAAAATGGCGACAGGTGCCGACAGAATCGCTCTGGCCCTGGGCATCACCACCGACCCGAAGCGATTGGTGCGGGCGATATTTTCAGGTCGGCGCCGAAATATGAGTCCCGAATTCGAAAAGATTCATTTGCGCCCCGTTCAAATTGGGCGCGAGGTGAAGCTTCAGCTCGTCACGACTTCCAAAGACAAAATACGCACCACCAACATTGATTTCGCTGATTTCGATCCCGAAAAACTCTGGCACTCCGGATACGCAAACCTTCTTGTCGACTCGACAACCGAATCAATCACCGCCCGTTTCACCAAGAAAGGCGAGCCTCTCGTTTCGGTTAAGCGCGCTGAAAACGTCCAAGATCTGGCGCATGACAAAACACGCAACCACTTGATTCGACCCGAATCAGAGTTTGCTTTTCGCCTGGGTTTGACCGACAAAACTGGGCGGATTAAGCCCTCGATGAACAAGAAGTTCATCCAAATCGAAGAATTTGTCAGAATATTGCTTCCGCTTGTAAAAACAATGCTCGAAAAACAAGACCTTGACGAGCCTTCTTCTTCGAGGCCGCTGACGATCGTCGACCACGGATGCGGCAACGCATATCTGACCTTCGCCGTCCACCTGTTTTTGCTCGAGCAGAACATTTCGAACAAAGTCATCGGCATCGACAGGCGCGAAGACAGTCGCCAGCGAAATCGAGACGCCGCCCAGAGTCTCGGTCTGGGCGCATCCGTCGATTTCATTGCCGACGAGATTTCTAACTTCAACGACATCCCCACCGACATAGTCCTTGCGCTTCACGCCTGCGATACCGCGACAGACGACGCTTTGGCTTGGGCGGTGCACAACTCGGCAAAGATCGTCTTGGTCGCACCCTGCTGTCACCAAGACTTGCAGCGACAAATGTCGAACGATGTCGGTCCTTGGTCGCTCGTTGTGACGAACCCAATTTTGAAACAGCGCCTGGGCGACATTCTGACCGACTCGTTTCGGGCCCAACTGATGCGCGTCTTCGGCTACCGCACCGATGTAATCGAGTTCGTCGGCGATGAACACACCCCGCGCAACGCGATGATCAGGGCCACTTTTGGTGAAAAACTCGAAGATTCGAATCGTCAAGACGAAATCTCGAAATTCCGTAACTTGGCCGATTTCTGGCACGTACAACCGCGACTGGGTCAAATTCTCGAGCTTTAGGCGTCAACAGCCGCAAATGGTGACTTGCTGGCTACCCAAAGTCACCAATGAAGCCCCGATATTCGCAGTCATTTAGCTTGAACAGCCTTATTTGACCACTTTAAGTGGTCAACTAGACATTTTCGGTGAGATTTTTCTCAAGTTCTGACCCCAAGTGCCGATCCCTTAACCGGATCTCACAAGGGAGCAGAAATGTCAGCAAAAACGAAAATCCTCGCGAGTCTCATAGTCGGCTCGATTTTGAACCTCGGATTGGCCGTGCCAAGTGTCGGTGCAGCTCCAAGCGCATTGGCGGCGCCAAGCGCATTGGCCGCTCCGGCCGCGTTGCCCGTTTTTGGCGACTCAGGCCCCACGGTGGTCCGTCTGCAAGAGGCCCTCATCGCCCGCGGTTTCACCCTCAGAGGTGGCGCAGACGGGGTGTTCTCAGCCACGACCCAGGCGACCCTGAAAAACTTCCAGAAGGTCGTCGGCTTCAAGCCAACCGGCCGCCTCGACGAACGCACGGCCAAGTTTCTTGGTCTCATCGCCGCAGATCAACCGAAGGCGAAAAAAGTAAAGGCTGCGGCCACCCCGGCAGCGACCCCGGCATCGACCCCGGCAGTTGCACCAGTCGCGGCTCCAACCAAAACAGTTGTTGCGCCAGTCGCGGCAACAACCGCGCCGACGAATACACCGATCGATGGGATGCTCACGATCGATTCTTTGCCGGCTCGTGGCCAAAAGAGTGATGCGGTTCGTTTGGTGCAAGAAAAACTGATCGCCAACTCGATCGAGGTCAAAGGCGGCGCCGACGGCATCTTCGGAGTTGCCACGACAGTTTCGCTGACAAACTTCCAGAAGGCCCGCGGTCTCAACGCGACAGGCGCCGTCGACTTGCCGACGGCAGTCGCCCTGGGTGTTTTGCCCGACTTGGCGACTCTTGGCATCCCGCAAATCAGCGTGTTTCCGTCACAAGGTCGATGCTCGTTCGTCGACAGTTGGCACGAACCCCGACCTGGTGGACGCCTGCATATCGGCGTCGACATCATTGGTCCAAAAGGTTTGGCCCTCTACGCCGTGGTCGACGGAACTATCACCAAGATGTACGGTGCCGATTCAAAGTTGAGCGGCAATGCGCTTCGTCTGACTGCGCCAGATTCGACCTACTTTTTTTACGCCCACCTCGACTCGTTCGCACCCGGCATCACGATCGGCTCGGCAGTTCGAGCGGGTCAAATTATCGGCTACATGGGGGCAACCGGCAACGCCGGAATCTCGCACCTCCATTTCGAGATTCACCCGGGCGGTGGCGAGGCGATAAATCCGTATCCGGTAATCAAAGCTCTCGATGCATGTCATGTAACGGAAGTGCTCCCACAACCGTAAACAACTGCTCGATATCGAAGTGGCGGAGAGGTGAGATCCTCCGCCACTTCTCAATAAGTTCGATCTTCGCGGGGAATATGCTCCAGATCCGACAACGGCGAAAGCGCGAATGTATAACCATCGCCGATTTTGAAGGCCTCAAGACGCGTGATCGAGGCATGACCGAGCACGAAGCGCTCCCACTCCCATGGCGTCGGGGTCAAGCCGAGCAAGTGGCAGATCACGGTGCTATTCGTGCCTGCGTGGGCGATGCAGGCGATCCGCTCGCCCGGGTCTTCAATATGCCAAATCGGAAGCTCATGTTCGATTCGATACACGCCATGTTCGGCCAAAAATTTTTCGGCTCCGTCGTGAATGCGGGCGACGAAATCTTTCATCGGTTCGCCACCCTCGAGACCATGCCACTGCTCGCGGGCCGATCTCTCTCGTTCTTCTCGATACGCCTTGCTCGCCCGCTCGGCTGGCGACCCTTGCCAAACCGGGCTTCGAATCTCTTCAAGCCAAGGTTGGATCACCTCTTCACGTTTCAAAGCCGCCAGCACGGGCTCGGCAGTCTGTCGAGTGCGCAAAAGTGGCGAAACAAAGATGTGGTCGAATCTCTCCCGTGCTAGACGCTTGCCCAAGAGATCGGCCTGTCGCCGCCCCAGTTCGGTCAACGGCGGGTTGTCGACACAAAGTCCATCGGCGATCCATTGAGGCTGGGCGTGGCGACACAAAAACAATTCCATCGACAAAAATCCTAGCAATCCGCAGGTTTCAGCCTTTTGCCAACTCTTGGGCGATGTCTACATTGATCTCACACTGATTGAAAATTTCCTGCAGCAGAATCCAATAGTTCGAGTCAACGACGAGAGGATCTCCAGAATTATTTTTCAACAAGTTTTCTCCGACGCAAACTGCTTGGTCGTCGGTTATCGCGACGCCGAATCGTTCGACAACCACATACCCAAATGCACGGACGACGCTCGTCTCGTTGTCGGCGCCCGCCGGCGGGGGCTCGACATTTTCGTCCTGAATAATCGGATCGGGCAGCGTCGTGCCGACATTCGGAAACTTGTTGACCGCTTTCTCGATCGTCGTGCTGCAGTTGTTTTCGAAAAATTCGGCCAGGTTTGCCTGGGCCTGTTGGTTCGAATCAGACGAAAGCCTCACCCCAGCACTGGTGACCGCCGAGTCTTTTTCGGCCAAATCACCCCGCCAGTCAATTCGTTCCAGTGCATCTGACAGTGCGCCGTAGGTGTTCAACAGCAATTCGCTGTCGGCGCGAATCTCGCGCGGCGACGACTGGTTCAACAAAATCAGCGTCTGCAGCACCTGGTCGAACACTTCGCGAAGCCGACCAGATTCGAGCGTTTCGATCTCGTCCAGAGCGAGAGCGATTTGTGTGCTGACGCTGTTCCATCTGTCGGCCTGCTGACACATCGCCGTCGAGTCCGCGTCGGTCGCACAACCCGCAAAAGTAAATAGGCAACATGCGGCCAACCCGAATCGACGAAACATCAAACCAAGCTCACTTTTGCGATGATGTTGCCGAGAGCCACTGGGCGTAAATCTTCGCATACTCACCACCTTTGGCGATCAACCCTTCGTGGGTGCCGTCTTCCTTCACAAGGCCGTGTTCGAGAACGATCACGCGATCGGCGCGCGCGGCCGTGCTCAGGCGATGCGCTATGGAAATTGTCGTTCTGCCAAGCGACAATGCTTGCAGGGCCTTGGCCAACCGCACCTCGGCGATCGCGTCGACCGCCGAAGTCGCTTCATCCAAGATCAGAATGTCAGGGTTCGTCAGTGCCGCCCGAGCGAGCGCGACCAACTGCCGCTCGCCCGCCGACAATGACGCGCCGCGTTGCCCGACCTGCGTCTCAAGACCGTCGGGCAATGACCGAATCCAGTCTGTCAACTCGAGTTTTGAAATCACATTCTCGAGTTCTTCGCGTTCGGCATGCGGCGCGGCGAACTTCAGGTTGTGCGCAATTGACTCGGCGAACAAGAACGGCTCTTGCGGAACGACGACCAATCGACGTCGCAACTCGTCGTTGGCCACCCGCTTCAAGTTCACCCCACCCAGCGATACCGAGCCGATCGTCGGGTCGGCGAGTCGGGCGATCAGCCGAGCGAGGGTCGTTTTTCCCGAGCCCGATTCGCCCACTAACGCGACATGCTGGTGAGCCGGAATCTCGAGGTTGATCTGACGAAGCACGGGCAGGTCGTCGTCTTGAGTATCGAGCCGCGAACTGTATGAGAAACTTACATCTTTGAGTTCGATCTTCAGGTCTCGATTCGGCAGCGCGAGAGGATTCGAGGCTTGCGGTGGCCCGATCGGAGTGTCGAGCACTCCCAACACCCGTCGCAACCCGGCAACAGCAGTCTGTGTTTGGTCCACGACCTCGGTGAACTCGGCAATCGGTTCGAGAAAACGATAGGTCAAAAACACGAAACCGACCATCGAGCCGGCGGTCAGGCCGCTGTCGACACCTCTGAAAATACCGACACAAACAATCGCCACGATCGTGAACACGGCAAAGACCTCTCCCGAGGGAAACAAAAACGCGCCGATGACGCCCGCGCGAATCTGTGCATCTGCGCGCTTGCGCACCGCCTGCTTGCTCTTGCGCAACATTGGCGCATGTGCCTGATAGGCGCGAAGCGTCTCGGTACCCGCGACCAATTCGCTGATCGAGCCGAGCAGCTCGGCGTTGTTCTCGCGGGCGATGTCGTATGCCGCCACGAGGCGACGTTGCAGGTTGCGAAGCACGAAATAAAGCGGCGCAGAGACAGCGAACGCGACCAGCGCCAGTATCCAGTCGTACGAAAGCATTACGCAGGCGACCACGACCATCAACGAGCCGTCGAGAAGCCAAACCAAGGCGCCCCACGAAAAAAACATCGTCAACGTCTCGATGTCGCTCGTCACCCGCGACACCAACGCGCCACGCCTCTCGTCGTTGTGGTCGGCAAGGCTCAATCGATGAATGTGTTCGAAAAGTTTCACCCGCATCGTGTAGAGACCGTTTTCTGCGCCCACGCCCAGCCGAAACACGGCCTGTCGCAGCGCCACAGAGGCGACCATGACGCAGACGGCGGCGACGATCGCCATCTGAACGATGAAACCGATTCGAACATCGCCTGGTCGAAGACCCTTGTCGATCGTCTGTTGAATCGTCACCGGTATCACGACGCGTGCCAGCGAACCGACAACCGCAAGAACGAATGTCACGCCGATGCCCTTTGAAAGAGCGGGAGCAACGCCGAAACCCCGGTTGATCGTCTTGGCGGTGGTGAATCTTCCGACTGGTTCGTTCATCTGAATTTTCTCTTCATTTCTTCTGACGATCATCTTCGAACGCACGGATCAACTCTTGATATTTGGGGCTCCGTCGCAGCAACTCATCATGGGTACCTCGATCAGAAATTCGTCCATCAGCCATGAACAACACCTCGTCGGCCAGAGCGATCGTCGACGGCCTTGATGCGACGACCAGAACCGTCTGCCTTCCGGCGAGCGAACGCAAGTTGTTGATCACTTTCGCCTCGGTGGCGGGGTCTAAGGCAGAAGTTGTGTCGTCGAGCAACAACAAGGCGCGATCGTGGGCAATCGCGCGGGCCAGGGCGACACGCTGGCGTTGTCCACCACTCAGACTCACTCCTCGCTCTCCCATCGTCGTGTCGAGACCGGTTTCAAGGGCGTCGACGAACTCACGACATTGTGCGATGTCGATCGCCCTCTCTTGGCGCTCAGCAGGAATCTCGGCACCGAGGGTGATGTTGTAGGCAAGAGTGTCGGCGAACAAAAACGCCTCTTGAAACACCAGGGCGACGCCTCCGTCACCAACGCTTATCGATCCCCCCGAAGGCTCAAGCAATCCGGTCATCAAATGAAGCAGGGTCGTCTTGCCGCAACCTGTCGCACCGACGAGGGCGACCGTCTCGCCCTTCATGACTTTCAGCGAAAGACCGTCGATCACTTTTGAGCCGTGATTGTGCGCGTAAGAGAGGTTCTCAATCTGAATAGCGACATCCTGCGGCGATCTGGAAATTTTTAGTGCCGGGTCGGAGCCGATCGGTTCGCTCAAAACTTCGTTGACCCGGCGCCAGCCGGCGACAGAATGCGGAATTTCCGAAAAAAGGTAACCGATAATCCGCAATGGAAACATCAACAACGAAAACAGGTAGATGAAACTCGATAGTTCTCCGACGGTCATGTCGCCAGACTTGACACGAAGCGCCCCCAAAACAATCAGGGCGATATTGATCAATGTTGGTATGGCATCGAGCATCGCTTCGAACATCGACCTGATCGCGACCGCGTCGATTCGAGCGTCGCGCAACCGCGCGGTGATGTCGGCGAGTCGAGCGGTTTCCCGCTGCTCGGCACCGAACGACTTCACGACCATCACCCCGTCAAAACTTTCGTGAACCGCCTCAGAAAGCGTGCCGAGTTCTTTCTGTGCCTGGTTGTAATACCGATCAATTCGTCGTTGGTAGCCGATGTTCAAAGACAACAAAATTGGGAACACACAGACGGCGACCACGCCGAGCGTTATGTCCACGTAGAGCATCCATGCCGCCGAGACGACCATCATCACCAGCACTGAACTCGAAAATGGAAGTGGGGCCAGTATCGACACGCTCGCGTCCGAGTCGATGCCGCAACGAGCGACGATGTCACCCGTCATTCTCGACCGATGCCATTTGACGGGTTGAGCCACGACGTGGTCCAAAACCCGATCGGTGATGGTTTCGGCGGTGCGCCACTCGGTCTTGCCGGCGAAGCTTCGTCTGATCACGACGCCAAAGGCGCGCAGCAAACCGATGCCGATGATGATCGCCGACCCGATCGCGAGCGCACCTGCGTCGCTTCGGTTCTCGTTGAAACGCACCAGAATCACCTCGTCGATCACCCACCGCAAGCCGATAGACGACGCGACCGTACATACGGCGAACAGGGCGGCACCGGAGACCGCGATTACGAACAAACGCGGATGAAACTTGACGATCTTGGCGATCAGACCCGCGGCTTCCTTGAGTCGCGACTTGGCCTCCGAATTCGGCGAGTCGGAGGTCACACTTTCATCTACGACCGAAACCACTGACTATTTCTAGCAGTCCGCCCCGGGTCGTATCGTTGTGCGAGGTGAAAACAATAACCAAAAGTCTGCTCGGCATCGTGATTCTGTTGATCGTCGCGATGTGGGTCTATGCGTTGTTTTTCGCGACCAAAGAGTCGGTCAACAAATTCGAAGATCGACAGTGGGCCGCGCGGGCCCAAGAACGATGTTCGCTCTCTCAACAAGAACGAAAGGATTTGGCCGACTATCGAATCGTGGATGATCTGGGGCCAAACGCTCTGGCTGAACGGGCCATGCTCGTCGACAAAGCGACCGACACGATGCAGCGATTCGTCGACGAATTTCGAGCGCAGTTGCCGAACGACCCGAAAGGCATCGCACTTGTCACGCTGTGGCTTGACGACTATGAGATCTATATTGCGGATCGACGCGATTTCGCCGACGACCTGCGCTCGGGGATCAACCTTCGCTTCGCCGAGACGCCCATCGAGGGTCTGCCGATCAGCGAGAAAATCGCCACCTTTGCCGCCGACAACGAGATGCCCGCCTGCAAACCACCTATCGATCTTTCGATCTGAAATTTCTCGCCGACCACCCGGTCTCGGCCGAGTATCTTCGAATCACCCGCGCCGGCGCGCCAACAGCGACGCAATAGTCGGGCAACTCGCCCGTCACCACCGAATTGGCTCCGACGGCGACGTTTTTTCCGATAATCGCGCCGGGCAAAACAACGACTCCGTGACCGAGCCACGATCCGTCGCCGATCTTCACGGCGCGTTCCGGTTGTGATTGTGCCGAGATTGGTCGAGTCACATCCTCGTATCCGTGACTTTGGTCGGTGATATAGACGTGATGTCCGGTCCAGACATCGTCACCGATTTCAATCGAGTAATGCCCGACGATTCCAGAACCGCGACCGATCAGACATCTGTCACCGATTTTGACGACCGGGTCGGTCAAGCAGACCTGCCCTTCGATCATTCCGGCCGAAAGGGCGACATGCTCGCCGATCATCGTCTCATTGCCGATATGTATGTATCGCTGGTTGAAGATCGTCGTCGTCGGAAAGAGGATCAGCGAATTCTCGCCGAACTTGCCGAATTTCTTCGCTTGGCGTGATCCCGTGCTGATCGCCGCGTTGATTCGCAACCAACGCCAAAACTTAGATGATAAATCGGCAAAATTGCGCACGAGCACGCAACCAAATCTAACCATCGACGATTAGATTTGTGTCGTGACAATCATCGACAGCAAAGCGGGTCGCTTTAGTGGCATCGATGTCGGCGACAATGTCATGCAATTTTTGGGTATTCAATACGCCAAGGCAGACCGTTTTCGTGAGCCGCAAGACATCATCAGTTACGCGGCCCAAGTCGACGCGGTAAGTTTCGGTGCGCAATCACCGCAGGTACCAGGCTTCATGGATGAAATCCTCGGCACCAAGACGATCCCCGTCGACGAGCAATGTTTGTACCTGAACATCTGGGCACCGAAGAAGCCCAACAAACCGTTGCCCGTTCTGTTTTGGATTCATGGTGGGGCGTTCACCAACGGCACGGCTGCGACCAGTTGGTACGACGGCAAAAACCTCGTCAGTCTCGGCGAGGTCGTGCTCGTGTCGATCAACTATCGCCTCGGCCCGTTCGGTTTCATCGGCACCCGCAGTTTCGGTCTACTCGACCAAATCAGCGCTTTGCGCTGGGTGAACCGAAACATCTCGACATTCGGTGGCGATCCGGCAAATGTGACGGTGTTTGGTGAGTCTGCGGGCGGCAGCAGCGTCGTCGCCCTGACGGCGTCGCAAGGCTCTCGTGGTCTTTTCAAGCAAGCATGGGCGATGAGCCCGTCGCTGTTGCAATTGCGCACGAAGCGCGAGGCCGAGATCGCGACCCAACAATTTTTGGCGGCGGCAAGTTGCTCGACGATCGACGAACTCGAACTCTTGCCGTGCCAAGACGTCCTCGCCGCTACGGCGAAAATGTTCGCCGAAGTCGAGAACTACATCTCAACTTTCACCCCCACATGTGGTGGCGAAGATCTGCCCGAAGACGTGTTTTCGGCCTCGGCAAGTTCGGGGATACCGATGGTGATCGGCACCAATCGCGACGAGAATCGTCTTTGGGTCGCGCTAAACCCGCAAAGCGGGCAAATGGCCATCGATGCCGCGAAGAACATCTTTCAAAAAACTTTCGGCAATCGGGCCGATGAAGCCTGGCAGACGTACTCGCGATTGAGGCCGAACCACTCGCCAGCGCAAATGATCGCCGCGATGCAGACAGATCAAAACTTTCGCTTCCCTGCTTGGCGGCTTGCCGAGGGACGAAGCCAAGAAACCGAGACCTGGATGTATTGGTTCACCTGGCCGACACCCGTCTTCGACGGGGCGCTCGGCTGCTGTCACGCCCTTGATTTGCCGTTCATGTTTGGTAATCTCGAGGCGCCGAGCGTAGAAATGTTCACGGGCAGCGACCCGACGCGAAAACAGATCTCGCAGATTTTTACCGCCGAACTGCTCGAGTTCGCTCGATCTGGCCGTGTTTCATGGCCAGCGTTCGACGACGAAAATCGCGAAACGCTGCAGATCTCGACAAAGCGGTCGAGTGTAAGCGACCCCGAGCCCGAGATTCGTCGACTGTGGGCCGCGACGCTTTGATCTCGCTGTGGCAAGATACGGCCGAAGAGCTGGTCGTCCCCGAGCCGAGGGTTGATCCCTCACGCAGTTTCGATGTCGCGATCATCGGCGCGGGTTTCAGTGGTCTTTGGACGGCCTATTACCTGAAAGAGCACGACCCGGCGATCAAGGTCGCCATTTTCGAGTCGCAACGGGTCGGCTTTGGTGCCAGCGGTCGAAACGGGGGTTGGGTCAGCGGATTTCTGCCGATGTCGCTCGGCGATCTTGAAAGTTCTTTCGGTCGCGCCCAGGCCGTCGAAATGTACCGCCATAGTTTTGCGACAATCGACGAGATTGAGCGGGTGATCCGCGCCGAAAAAATCGAGTGCGGTTTTCATCGTGGCGGCACCCTGCACGGTGCGACCAACGCTGTTCAGGCGCAACGAGTCAAAGACGAAATCGAGGAAGCCCGGCGGTTCGGGTTCGGCGAGGAGCACTATCGCCTGCTTTCATCCGACGAGATGCGTGACCGACTGAGCGTGCCGAACCTCGTGCTCGCCTCTTACACGCCACATTGCGCCGTGGTTCATCCGTTGAAAATGGTTCGCGGTCTGGCCTCGGCGGTGCTGAGGCTGGGCGTCGAAATCTTCGAGAATTCTCGGGTCGCCGAATTCCGCGCCAAAAGTGTTCGCACCGCGAACGGCGAGTATCGCGCCGATGTCGTCGTTCGCGCCACCGAGGGTTACACCTCGCAGATCACCGACCATCGTCGTCTGCTTGCGCCGCTCTATTCATACATGGTCGCGACCGCGCCGCTAACGACCGACCAGGTTGCGCGCCTCAATTGGCACAACCGCGAGACCTACCACGATGCGCGCAACATGATCATCTACTCACAACTCACCGCCGACAATCGCATCGCCTTCGGCGGGCGCGGCGCCCCTTACCATTTCGCGTCACGAATAAAGCCCGGCTTCGACACCAATCAAAGAATTCACGACAAGATAATCCGTTCGATGCATTCGGTCTTTCCCGTGAGCACGGAGGTCGCGGTCACCCACCGCTGGGGTGGCCCCCTCGGGGTGCCGCGAAACTGGCAACCCTCGGTCAACTTCGACGAGCAATCTGGGCTTGCATCGCTCGGCGGCTATGTCGGTGATGGCGTTGCGGCGACCAATCTCGCCGCACGGACCCTCGCCCATCTGATTCGCAAAGCCGATCATGAACTGACTCGCCTGCCGTGGGTCAACCAGCCCTCGCGAAAATGGGAGATCGAACCGTTGCGATATATCGGCATCAACGGGCTGATCAAGCTCTCTGAGTCGATGGACAAACACGAACGGCGTACCGACAAACCGGACCGAATTCGTGAGGCAGTGCTGAAAACTTTCTTGGGCTAGTTCAAAACTTCGCCGAAGTCGACCACTCGCCCCTCGGCGATGCTCAGTTGTGCGGCTTGACCGACGGCCACGCTGATCAGGCCGTCTTGAAGCGTGACGAGGCTCGGCGACTTTTTTCGGATCGCGCGTTGCATCTCGACGTGCTCGACAAACGACGCCCCCGCGTGCAGACCGGCGACCACCGAATGCTCTTGCTCGACTTTGATTTCTTTGACACCCGCCCGACCGGCGTCGCGTCGACCGATTCGAACCACCGACTCAGGCATCAGCGCCTCGATCTTGCCTTCGTCGCCGACCACGCAGATCTCCTGCTCGTTCTTTCCGCCTTCGGCGAACATCGAAAGATCCAGCATCGCCCTCACGCCATTCGTGAAGTCGATCGTCACAAAGGCGTTGTCCAGAATGTCGGGGTGCGCACCGTCGTAAATCTCGTCGAGATGATTTACGCTTTGCTCGCCCGAGGCGTAGATCTTGCTCGGCTGGGCTCGGGCCAACAAAGTCATCAGGTCGAAAAAATGACAACACTTTTCGACCAATGTGCCGCCCGTGAACCTATTGAAGCGATTCCAGTCGTCGACTTTCTTCAGAAACGGAAACCGATGCTCGCGTATTGAGATCATCCTCAACTTGCCGCAACTGCCATTTGCCACCTCGGCGATCAACCTCGCGGTGGGTGCCATGAATCGATATTCGAGACCGACCCACACGACTCGGTCTTTTTTGCCCGCACGGCGATCGATCTCGATGATTTGCCGACACTCGTCGGCCGTGATGCAAAGCGGCTTTTCGACGAACAAATGCAAGTCATATTCGAGCGCGTCGGCGAGCACCTGACGATGATGAAAGTTCGGCGAGGCGATCACCAGCACATCAAGTTTTTCTTTTTGCAGCATTTGCCGATAGTCGAGGTATTCGGTGGCCAACGGCGCTAACTGCAAGGCATTTTGCCGACTGGGCTGATGCGGGTCGGCGATCGCCACGACCTCGCACCCGTCGATCGCCGCGAGATTACGAACATGTTCGCACCCCATCATCCCCACACCGACAACCCCATAGCGCAAGGGACTAAGCATCGAACCTAGGCTAGGTTCTCGCCACATGAACCAAGTCGCCGAATCAGAAATCAATATCTGGGGCCAACGCCTGATCTCGTTGATGCTGATTTTGCTCGGCATCTCGTTCGCAGGAATCTTGATTCTCGGCAGTTATTACGACCAACCGATAACTCAGGCCCTGAGCTTCAAGGTGAGCGACATGGAGCGTTTCGACTCGGGTCTAGGAGCACATAGCTTCGGCGATTTCCAAGACCTGAGATATGCACTTCCTACTGACGAATACCCCGACGTGTGGACGAATAGTACGGCGGCTTACACGCCCACAGGACTTATTCCAAACTATTTTGCAAAACTCATCGCATCCCAGTTCGGCATACAAGTCGCGCTTTACTGCTATCTCATCGCTCTATCCGTCTGTGCAGCCTTCCCGGCAATTTATACCGCATTTCAATTGCGAAATCGAAAGGATCTAGTTCTCGCACTTGTTCTCCTCTCTGTTTTTGCGCAGCCTTTAATCAGCGTTTTTGATCGCGGGAATACGGTCGGATTCGCTGTCCCATTTCTGCTTTTGTTCACTCTGGGCGTACGCGACGGTCACGCCATTTGGACAGTGACAGGACTCGTCGGCGCGTCCGCAATTAGACCTCAATATGCGCTTGTCGGCTTTGCTCTTATCGCTCTGCGTCAGTACCGAACAGCCATGATTTCCGCCTCGCTTGGAGCGGTGTCATTCTTTGTTTCATTTCTCTTTTTGCCTGGAAAGTACGGCGAGAAACTCGAATCATGGTTCGAGAACTTGAGAGAGTACAGTCCGTCGGGGTCAGTAGTCTTTCCCGTTAATCACTCTCTAAGAACCGCCCTCGACGGAATATTGTTCGAGTCAAACTACAACCAGATCGCTTTTCTTTTAACAGCGATCACGGTAGCTATATTTTTCTTCCTTAAAACCAAATCAAGCTTTAGTCGGGCCATAACGATTGCGCTGATTTTGCCAACGCTGTTACCTGCTTATTCATCGAATTACTATTCAGTTTTTGTGTTGGTGATTGCGGCGTTGATCATTAGCGATCGTAATTTTTTGGTCGATGAGAGTCACGCGAAGTCAAGATTTTCGTACGCAAAGTTCTACAACTATTTGTTGATTGTTGTTGTCGCAATATCGCTCGCACCTATTCCGTTCGTTCGTGAAGTCGGAAGAAACAGCATCGCCCTCGAAAGCTTCAGCACGATGTGGGCGATCGTGTTGATTGCGACATTGGTCTACCAGGTTCTCGACTTTCGCCGGGAGCGAGCCGCGACGTGATCTCGGCTGGGAACGAGCGACTGTACTTTCGGCAATTGTTGTCGGGGCGAGACTTTGCGGGTCACGACCAGCTAGCCCAACAGATGGTCAATTTCGTCTATCTGATCGGTGACAGGCAGACTCGCGAGTGCGTCGTGGTCGACCCTGCTTATGCCGTCGGTGAAATCATGCAGATCGTCGACGACGACGAAATGCGATTGACCGGCGTGCTCGCCACCCACTACCACCCCGACCATGTCGGCGGCTCGATGATGGGCATGAATATCGAAGGCGTCGCGGCGCTGCTCGAAAAACGGCACGTGCCGATTCACATCAACAAGCACGAAACAAAGTGGGTCGTGCGCACGACGGGAGTCGACGAAAAAGATTTGATCCAACATCAGGGCGGCGACAAAATCTCGGTCGGCGAGATCGACATCACGTTCGTGCACACCCCGGGCCACACCCCCGGAAGCCAGTGTTTCCGCGTCGCGAACAGATTGGTCGCGGGTGACACACTTTTTCTGGAGGGCTGCGGTCGCACCGACTTGCCCGGCTCGGACCCGGCTTTGATGTACGAAAGTTTGCAGACTCTTGCCGCCATGCCGCATCAGACCATCGTCTGCCCCGGTCATCAATATTCGGCCGCGCCGACCGCATCGCTCGAAACAGTCCTTGAGACGAACCCCGTGTTCACCCCGACTGATCGTCGCCAATGGCTCGAGTGGTTCGCGCGCTAGCCGAGAATCGAATTCAAGATCGCGCTCAACCCCGTTGCGAACAACAGGGCGACAACCAGGC
>VGAB01000020.1 GCA_016870935.1 Actinomycetota bacterium | reverse complement strand
CAAATACGTCAACTACATCAACTACATCGACCACATCAACTACATCGACCACATTTACGACTATCGCGACGAGCACTAGCAACTCGACGACATCGTCGCCACCGATCGAGGTGATCACCAAACAAACCGTTGTGCAGTCTTTCTCCCCGATGAGCGCCAAACTTTCAACCCAGCAAAAACTGCGACTGAACAAATTCGCCTCGTCGCTCAACCAAAAATTTTCGGTAACTTGCACGGGTTATGCGGGTGACGGTCCGCCCAGGTTGATGCTCGCGCTGGCCAAACAACGGGCGCGAAATGTATGTCGACTCATCTCGGGGGTTGCGCCCGAAGTCGCGATATTTATCGAGACGGCACATGTCGGCGGGCTCAATGTCGGTTCGACGGGCGCCATCGCCGCGGCCCAACGCCGCGTGGTGGTCGTGGCAAAATCGGGCGAAAACTAGTCGTTATTTAGGTTGCGAAAGTGGCGTTTTGACTGCCACACTTGAAGGGATGTTTACAACGGTTTCAGGTCGTCTTAGCGTTTCTGTCGTCGTCATTCTCTAGGCGCGCGCTCCAAAGCGTGCGCCGACAACCTCCCGCCAGGGAGGTTTTTTTATTCCCAAAAATCAAAAATTAGCAGCAACAAAAAAGAAAGCAGCAAGAGGAGGTTAAAAATGAAGTCGAATCAGCAACTCACTGGTGCCCAGGCTTTGATCAAAGGTCTCGAGCAAGAGAAGGTCGACGTGATGTTCGGTCTTCCGGGTGGCTGCATTCTGCCCGCCTACGACCCGTTGATCAAATCGAGCATTCGCCACGTTCTGGTGCGTCACGAACAAGGCGCTGGTCACATGGCCGAGGGTTACGCGCATGTGACAGGTCGACCCGGCGTGGCGATGGTGACAAGTGGTCCTGCGGCGACGAACCTGGTGACACCGCTTTGTGACGCCTACATGGACTCGATTCCGATGGTGGCGATCACGGGCCAGGTGCCGACGAGCGCGATCGGCACCGACGCATTTCAAGAATGCGACACCGTCGGCATCACTCGCAGCATCACCAAGCACAACGAACTGGTGATGAGCCCCGACGATCTTCCATTGGCGATTCGTCAGGCGTTTCACATTGCGACGACCGGTCGACCGGGCCCGGTGTTGATCGATGTGCCGAAAGATGTCTTGCAAAACACGATGACGTGGCACTGGCCAACTGACGATGAAGTGATCGACAGTTTGCCTGGTTACAAGCCGACGACCAAGGGTCATCCGCGGATGATCAAAGAAGCGGCGAAATTGATTCTCGCTTCAAAGCAACCGATTCTTTATGTGGGTGGTGGCGTGCTCAAGGCCCGCGCCGCGGCGGCTTTGCGCGAACTCGCCGAGTTGATGAACATTCCGGTCGTGACGACGCTGATGGCGCGCGGCGCGTTTCCCGACAATCATCCGCTGTGTTTGGGCATGCCTGGCATGCACGGCACTGCAACCGCAGTTACCGCGATGCAGCGTGCCGATTTGTTGATCGCACTTGGCTCGCGTTTCGACGACCGAGTGACGGGCAAGGTTTCGACATTTGCCCCCGACGCGAAAATCATCCACGTAGACATTGATCCCGCCGAGCAGGGCAAGGTGCGCAAGCCCGATGTGCCGATCGTCGGAGACTGCCGATTGGTGATCGAAGAAATGATCGTCGCCTTGCGCGATCTGATGGTTGGCGGCACGAAACAAGCGGACATTTCTGCATGGCGCAGTCGCGTGAACGGCTGGAAAGAAAACTTCCCGCTTGCCTACGAGCAGAGCCAGCCAGGCGAAGCTTTGAAGCCGCAATATTGTCTCGAGAAACTTCGCGACGCCTCACCCGAAGGCACGATTTTGGTATCGGGCGTGGGCCAGCACCAGATGTGGTCGAGCCAGTTCTGGCATTTCAACGAGCCGTATACCTGGGTCAACTCGGGTGGTCTCGGCACGATGGGCTTCTCGGTGCCCGCGGCGATCGGCGCCAAAGTCGGGCGCCCCGACAAAACTGTCTGGGCGATCGACGGCGACGGTTGCTTCCAGATGACGGCCCAAGAACTTGTGACCGCCGCGGTCGAGCAGATACCGATCAAGGTCGGCATTTTGAACAACTCGAACTTGGGCATGGTGCGTCAATGGCAAGAAATGTTCTACGACAATCGCTATAGCCAAGTGCACTTCTCAGAGTCGGTGCCCGATTATGTGAAATGGTCTGAGGCGATGGGCTGTGTCGGCATTCGTTGCGAGTCGCCCGAAGAAGTCGAGTCGGCGATCGACAAGGCGAACAGCATCAACGACCGTCCGGTGGTTGTCGAGTTCAGAATCGCGCCGACCGAGCAGGTGTTTCCGATGGTGGCGGCGGGTCGAAGCAACGACGAAATCATGCTGCAACCATCGCAAGAGTCGCGACGCGAGTTGCTGCGATGACGACATCTAATCCTTTCGGAAGCGCGTCCAACCACCACGTGCTCTCGGTGCTGGTGCAAAACCGGCCGGGTGTCTTGGCGCGCGTCGCCTCGCTATTCGCGCGTCGTGGCTACAACATTTTTTCGCTCGCCGTGGCGCCGACAGAGCAAGAAGATTACAGTCGCATCACGATCGTCGTCGATCTCGAGAGCGCGACTCTCGAGCAGATGGTCAAGCAATTGTTCAAGTTGGTCGATGTCGTGCGCATTTTCGAACTCGATCCGCGCAACTCGGTTGAGCGCGAATTGATGGTCGCCACCGTTCGTGCAACCCCCGAACAGCGCGGGCAAGTCGTCGAATTGGTGAACATTTTCGAGGGCAAAATTCTGGGTGTCGGGCCCGAGGCGCTGAGCGTGAGCCTCGACGGCAGCCCCGAAAAATTGAACGACTTCTCAGAGTTGTTGCGCCAATATGGCATCGTCGAGTCTCAACGCACGGGTCGAGTGGCGTTGCCGAAACTAGATCGCACGGCAAAAGTTCGTGCGGTAAACACAAAAGGAAAGGCAAGTTAATGGCTGCGAATGTTTACTACGAGAAAGACGCTGACCCGTCGATTATCCGCTCGAAGAAGGTGGCGATCATCGGTTACGGCTCGCAAGGTCACGCCCACGCGTTGAACCTCAAAGAGTCTGGGGTCGATGTCGTCGTCGGTTTGCGCGAGGGTTCGTCTTCGGCGGCCAAGGCGACCGCAGCCGGATTAAAAGTTTTGTCTATCGCCGAGGCCACGAAGTGGGCCGACGTGATCATGATTCTCGCGCCCGACACCGAACAGAAAAAGATTTATGACGAGCACATCAAGGCCAATCTCGCTGATGGCAAAGCGTTGGCGTTTGCGCACGGGTTCAATATTCGATTCGAGCGCATCGCACCCCCGAAGGGCGTGGATGTGATCATGATCGCGCCAAAGGGCCCGGGTCATTTGGTGCGACGCACATTCACCGAAGGAGGCGGGGTGCCGGCACTGATCGCCGTGCATCAAGACGCGACGGGCAAGGCGAAAGCATTGGCTCTGTCGTATGCCGAGGCGATCGGTGGCGCTCGTGCTGGTGTAATCGAAACTTCATTTCCGGAAGAAACTGAAACCGACTTGTTCGGTGAACAAGTTGTGTTGTGTGGAGGCGTCACTTCACTCGTAATGGCCGGTTTCGAGACGCTCGTCGAGGCGGGTTATGCACCCGAAATGGCATATTTCGAGTGTCTGCATGAGGTGAAGCTGATCGTCGACTTGATGTATGAAGAGGGCATCGCAGGCATGCGATATTCGATTTCAGACACTGCCGAGTATGGCGATGTAACTCGCGGACCGCGAATCATCGACGCTGATACGAAGAAGCGGATGAAAGTGATTCTCGAAGAAATTCAGACGGGCAAGTTCGCCGAAGAGTGGATTGCCGAAAGCGACTCGGGACGCAAGCGATTCTCTGAGCTTCGCAACGCTGGCAAGAATCATCCAATTGAAAAAGTTGGCTCGCACTTGCGGTCGATGATGCCGTGGATTTCAAAGGGCAAAAAGAAGGTTTCCGAAATTTCAGGCGGCTGAGTCTGGGTTTCCAGCAAAAATCGAGAATTATTGAAACCCGAGTTGTTTAGTCGGGATTAGCCTGATAGTTTGCGGTGCCTATGACAAACGCAAATTGGGGCTTTGAAACTCGTCAAATTCACGCTGGTCAAGAACCAGATTCGGCAACTGGCGCACGCGCGGTGCCGGTCTATCGCACAACAAGTTATGTGTTTCGCGATGCACAGCATGCACAAAATTTGTTTGCGCTCGCCGAGATCGGAAACATCTACACCCGCATCATGAACCCGACTCAAGGTGTGCTTGAGGCACGTCTGTCGTCACTCGAGGGTGGCGTCACAACTGCAGTTGGTTTGCCTGGTGCACTTGCAGTTAGTTCTGGTCAATCAGCAGAGTTGTTGGCGATTTTGACGCTCGCCGAAGCGGGTGCTCACATCGTTGCTTCACCAAGTTTGTACGGCGGCACCTACAACTTGTTTCACTACACGCTGCCAAAAATGGGAATTGACGTAAGTTTCGTCGAAGACCCAGACAATCTTGAGCAGTGGCGTGCGGCGATCAAGCCAAACACAAAAGCGTTTTACGGTGAAGTTTTGGCGAACCCGCGCAACAACGTGCTCGACATTGAAGGGGTGAGCAGAGTCGCCCACGACGCGGGGGTGCCGCTGATCGTCGACAACACGGTGCCGACACCGTATTTGATTCGACCGATCGAATGGGGTGCGGACATTGTCGTGCATTCGTTGACGAAGTTCATCGGCGGTCACGGCACGAGCATTGGTGGCGCGATCATCGACGGCGGCACTTTCGACTTCGGCAAGGGCGACAAGTTCCCCAACTTCACGAAACCAGACCCGAGTTATCACGGCTTGGCTTATTGGCCGGCGCTCGGCGCGGGATCATTCATCATCAAGGCGCGCGTGCAGATGTTGCGCGACTTGGGCATGGCGACGACACCCGACAATGCGTTCAACTTCTTGCAGGGCCTCGAAACCTTGTCATTGCGAATGGAGCGTCATTGGGCAAATGCGCAGCAAGTTGGCGAATATCTGGCCAAGCACCCACAGGTTGAAGAAGTTTTTTATCCGGGTCTTGCCACCAATGTTTGGCACGAGCGGGCAAAGCGCTACGGCAAAGGCAAGGGTTATGGCTCGGTCTTGGCCTTCAACATCAAAGGCGGTGTCGAGGCGGGGCAGAAGTTCGTGGCCGCGCTAAAACTGCACAGCCATGTCGCCAATATCGGCGATGTTCGCAGCCTCGTAATTCACCCGGCTTCGACGACCCACAGTCAATTGACGCCGGCAGAGCAGGCTTCAACTGGTGTGTTTCCAGGTTTGGTGCGGCTGTCGGTGGGCCTCGAGACCATCGACGACATTTTGACCGATCTCGAACTCGGTTTCGACGCGGCCAAATAATTCACCTGGCGTTCACTTAACTGACAGTTTGGTTTAACTCGGTGAGGCGAAACTTGTCGCCGTGTCGATTTCACCAGGCCTACAGGCCACCCCGGAGGCGCGCGAACTTTCGGTAATTTTCAATCGGGCTGACCGAATTTTCAGACGAATCGTCACCGCCGGCGCGCTGACCTCGCTGATCCTTCTTGGCTTGATCGGCACGTTTCTCTTCGTTAGAAGCGCGCAGATTTTCAATGATCGTGGGTTGAAGTTCATAACTGGATCAAATTGGACGGCCGGAAGCGGCGATGGGGTGATTCCCGACGACTTTTCGATCGGGCCGATGTTGACCGGCACGTTGCTCGTGTCGTTGATCGCATTGGTATTGTCAATGCCGTTGGCGATCGGCGGGGCCCTGTTCGTCGAGTTCTACGCGACCCCCGGGCTCAAGAAAGTTCTGACAACCCTGTTGGATCTCGCGGCGGCGATTCCCTCTTTGATTTTCGGTTTGTGGGGCGTCGTGTTTTTCAGTTCTTACGGTGAGCGATGGTCGGATCTCCTGAATTCGCGTTTCGGCTGGTTGCCATTGATGAAAGTCCAGAACGAGGTATTCGGTCGAAGTCCGTTCGTCGCCGGTTGTGTATTAGCCTCGCTGATCACGCCGATAATCACCTCGGTTTCACGCGAGGTCTTTTCTCGAACCCCGCGCGACCTTGTCGACACTTGTTACGCGCTCGGCAGCACCCGCTGGGGTGCGATCAAAACCGTGGTATTGCCATTTGGCAAGAGCGGTGTAATTGGTGGGGCAATGCTGGGACTCGGTCGCGCGTTGGGCGAGACGGTCGCTGTTTATTTGTTGTTGAACATCGTCTTTCGTTACAACTTTCGAATCTTGGAGTCAGAGGGTGGCAACATCGCATCGCTGATTGCCTTGAAATTCGGTGAGGCAACCGAATATGAATTGAAGGCCCTGGTCGCGGCGGGTTTTGTGCTGTTCTTGTTGACGCTCGTGGTGAATATCGTGGCGGCCTCGATCGTCGAAAGGTCGACGCGTCACCGATGAGCACGATTATCGCCCCAGCCGAAAAGACCGAAGTCGTGCCCGAACCGATTACGCCTTGGAAACCTTCGCAAAAGACCAAATCGGTGTCGATAATCGTGTTTCTGGCTTCGTTGTTTTTGTCGGCAGCGATCGTGCTGCTGACCGGCCTCGCAGGTATCGACGGGTTCGGATTGGCGTTGTTCTGTGTCGTCATTGTCGTCACGACCGTTCGCAATTTGCGATCGAATCAAAAATCTCGCAAAGACGCGTTTGTCGGTGTATTTGTCGCCTCGGCGGCGATGCTCGCGTTTTTTCCATGGATGTCGATATTTGCAAGCGTCATTGTCAAGGGAGTTCGGGGTCTGCAGCCGAATTTCTTGGTTGAAAACATGCAGTTCACGACCCCAGACGACGAACTCAACATGGGTGGTGCCGCACACGCGGTGATCGGTTCGATGCTGATGGTTTCAATCGCCGCCGCGATCACCCTGCCCCTCGGCATTTTGAGCGGGGTATACCTGACCGAGATTCGAGGTCGACTTACATTCTTGGTGCGATTCGTGGTGCAGTCGATGAGCGGCGTGCCGTCAATCGTGGCGGGATTATTCGTCTATACGACATTTGTTGATTACACCAGCAAGTTCAGCGGCATGGCGGGCGCCTTGGCGTTGGCAGTTTTGATGTTGCCGACCGTGGCGCGTACCGCCGAAGAAGTGTTGAAACTCGTGCCCGATGATTTGCGTTCGGCGAGTTACGCGCTCGGTGCTCGTCAATGGCGAACCTCGCTGATGGTGGTGCTTCCGACTGTAAGGAGCGGTTTGATGACAGCGGCGATTTTGGGCGTGGCCCGAGTTATTGGTGAAACAGCACCGCTGTTGCTCACATCGCTTTCGAACAACAGCTTCATTTTCAATCCGCTTGGCGGGCCCATTGGTTCGTTGCCGACCTATATTTTCGGACTGTTGCAAATTGGAACCGAGAACTCGATCAATCGCGCCTGGACCGGATCTTTGGTGTTGTTGATTCTGGTCTTGGTTTTGTTCACAACCGCCAGATATGTCGGCGGCAAGGACAAAAGATAGTTCGTGGAAACCATGAATAAAGGAGCAATTGAAATGTCACAAACTGTGCAAACTAGCGTTATGTCGATGAGTGACGGTCAAAGTGAATCACCAGTCGTTCTTGGTCTCGAGACAAGGAATATCCACGCTTGGTTTGGCAAGCACCATGTTTTGAAGGACATTTCGTTGAAATTCCCCGAGAAAACCGTGACGGGGCTGATTGGTCCTTCGGGTTGCGGCAAGTCGACCTTCATTCGGCTGCTCAATCGAATGCACGAGTTCATACCGGGTGCGGCGATGGCGGGACAGGTGCTGCACGATGGCCATGACATTTACTCTCCCGAAGTTGACGCCGCCGCGATTCGTTTGAAGGTCGGTATGGTTTTTCAAAAGCCGAATCCGTTTCCCGCGATGAACATTCGCGAAAATGTACTGTCGGGTATCAAACTGGCCCACTTGAAGGTCGCAGACCATGACTCGATCGTCGAAAGGTGTTTGACTCGCGCCGGTCTTTGGAAAGAAGTCAAAGACCGTCTCACGGCGACGGGTGGTTCGCTATCGGGCGGCCAACAACAGAGACTGTGCATCGCTCGGTCACTTGCCGTAGAGCCCAATGTTTTGTTGATGGACGAACCTTGTTCGGCGCTCGACCCGGGAAGCACCTTGCGTATCGAAGAGACGATAAAAGAGTTGGCCGAAAAGATCGCCGTGGTTATAGTCACCCACAACATGCAGCAGGCGGCTCGAGTCAGCGATTACTGCGCTTTCTTTTTGACCGACGGCGGCCCGGGCTATCTAGTCGAAGCCGATGCGACGAAAAAGTTATTCACCAACCCGGGCGACACGCGCACGGCCGATTATGTGCAGGGCAAATTCGGCTGATTCAAGGTCGTTAACCAACTGTTCACCAATTAGTTGATTTTGGTTTGCTGGCAGTAAAGGCTTCATTTAGGTGTCTTTCATAGTGTTCGATGTTGTTAGAACGTGAACTATTTCAACAGGAGAACATCAATGCAAAAGTTAAGAAAACCAATAGTTGCCATGGCAATAGCGATGGTCGCTTCTTTGTCGGCAAGTTCTGTCGCGCTTGCTGAAAGCGCAAGCGGATCAGGAGCGACATTTCCGCAGAACTTTTTGGCTTCGGCAACGGTTGCATTCAACCAAGCAACAGGGCACAACGTTTCGTATGCCAACCCAGGTGGAGGATCGTCGAAGGGCAAAGCCGACTTCAAGGCGAACCTTACCGACTTTGGCGGCACCGACTCTTTGGTGACCACCGCCCAAGCCGCCTCTTTCGACTGGGTCTATATTCCCTATGTTGGTGGCGCGATTTCGATTGCCTACCGTTTGGATGAACTTGCGGGCCAGACGCTTTCGTTGTCTCAAGGCACGATCAACGGAATTTTCGGCGGCACGATCAAGAAATGGAACGATCCGTCGATCGCCAACGACATGAAGACCAACCCCGCCTGGAGCAACTCGTTGAAGAAGAGCGGGCTGAAAGGTGCCTCCTCGGTTTGGTCGACGCCCGCACTAAACACCGCCCTCGTAACCGTCACTTTGACGCCTTCGTTGTTGAAGTCTTCGAAAGGCAAGACAGTTGAAATCTATGACAACAAGAAAAAGAAGGCGATCAAATCTGCGACGGTCGGAACGAAGGGTGAAATCTCCCTTCAAGCGAGTGTCAATTCAGCGAACAACTACACAGTCAAGGTCGCCGGCAAAGATGTTGGCAAATACGCGGTTACCGCGGTGAATTTGCCCGACAAGGCGATAACGGTTGTCTATCGCTCCGATGGTTCGGGCACCACGAACAACTTCTGCAACTTCATGAAGCAATCATCGAATCCCGATTGGGCGGTGAATGATGCTTTCACATCGTGCATCCCTGGCGGATCCGCCAAAGTCGCCTCGTTCGGCTCGACTTTCCAGGGTCAAAGTGGTTCGGCAAATGTCTCGAACTACATCGCCGACACAAACGGCACCATCGGATACACCGAGGTTTCGTTCGTCACCGACTCGACTCGCGCTTCAAAAGGTATTCGCAGTGCAAACGTGCGCAATGCCGCGGGCAAATTCGTTGCTCCGACATCGGCTGGCACCTCGGCGTTCATTTCGGGTGCCTCGATAGACGCGAAAGGTTTCGTCACCTTCAATTACTCACAGGCGACAAACCTTGCCGCCTATCCGATTGTGGCGATCACCTACGGTCTTGGCAAGACGGCAAAGGGCGCAAAAAACGCGGTCGTCAGCGATTTCTTCACTTGGATCTTGACGACATACGCGCCTGCAAACGCAGAGGCGCTTGGTTACGCACCTTTGACGGGCGCAATCAAGACCGCGGCCGAAACCAAAGCGAAGTTAATCAATTCGAAGTAAAAGGTTTTGCTTCGACACAAAAATCAACGCTCCCTCAACGTTGAAGAAGTTCCCCGGGCAAGTGCCCGGGGAACTTCTATTTCTCTTGATCTTCGTCGGGCTGTTCGCGAAGAAATTTCTCGAGCTCTGTAGCCAGGTCGTCGGCGCTGGGGATCTCGAATTTGGTGCGCGCGTCGTAGTCGGCCTCGAGTCGGGCCAGATGCTCTGAAACCTGGTCGTCGCCGTCGACGGCGGCGTCGTGAAGTTCTTCCCATCGCTGAATTTCTTCATACAGTTCGGCGTGGCGTGTAGGTACACCGAGAACGATTTCAAGATGTCGCAACAATGCGGCACTTGATTTTGGGTGCTGGGCATTGGTCAAGTAGTGCGGCACGCCGACACGCAGAGAAACTGCCGCGAGTTGTTCGCGTTCGAAGCGTTCCTGCATCACGCCGACGATGCCGGTTACACCTTGATAAGTCGGTCTCGAGAGTTTGAGTCGACGGGCGAGACTGGCGTTGGTTGTGCTGCCGAACACCGATGGCGTGCGGGTGTGGGGTATCGCCTCGGCTATCGCCCCGACCGTGACGACTACACCGCAGTTCAAGTTTTTCGCGATTTGAATGATGCACTCACAGAAAATATTCCAGTTGGTGTGTGGCTCGACGCCGGACAATACGACCAGATCGCGCGAGCCCTCTGGGTAGCGGGCCACGACGATGTCGTTCTCGGGCCAACGGATTCTGCGCTCGTCATCGTCGTCGAAATAAATCTCGGGTCGCTCGTGGGTGAAGTCGAAAAATGGATCTGAATCGATGCTGGCTACGACCGTGACGGCGCGATTGTCGAGACACCATTCGAGGGCGCTCGTTGCCACCCCCGCCGCGTCGAACCAACCGCGCAAGGCGATGATCAACACCGGGTCGCGCAGGGTCGGCACCGCGTCCCAATCGGCTTCGAGTACCTCGTCAATGTTCATCGCGAAATCCGAAAATAACCGTGACAATTTCGATCCACTGTGTAAGCATGGCAGCCGTGGCTGCGAATTCACTACCTAAATCACGAGTTTCGAAACGACTCTCAGCCATCGCCGAATCGGCGACGCTCGCGGTTGACGCGAAGGCCAAAGCGCTTCAAGCCAAAGGCGAACATGTAATCGGTTTTGGCGCCGGCGAACCCGACTTTCCGACGCCTGAATACATTGTCGAAGCGGCGGTGCGGGCGGCGCACGACCCGAAAGCGCATCGGTATACGCCGGCCGCCGGGTTGCCGCAGTTGCGCGAGGCGATTGCAGCGAAGACAAAACGCGACTCGGGTTTTGAATGCGCGGCGTCGCAAGTTTTGGTGACCGTCGGCGGTAAGTACGCGGTTTTCGTGGCGTTCGCCGCTCTTTGCGACCCGGGCGACGAGGTTATTTGCCCGGCACCGTATTGGACGACTTACCCAGAGGCAATTGCGCTTGCAGGTGGCGTGCCAGTTGTAGTTGATACGACACAAGAGACCGAATTCAAAGTCACCGTCGAACAACTTGAAAGAGCCAAGACGCCGAAGACGAAAGTTTTGCTGTTTGTCTCGCCCGACAACCCGAGCGGCGCTGTTTATTCACGAGAAGAAACAATTGCGATCGGCAAATGGGCCGCGGCGAATGATGTTTGGGTCGTGACCGACGAAATTTATGAGCACTTGACCTATGGCAAACATGTTTTTACATCGATGCCCATGGTTGTGCCCGAGATTGCCGACCGGTGCGTGATCGTCAATGGTGTTGCAAAAACCTATGCGATGACTGGCTGGCGTGTCGGCTGGATGATCGGGCCACCCGACGTGATGAAGGCGGCGATCAATTTTCAGAGTCATACGACTTCGAATGTTTCGAATGTGGCGCAATATGCGGCTTTGGCCGCTGTTTCGGGTGATTTGTCGGCCGTGGCGATGATGCGCGAGAGTTTCGCGCGTCGTGGCGCTTTGATGCACTCGATGCTGAATCAGATTGCGGGCGTCAATTGCATGGCGCCGCAAGGAGCGTTTTATTGTTTTCCAGACTTTTCGGGTTTGTTGAACCGCAGTTTGAGTGGTGTCACTGCGGCGACGACACTTGAATTGGCTGACGTGATCTTGGATCGCGCCAAAGTTGCGTTCGTACCCGGCGAGGCTTTCGGATTGGCGCGCTATGCGCGGTTTTCGTTCGCCCTCGGCGATGACGACCTGCGCGAAGGCATCACGCGACTCGGGGCTTTCGTCAACGGCTAGATAGTTCTGGTAAGGTCGGGACGTTGCAGCAATAGTTGCAATGTGTAGAACCCAGCGAAGTCCGGTGAAAATCCGGCACTGTCCCGCAACGGTAATTCACTGAAGTCGCGATGTTTTGCGCACGAAGTCTGAATATGGACTCAAATTAGAAAATAGATTTTCCCGAAATTAGCTCAGTCGCCGCCTATTAATTTGCTTATTTGGTTTTAGCGGGCGCTGAGGGCGACGAGAATCAAGGCTTCGCTGAGTTGTTCGGCGGCACCGAGAACATCGCCGGTTATTCCACCGATTTTCTTTTTTGACCAACAGCGAATTGTTGCAGCGCCAACAATCGTGGCGCCGACTACTGCAACTGACCATATGCCAGTCAGCACAATCACGATTAGTAGTGAGACGCTGAGCGAGGTAGCTGCTCGAGAAGTTCTGAGCGAACTGACATAGTCCGATCCGAGTCCTTCATGGCGAGCAAGCGCAGTTGTCAGCATGAGTCCGAGTGCCCCGGCGCGGGCAAGGCAGTGTGCGGCAATTGCGGCTGTGAACATATCGCGCGGTGATATTGCGCTGAGTGCGCAAATCCGTAGCACGATTGAACCGCATATCGCCGCGACCCCGTATGAACCGTGTAGTGGATCCTTGAGAATTTTTAAACGCTGTTCGGTTGTCCATCCGCCAACAAATGCGTCGGCAATATCAGCGAGACCGTCTTCATGAAATGCGCCAGTGACCGCAACGCCGACTAAAACGCCAACAGCAGCACCAACTATTGGGGTCGTGAGATTGCTGACACCCCACGCAACGCCGCCGACGATTGCGCCTACAACAATGCCGACAATCGGAAACCACGGTGCCGCCGCTCCGACTTGAGGTTCGTGCTTGTGGCGAATTGGAATCCGCGTGAGAAAACTCAACGCGACGAAAAATCCACGAAACAATTTTATGAGCCGAACCATTCTTGAAATGTTGGCACCTCAGTGACACCAGCACACGCCATTGCGATTAATGGCACAGCAGCCATTGCTCCGCTGCCTTCGCCAAGTCGCATATCTAGGTCTAATAAATATGGCTTGTTCAAGTGCCCTAGCACTTTTCGGTGGCCAGACTCGGCCGAACAATGACTGAATACACAGTGATTAAGAGCATCTTTCGAAACTTGGTGCAGCACAAGCGCAGCAGATGTTACGACGAATCCGTCGATCACAATCGGAAGTCGAAGAATTCGCGCCGCGACAATCGCCGCCGTCATTGCTGCAATTTCTGCTCCGCCAAGTTGTCGTAATATTTCGATTGGATCTTCAATTGCCTTGATTCGTGTTACAGCCCGATCTACAGCCAAACACTTACGTTCGTACCCCTGTTGATCGACGCCAGTGCCCCTGCCAACCCACGAACTTGGTTCGCCACCGAGTAGCGCAGCAGTAATCGCGGCGGCAACTGTCGTGTTGCCTATTCCCATTTCGCCGATGACCAACAGATCCGCATCGAGTTGTTCGACTGCGTTACGACCGGCAATCAGCGCTTCATCAAAGCGTTGCTCTGACATTGCTGCTTCAACTTGAATGTCTTGCGTCGGCATGCCCACGCCAACGTCAACGGCGCGCACTGTTGCGCCCGCGATTTTTGCAAATGCCGAGAGTGTTGATTTTCCAGATTGGTAGGCCTTGAGCATTGCCGCTGTCACTTCGGACGGATATGCGCTAATTGAACTAGAGGCAGCGACACCATGGTCGGCTGCAAAAACAAGTGCGGCTGGGCGCGAAACTTTTGGTTGGTTCGTTGCTTGCCAACCTGCCATCCAAATTGCAATATCATCGAGTTTTTGAAGCGCTCCTGCTGGACGCAAAATATTATTTGCACGTTCTTGAACTTCGCCTCGTGTTGTCTCATTATCCGCAGGTAAGTTCTGCAACGATTTTCGTAACCACATTGCCGTCATTTGAATAATTCCTTTGGTTCATATAAATCAACCGCCATTCCAGCGACTAAAAATAATGATCGACTTGATGCTCGGACCCATTGTTGATTTACTCGCCCGAGTACATCTCGATACGCACGGCCAATTGTTGTTTCAGGAACGATGCCGAGTCCGACTTCGTTGCTTACGGCGATTGTTGTGCCGGTACGCTTATCAATCGCTGCAAGTGTCCGAGTATTTGCAGTGTGAATCTCTGTTTCGCTGTATCCAGCAAGCATCAGATTAGAAACCCACAGGGTCAAACAGTCAATGATCACCAGTGAGTTTGCAGGGCAGTCTTTAAGTGCGGCATTCAACTCAATAGGGGATTCGATTGTTGTCCAACTAGGTCGCTCAGCTTGATGTCGCACAATTCTATTTTTCATGTCTTGATCATGAGCTTGAGCAGTGGCAATAAAGACAACTGTTTTGTTTGATCGTGTTGCAAGTTCAACTGCTAGGGAACTCTTTCCGCTCCGAGCACCACCAAGAAGCACAATCAAACCGAGCGGCAATGAAATGTCTGAATTGATTTCAGGTTGCATTAGTAATCAATCCCACGCTTTGCCTTGAACCCACTTTCATACGCATGTTTGATATTTCGCATTTCAGTAACTGTGTCGGCAATATCAATTAGTGATTGAGGTGCATCTCGACCAGTGACGACGACACTGGTATGTTCGGGACGTTTCAATAAAGCATCGATTACTGGTTGAGTTTCGGTCCAGTTCCAATTGAGTAAATATGTAAGCTCATCAAAAATCAACAGATCATAAATGCCACTTCCAAGCAATTCCTGGGCTTTGCTCCAAGCCTGCGCGCCAAGTTGTTTGTCCTGATCTAGGTTTTGCGAATCCCAAGTGAAGCCTTCACCGAGTGCAAACCAGTCAACTCCAAGTTGATGGCCGATTTTTTCTTCTCCGACATTCCAGTTTCCAGATTTGACAAACTGGACAACACCAACTTTCCAATCGCATGCAACGCCTCGAATCATTACTCCAAAAGCGGATGAACTCTTTCCTTTTCCATGACCAGTATGAACTAAAAGCAAAGATTTCGGGGTACGAAGTTCTTTTGGACGTGGGTCGTTTTCTGGGGGGTTTTCGTTTGAACTTGCGTTGACATTATTGCTCATAAATCTTCCAAACTTTTAATCTTTGATAGTTGCTCTGATTAAAGCAAGTGATAGTCTTGCCATGCTCCGGCAATAGTCGAAGCAATGTAATGCTTAGCGAAGTCTGGTTAGATTCCAGCACTGTCCCGCAACGGTATTAGTGAAGTCGTCTTGAGAAATTAAGGCGATGTCACTTAGTCCGGTCGCCTAGTACTGCATTTCACCTACGATCCTCGCCAGAGGGATAAAAGGAAATTATATGAGGAAGAAATCTCTGGTCGGCATTGCCGGCCTTTTTTTATTGACAGCATTAACTGCTTGCGGTGGAAGTGACACAACGACTGAAACTTCGGTAGTTGAAACAACCGAAACCACGAGTGCGAATTCAACTTATCCGGTGACTGTTGGTGATTTAACTCTCACTACGCAACCTATGCGGATTATTTCACTGTCGCCCACAGCAACTGAAATGCTTTATGCGATTGGTGCGGGCGCGCAAGTAGTCGCGGTGGATGACTATTCGAACTTCCCCGCAGATGCAGTTGCACTCGGCACCGCACTTTCGGGCTATGAACCAAACGTTGAAGCAATTGCCGGTTACACGCCAGACTTGGTGGTTGTTGCTTATGATGCAGGAGGGATCGTAGATCAACTGAAATCACTGTCAATTCCGGTATTCATGGCGGCAGCCGCTACATCATTCGAGGATGTTTATTTACAAATTGAGCAACTTGGCGCACTGACTGGAAATCTTGAAAATGCGGTGCTACTTTCCGGACAAATGCAGACAGATATTGCTGCTGCTGTTGCCGAAGTGCAATTGCCAACAACACCAATAACTTATTTTCATGAGCTAGACAACACTTTGTACTCTGCAACCTCGAACACGTTTATCGGTCAGGTCTACGGATTATTTGGATTAAAGAATATTGCGGACGGTGTCATTGATGGCAATGATTATCCGCAACTGTCTGCCGAAGTGATCGTCAAGGCGAACCCTGACATTATTTTTATTAGTCACTCAGAAACGCCTGAAATTGTTGCTGCTCGTGACGGCTGGGGGCGATTGAAAGCAGTGACAAACAATCAAGTCATCGCATTGCCAGCTGATATTCCAAGTCGTTGGGGGCCACGAATCGTTGAGTTCGTCAGAGTTATTCGCGACGCGATTGCGTTGGTAGCAGCGAACTCATAAAAGAAATTAGGTGAAACTGATACAAAGTTTCCAATTGCCCACTCAGGGTCGAGACCACACAAGGATGTGGTTTGCCTTGAGTGGGTTTTTGGTTATATGCGCACTGATGGTCGGACTAATGATCGGTCCAGCCGGACCACAATGGTGGCGAGTGCCGCTTGAACTTGTAGATCGATTGCCGCTTGTCAATGTTGACAGCGGGGTGAGTGACGCCGACTGGAATATTGTGTGGCTAATTCGTGCTCCACGTGTAATTCTTGCTGCACTTGTTGGCGCCGTCTTATCGGCTTCAGGAGCGAGTTATCAAGGCGTATTTAGAAATCCGTTGGTCGATCCGTATCTCTTGGGCGTTGCCTCAGGCGCTGGACTTGGCGCAACCATAGTTTTTGCCGTTAGAGGCAGTGACGTTTTTGATTGGTGGATTGATCCACTTCCGCTTGCTGCATTTTTTGGTGCGGTGATTTCGGTATTTGTGACCTACTTCGTTGGTACGTCATTTGGCAAGAGTCGTTCAACTGTCGCTTTAGTGCTCGCAGGTGTTGCTGTGACATCTTTGACGACTGCGGTTCAAACTTTTATTTTGCAACGCAACAACGACGTGATTCGTCAAGTTTTTTCGTGGGTGTTGGGTCGGCTGTCGAGCGCGACCTGGGGCGATGTGCGCCTGATTCTGCCCTATGTCGTTTTCAGTTGCGTCGTTTTGTTGATGCATCGACGTTTGTTGGATGTTTTGCGGGTCGGCGACGAGGAGGCCACCGCGCTGGGCACGAATATTCGTCGCGTGCGTTTGACGGTCGTCTTGGCGGCGACCTTGGGCACGGCGTCGGCCGTTGCGGTCAGTGGTCTGATCGGTTTTGTGGGCATCATCGTGCCTCATACGGTGCGTCTGATCTTCGGAGCCAGTTATCGACGGGTGTTGCCTTTGAGCATTTTGTTCGGCGCGATCTTTTTGGTGCTCGCTGATATTCCGAGTCGCGTGCTCGCTGATCCCGCCGAAACGCCGATCGGTGTGGTCACGGCGTTTTTTGGCGCGCCATTCTTTCTGTTTTTGCTCAGGGCGAGAAGAACCCAGTCATGAGCACGCTCGGGTTTTGCAACTTGTCGATCTCGTATGGCGGTGTCGTGGCGGTGAACGGTTTCAACGACATTCTGCACGCTGGCGAATGGCTGTGTTTGATCGGACCGAACGGTGCAGGCAAGTCGTCGGTGTTGCGCGCGGTGGCTGGGTTGGTCGAGTATTCGGGATCGGTGGCGATCGATCAAAAAGAAATTCCGACGACATCGGCGAAGTGGCGGGCGCAAAATATCGCCTTCGTTCCGCAGACGCCGTTGATACCCGACGACATGTCTGTGTTCGATTATGTGTTGTTGGGTCGAAATCCTTACATCAAACACTTCGCCTCTGAGTCGACTGAAGACAGGCAGGTGATCGAAAAAGTTCTGACACGACTCGATCTGGCGCGGTTCGCCAAACGAATGGTCGGTACTCTCTCGGGCGGTGAGCGTCAACGAATCGTCATCGCCCGCGCGTTGGCGCAAGAAGCCCCCGTTTTGCTGCTCGACGAGCCGACCGCGGCGCTCGATATCGGGCATCAACAGCAAGCCCTCGAATTGGTCGACGACCTGCGTCGCGAGCGGGGCCTGACCGTCGTCTCGGCGATGCACGACCTGACGCTGGCGGGTTTGTACTCGGATCGTCTCGTGTTGATGCATCAAGGTTCGTGCGTGGCATCAGGCGACGCCCGAACTGTTCTGCGGTCTGAGACGCTCGCCGAGTTCTACGGCGTCTCGGCCCGCGTTCATCATGAGGCCGATGGCACGGTCGTCGTGATTCCGCAAAGGTCGATCAACAACTAGTTTGTAGAAGATGTCTGGCTCAGACAAGAAAAAACTTGCCGACGACCTGAACGAACATGTCTCGGGTTGCGCGGAGGCCCACCAGCGACTGTTGACGGCGCTCGGTTCGCTGACCGACGATCAATGTCGTGAAGATTCGCTTTTGCCCAACTGGTCGCGCGGCCATGTTCTGACCCATCTGGCACGAAACGCCGACAGTCATGTGCATCTGCTGCAGTGCGCGGTGCGAGGTGAGATCGGTCAGCAATACCCGAGCGTTGAAAAGAGAAATTCTGACATCGAGTCTGGGTCGGGTCGAACAGCCGAGGAATTGGTGATGGACTTGCGGCTCTCGATTTATGGTCTCGAGGCCGCTTGGGCGAGCGCCAACGAAAAAACATGGGCCGGACAAGGTCGCAATCTGGGTGGACGAACGATTGAAATGTCGTCGTTGGTGTTTCTGCGCTGGCGCGAGGTCGAGATTCATCACGCGGATCTGAATCTCGGGTTGGGCTACGAAGACTTGACGCCGTTGTATGTTCGACTCGAACTTGACCAGCAGATCATGCTTTGGCGCAGTCGCAAACCGATGGGGCTGACAGAGTTGCCCGAAATCGCGAGAAAACTCGCGCCTTCGCAACGGCTCGCGTGGCTCATGGGGCGAACAGAAGTGCCCGGACTTGCAAAACCTGATCCGTTGTGAGGTTGTTTGTTCGAGTCGGTTTCGCCGCCACGATTCTCTGCGCGATCTTCTTGGCAGGCCCGCCCAAATCGGTCGAGGCACACGCTGGCCTGAAGGCGAGCGAGCCGGCGGCCTCGGCGGTTCTCGAAGAGTCGCCCGAGCAGATCAGGCTGACTTTCGGCGAGGCGGTCGAGATTTCGTTCGGCAGCATTCGACTTTTCGACGCCGATTCGCGGTTGATCGTTCTACCGACACCGCAACATGCGATCGTCGACTCGGCGACAAATAGGCAGGTCGTTCAGGTTCGTTTGCCCGAGTTGGAGCCCGGCAGTTATCTGGTCGTGTGGCGGGTTGTTTCGACCGACAGCCACCCGGTGCAGGGCGCATTTGCTTTTCAAATTGGCACGCGGGGTTCTGACCTCGGTCGACTGCAAGAAGATATCTTGGCGTCCAGTTTGGCGCCGGCATCAATTCGTATGGCGATGGGGATGGCACGGTGGCTGACTTTCCTGGGTGTGATGGTGTTGGTTGGTTCGATGCTGTTGTCGACTCGCATTATCGGCGACTCGAGGGTCGACAGAATTATTTGGGCGTCGTGGTTCGCAAGTGCGATCGGTTCGGTGCTCGTTTATTTTTTGCAGGCGCCTTATGCGTTGGGCAAGGCGTTGGGTATCGGAGAAATTTTTGGTCTGGCCGACGAAGTTTTCTCGACCCGCCTGGGCATTTGGTTGGTGATCAGGGGTTTCATTTTGCTGGCGATCGGCGCGATGATTTGGCGGCGAGATCTGCACCGTCAGCCTGTTTATCGCGTGCTCTCCGTCTTGATCGCCACGGGCCTGTTCGCAACGTTTTCGATTTCGGGGCATCCGGGAATGCGCCAGTTTTCGGCATTGAGCATCGTCACCGACATCGTGCATTTCATGTGCGTGTCGGCGTGGATGGGTGGGCTGGTGACGATGATTTTGCTGGGTAGAAGATGGCAAGCAGAGTCGCCACAGGTGATCTCGTGGTTTTCATTCACCGCCACGATCACGATGCCGATCATGGTCGCGACCGGGGTCGCCCAGGCGTGGCGAATGATGGACGGATTGCAGAATATTTTTTCCACGAGTTATGGCGTGGTTCTCAGCGTCAAGGTCGCGCTCGTGCTCGTGGCGATCGGTGCGGGGGCCAAGGCGCGACAGGTTTTCAAGTCGAAGAAAGTCGACTCGCAAGACCTGACCAAACTCAGATTCTCGCGAACAATCGCGGTTGAAGGCGCGATCGGTGTCGTCGTGCTGGCGGCGACCGCCGTTCTGGTTTCGGTGCCGCCGTTGTCGGTGAACTCGGCCGAGCCATTCGCCAAAACTTTGGTGCAGGCAAATGTGATCGCCGATGTCACGATCACGCCTGCGAGGGTCGGGGAGGTCGAATTGCATGTCGTCTTCTCGCCGCCCGGCGGGGCATTGCAATCTATTCAGACGATGACCGCCCAAATCTCGACGGTCGATGGCGAGATACCGCCGATACCCGTCGAGGTTGAACTCGCGGGAACAAATCACTTTCAGGGTCGACTGCTGGTGCCTCGCGCCGGAGAATGGTTGCTGGAACTTTTCGTGCGCCCGACGGGCAATGAAACTTTGCGTTTCAGCCAGATCGTTGCGATCAAGGGTGATTGATCAGACGCGTGGGATCACGCGGGTGATTTGGCGTGGGCGGTTAGTTGACCTTGTAGACGACGATGTGATGGGGCAACTGCGTGACCTCTTCGGTGAAACCTTCTCCGTGAACAGAGAATCCGTTGCGAAGATAAAAATTCAGGGCTGAATCACGGGCTTTAGCCCAGACGTATTTGGCGCCGTTCTCCTTGGCACGATCGACACCGGCCTGCAACATGAGTTTTCCGAGACCGTTGCTCTGGTGGGTTGTATCTACGGCCATGCCCCGCAGTTGTACCGCCCGTGAATTCGGGTCGGCGACAAACGGCTTAACTGCCCAGGTCGATGTGCCGATCAGAGATTTTTCGTTGGCAAAGATGCCCAAGTGAACAGTTTCGGGCTGCGAATCTTCGGAGTATTTGGGGTCTTTGTTTGCCGTATCGCGTCGCAACACGGCGATGCGCAAAGCGTAGGTTTGCTCGGTCGTGATTTCGACGACTCGGCGCGAATTATCCGGCACGAGTCACGAGATTAGTTGGTGCAGGTCAATAACTCGGTCGGCAATCGCCGCGGCCTCATCGTGGTCGTGAGTGACATGCAGGGTCGTGACGCCACGGTCACGAATCAATTCGCCCAGATCTTTGAGAAGTTTGGCGTGAAGCCGACTGTCGAGACCGTTGAGCGGTTCATCGAGCAACAACACCCGTGGCTCGGCGACCAGGGCGCGTGCGACGGCGACTCGCTTGGCTTCGCCGCCCGAGAGATTGACGACTTCGCGATTTGCGAGGTTTTCGAGGCCGACAAGTTCAAGCGCGTGAGCGACTTTGGCTTGAATGGTTTTTTTGTCGGTGCCTTTTAGTTTCAGCGAGTATGCGATGTTCTGCCCGACGCTCAAATGCGGAAAGAGCTGGTTGTCCTGGAATACCAGGCCGATGCGTCGTAGGTGGGCGGGTTGATCGGTGATGTCGGCGTGGTCGAGAATGATCGAGCCGGAAACCATGTTCTCGACCCCGGCGATGCAGCGCAAAAGAGTGGTTTTTCCCGACCCACTGTCGCCCGTCAGTGCGACTATTTCGCCCGTGTTGATCGTCAGCGAAAGATCGGTGAACAGCGGCTTTGAATCGTATTCAACGCTGATCGCCCTGACCTCAAGCATTGTTCGCCGTTCGCTTGGCGGGTGAAAAGTCCTCGAATGAGTCGATCACGAAAATGATTCCGGCGCTGAACAGCACGAGGATCACCGACAGGGCGAAAGCCTGGGTTTGCAGAATGTCGCCTGGTCGAGACAACAACCGCGAAATCAGAACCGGCAGCGTCTCGTTGCTTTGACGAACGAGAAAACTGCTCGCGCCGAATTCACCGAGCGAAACCGCGGCGCAAATCGCGGCGGCCGAGACGATGGTGCGGCGGATGATCGGCAGGTCGATAGTGCGCCAGGTTTGCCAGGTGGTTGCACCCAACACGCTCGAGGCTTGTCGCAACGACGCGGGAATACCTTGCAGAACCGGCGTGATCATTCGTACGGCGAGCGGCAAGGCGATCATCGCGTGGGCGAGTGGCAGCATCAGTTGTGATCCGCGCCAGTCGAATGGCGGTGTATCGAATGTGATTAGAACCCCGAGACCGATCGAAACACTGGATACCACGATCGGCAGAGATGTGAGCACCCCGACGAGGCCGGCCGTGTTTTCGTCGTATACGGCCGCGGTCGCGGCGATCGTCGCCAGCAGAACGGCGATTATCAGGGCGCCGAACGCATAGATGAACGACGTCGACAGGCCCCGCCAAAGTTCGTTTGACGACACCACCAAACGCCAACCTTCGAGAGTGAAACCCTTGCTTGTTCGCAGTGACTTGTTGAGAATCGCCAGCAACGGCAAGACGGTGAAACCGATCGCGCCGAGCCCGACCAGAGCGATGACAGTCCGGTTTTTGGTCGAGTCGATGCGTTTCTGACGCGAAACCGTGGGGGTTGAAACTCGGCGCGAGTCACGAGAGCCGAAGCGTGTCGAGATCAAAAACAACAAACCCACCAGCAGAATCTGAACGATGCTCAGCAGAACCGCCCCCGAGACATCGCCGAGTTGCATCGCCCGAAAATAGATCTCGGTTTCGATCGTCGATCGTGCTGGGCCGCCGAGCATTCGCACGACGCCGTAAGAGGTGAAACTTAGGGTGAACACGATCAGCGATGTGTTGACGATCGAGCGTCGCAGAATCGGCAATGTGACGGTTGAAAAAAGTTTCGCCGGCGAGGCGCCCAGTATACGGGCCGCGTCGTCGAGGTGTGGATGAATCTGCAACCAGCGGTTGCCGATCGTGCGCGCGGCAAAACCAAAATTGAAATATGCGTGGGCGATTATCAAGGCGAACGCCGTGCGATGCATGCTGCCGGGCAAGATGCCGAGAAATGCGATGCCCACGACGATGCTCGGCAAGATGAACGGAATGCTGGTCAAACTTGTGAGCAGTCGTTGGCCCTTGAACT
>VGAB01000019.1 GCA_016870935.1 Actinomycetota bacterium | reverse complement strand
GTTCGACCGCCGAGTCGCCGTCGCCACCGCTTTCGACCACGAAAAATTTCAGGTCAGACCGCGACGCCAAACCGTTGAGCACCGTTGTCGGCCATCCGACGACGCAGACCCGAGACCCGTCGGCGATCGCGGCCCGCAGATTTGACGCCGTCGAATCGTCGTTGATCTCGTCTTCGCAACGACTCATCGCCTCGAACGGATCTGGTGCGTTGACGACACGACTGCACAACCACCACAATTTTCCCACCGACGAGTGTCGCTGCACGATCCTGCGCATCGACAAAATGATTCCCGCCGACTCGTGACGAAGGCCACGAAGCGCATTTATCGTCTCATATGCGAGCGAAACAGGGTCTGCCCCCTTTGCTCTGGCGACATATCGCAGATGCTCGATCGGGTGCATTTACGAAACGCTAGTGCCGACTTGCTACCGTCTTTGCCGTGACTATTTCACCAAGTTTGGACACCCAACTTCAGCCGCTGAAAGGCGAAACGCGACCGCTCGAAGAATGGTTGACCACTTTTCATCTGGCATCGGTGGTGCTCGACCCTTTCACCAACGAAAGCGCCTGGATTCTTCCGACCGCGGTGCGAATCTTGCGCCAATTCGGTGGCGCATCGGTGCGCACCAACTTCGTCGTCACCGGTTCGCCGACAGAGGCCCGCGAGTTTCTCGGTCCGCACGCCGACGAGTTTCTGGTCTTTTGCGATCCCTCGCGCACATTCGTCAAGCAACTCGGGCTCGCCGAACTTCCCGCGTTCGTTTTTGTGCAAATCGACGGCACGGTGCCGGTCAAAGCAGAAGGATGGAACGCCAAGGCCTGGAGCAGCGTCGCCAACCACATCGCCTCGGTCGTCTCGTGGCGCAAGCCCAGCATCCCCGTGGCGGGCGACCCTGTTTCTTTCAAGGGCTCACCAGCGCTCGTCTGAGCGAGTTGGTTCACGATCGTCGCAACGAGAAATCTCGCCGCACCAAGCGCGGTCGGTTTTCTGAATAGCCTGTGAGCGTGGCAAAAAAGCAGCCCGAGCCGTTCGTAAATTCGTCGCAACTGCCGATCGGGCCCGACAAAACCGTTTACCGCAAGATCTCGACCGACGGCGTGACGCTCGAAAAGACGGCGCTCGGCACATTTTTGAAAGTAGACCCGCGGGCGATCACTTTGCTAACCGAGCACGCGATGCGCGACATCGCCCACCTGTTGCGCACCGAACATCTGCAGCAACTCGCCGACATTCTCAAAGATCCGCAAGCCAGCGCCAACGATCGATTCGTCGCCCTCGACCTGCTGAAAAATGCGAGCATCAGCGCGGGTGGCGTCTTGCCGATGTGCCAAGACACCGGCACGGCGATCATCAAGGCGGCAAAAGGCCAGTTCGTCTTCACGGGTGGCAACGACGAGGCGGCGATCGCCGAAGGCGTCTACAACACATATCAGATTTCGAACCTGCGCTACAGCCAACTCGCACCAATCACGATGTTCGAAGAGGTGAACACCAACACGAACCTGCCCGCCGAGATAAAAATCTCGGCAACTGACGGCGATGAATACAAGTTCCTGTTCATCGCCAAAGGTGGTGGTTCGGCCAACAAGAGCTACCTGTTCCAAGAAACAAAGGCGTTGCTGAACGAGAAGGTTCTGCTGCCGTGGTTGTTCGACAAGATGCAGACGCTCGGCACCTCGGCGTGCCCGCCCTATCACCTGGCCGTCGTGATCGGCGGAACATCGGCCGAATACGCCGTCGAGACGGCGAAACTCGCCAGCACGAAATATCTCGATTCGCTGCCGACCAAAGGTTCGCGCACGGGTCATGCTTTTCGTGATCTCGATCTCGAGGCGAAAGTTCTCAAACTCGCCCAGCAAACGGGCATCGGCGCGCAGTTCGGCGGAAAATACTTCTGCCACGATGTTCGCGTGATTCGTCTCGCGCGTCACGGCGCGAGTTGCCCGGTGGCGATGGCGGTCTCGTGCAGCGCCGACCGCCAGGCGCTCGGAAAAATAACCAAAGACGGGGTCTTCCTCGAACAACTCGAACAAGACCCCGCGCGCTTTCTGCCCGAGATCACCGAGACCGAACTTTCAACCGAGGTCGTCAAGGTCGACCTGAATCGACCGATGAGCGAGATTCGCGCCGTGCTGACGAAACATCCCGTCAAAACCCGCGTGATGCTGAGCGGACCGATGATCGTCGCCCGCGATCTCGCCCACGCCAAACTCAAAGAGCGTCTCGACTCGGGCAATGGTCTGCCCGATTACTTGAAACAATTCTGCGTCTACTACGCGGGTCCGGCAAAGACTCCGACGGGTTTCGCCTCGGGCTCGTTCGGCCCGACGACCGCGGGTCGAATGGACAGTTATGTCGAGGAGTTTCAGCGCGTCGGCGGAAGCCTCGTGATGTTGGCCAAAGGCAATCGCTCGGCGCAGGTCACGGCGTCGTGCAAGACCCACGGCGGTTTCTATCTGGGATCCATCGGCGGGCCGGCTGCACGCCTCGCGCAAGACTGCATCACCAAAGTCGAGGTGCTCGAATATGCGGAACTGGGCATGGAGGCCGTCTGGAAGATCGAGGTCAAAGATTTCCCCGCGTTCATCGTGGTCGACGACAAGGGCAACGACTTCTTTGAAATCGTCAACACGGCCGCGCTCGGCACGCCGGTTCAAGTTCGCAAATAGTGTCGCTGATCGACGAACGAATTTCCTGTCCGCTCGGCCAATGGCGCGGCGAACCCGGGCGATGCCAACTCTGCAACGCACTCATCGAATCGACGCGGCGACGAACCTGGTGTTCGGACAAATGCGGCCGGGAATGGCAGCGCAACCACATTTGGCGATTCGCCCGCTCGGCGGCCAAGCGGCGAGCCAAATATCGCTGCCAGCGCCCGGGTTGCACGGCCGAGCGACGCGACTGCGAGGTCAACCACATTCAAGCCCGTGACGGCGCAGGTTACGGCCCCGGTTGCCATCACCATCTGAATGCCGACAAAAACGGTGTTGGTGGGCTCGAAGTTCTTTGCCACGCCCACCATGCCGAAGTGACGGCCGCTCAGGCCAAGGCGCGTGCCGAAAAACGCGCTCAAGCCAAGGCGCGCGACACAAAACGCGCCAAGGCTAAGGCGCCGGCGCCTCGGTCGAATCGACTGAAGGGTCGACCGGGCTAGGCATCACATCCTTGCCCGCCGAAGAATCGTCGCGAAACTTCGACTCCAGACATTCGCCCTCGCGATACGGCGCGAGATCGAGCGCGCGCGCCATGGCGACGGCAAAAACACTTCGACCCTTCGGCGAAAGATGAACGCCGTCAGGGTTCAACACGCCCTTCGTCTCGGAGATCGTCTCCCAGTCCAAGATTGACGCATTCTCGTATTCGCCCGCGACCACGCGTATCGCCGCGTTCACCTCGCGTTGCGAGTTTCTGAACATCGAAGTAGTCACGAGCAACACCGGTCGCGGAGAAAGTTTCGTCAACATCTTGCGCAGTTGTTTGGCATACGAGTCTTTGTTTCCCTCATAGTTCGTGCCCAAAAAAATCACCGCGGCGTCCCACCCTGCCTCGGCTTTCAGTCGTTGATCCAACACCCTGTTGCCGAACTCGGCGAAACGGCTCGCCTCGGCCTCGATCGCGACCTGCCAACCAAGTGGTTTGAGCGCGTTGCACATTTCGTTGCCGTAACGACTTGAAGTCGAGGCGAGAATCGAGTCGCCGATCATCAACAGTCGACTGCCACCGGCTTTTGGCCCGATCAAACCACCCTCGACCTCGGGCAGATCGATTTCAAAACCCTCGGGCAATGTGATCGCGGTGCCGAAGTCGTAGCCGGGTATTCGACCGACGCCCGACAGCATGTCGGATTCGCCGTCGCCGCCGAGATTCAATGTGCTGCAACCCGCCAGCACGGCGATCGACATCGCCAATATTTTTCTTCGCGTCACGCCACCGTCACTTCGACGCGGGCATCGTTGAAGCACGCCCCGCCGGCGAGATCGCTCAGGTCGTCGGGGGCGAACGCGTTGGCGGTCATGCCGCTTGAGGTCGCCCGCAGCCAAAGTCCTTTCGGAATGAAACAGACGCCAGGTCGTATCGACTCGTCGACGACCAGATCGATTTCAAGTTCGGCCGAGTCGTTGTGCACCCGCACCCTGGTCGAATCTTTCAGGTTGCGTCGGGCGGCGTCTTTGGGGTTCATCGAAATCGCGATTCGCGGCGGGTCGGTGTCGGCGAACATCGAATTGATCGTGTGCGATGTCGCCGGGCTGATCAGCACCAACGGATACTTTTCATCGATCTCGCGAAATTTCGGCAACGGCAGTTCGCTGTCGGGCGAATAGAGTCGCGCCTTACGGTCACCAAATGTCGGAAACGTGTCCTTGAATTGCACGGTCGTGCCGACCTCGCGCAACTTGACCGAGCGATCACGCTGTCCGGCGATTCTTGCCGCGATCGCCGCGGGCGAACCGTCGAACTCTTCGGCGCCAAAACCGAGGCGCACAGCCAGGTCGGCGGCGAACTCGTTGTTGGTTCGAGACTCGCCGACCCGATCGATCACAGGTTCGATCACTTGGGCCGTGTATGAACCATAAGACCCGACCAGGTCGTGCACCTCGAAATGCGTGGTCGCAGGCAAAACGACATCGGCAAACTTGGCCGTGTCGGTCATCACTTGGTCGTGCACCACCACAAAGATCTCCTCGCGCATCAGACCCGCGAGCATTCCGGCCTGATCGACGGCGGTAACCGCCGGATTCGCGCCTTGCACCAACAAAACTTTTGCGTCAACCGGCCAGGCATCTCGCTCTCCCCGCAGAACCCTGCCGACATGATTCATGTTCAGTTCGCGTCGTTTCGGTCGGGTCGTGCCCTCCGGCCACGAAGCATGCACATCGATTGAAAATCCGTCGCTGGCCGAGGCCAAAATCCCCGAACCCTGCGTGCCGAAATGGCCGGCGATCAACCACAAACCGAGCACCGCCAAAACACCGCTACCACCGTTTCGATTTCTTTCGGGACCATAACCCATTCGCAACACGGCGGGCCCCGAGCCCGCGATCAACTCGAACAGTTCGCGAATTTGCCCGACCGGCAGGTCGCAGATTCGACTCGCGTCTTCGAGCGAATATTTTTTCGCCTCGGCCAAAAACTCGCCGCTGCCCAAGGTGTGCGCCTCCAAAAAGCCTTCGTCGACTTTGCCCGTCCGCGCGAATTCGTTGGCCAACGCATACGCCAAAACGACATCGGTGCCGGGTCGAATCGCCAGATGCAGATCTGACCGCGACGCCGTGCCGGTGCGACGCGGATCCACGACCACGAGTTTGCCGCCCGCCTTTTGCACCTTGGCCAACAACGGCAAAAGATGCGTGCCACTGATCGCCGGGTTGGCGCCCCAGACCACGACAAGTTTCGCGTCCACCACATCGAGCGTGTCGATGCTCAACATCTCGCCGAACATCTGATCCCACGCGGCGCCGTAAGTTTCGGCGCAAATCGTGTGCAAAATATCCGGTGCCCCGAGCCGGGCAAACAGATGAGGCATCAAATACTTAGCCTCGAGTTTCGACGAAGACGAGTTGTAGAGATACGGCAAAACCGAGTCGACGCCGTGCTCGGCGATCGCCGTCTTGATTTTCACGGCGACCAGGTCGAGAGCCTCGTCCCAGGTTGCCTCGCGAAACTCGCCGCTTCCCTTCGCGCCGACCCGAATCAACGGCGTCATGATTCGCTCGGGCGAATAAACGCGATCGGCATGATGCTTGACCTTCTTGCAGATCCAACCATCGGTGAGCGGATTCGATTTTTCGTCGATTGGCGCGGCGTCGACTTTCGTGATCCGACCAAGGGTCAGTGTCACCTCGAGCGAGCAAGCATCGGGGCAATCCAACGGACAAGCGGTGCGCACCATCGTTCAATTATCGCAGAAACTTGAACTCGCCCGTCAGGCGCGAAACCTCTCGCTCAGTGGGCTTTTTGTTGTTCGGTCGTCAATTCGTCGAATGTGTCGATATCCCGCAACTGTTTGAACTTGAACCACCAGATACCGACGATGCCCAAGGTCGCGATGCCGCCACCAACCACGGTGGCTTTGGCTCCGACCAACTGCGACACAGCACCAGATTCGAAAGCTCCCAGTTCGTTGGTCGCTCCGATGAAAACATTCTCGACCGCCGAGACCCGACCGCGCTTGTCGTCGGGCGTCACCAACGGCACTATCGCGCCACGCACGAACACGCTGACCATGTCGCCCGCGCTCAAAACCATGACCGCGAAGAATGCGACCCAATAATTGTGGGTCAAACCGAGCACGATCGTGCCCGCACCGAACACGCCGACCGCGATCAACATCGCGCGACCCACGTTTCTTCTGATCGGGCGCACCGCCAAGAATGCCGCCGTGCTCGCCGCGCCGATGCCCACCGCGGCGCGCAACCAGCCGTAGGCGACATCGCCGACCATCAACTGGTCTTTGGCGATAACGGGCAAAAGCGCGATCGCCCCGCCGAACAACACGGCGAACAAGTCGAGCGAAATCGCCGCCAACAAAATCGGTGTTCGGCGAATGAAGCGCAGACCCTCCATCGCCGAATGAAGAGTTGGTTTCTCGGTCTTTGTCGCCTGTTCTGAAATCACTTTCAACTTGATTCGCGAGATCAAAATCATCCCGAGCGCGATCAGCGCTGCCGATGCCGCATAGGCGATCCACGGTGCGGCCGAATACAAAAAACCCGACATCGCCGGTCCGACGATCATCGCGCCGGTCCAAACCGCCGAGTACATCGCCACCATCTGTGGCAGGCCGTGCTCGGGCGCGATCATCGGGGCGATCGAGCGCATCGCGGGCGAGACGAAAGCGCGCGACGCCCCGTAGGCGATGGCGATCATGAACATCGGCGCGACGCTGGTCGGGTTCGTCCGCGAATAAAAAACCAGGGCCAGCGAACACAACAACTCGCCGCTCATCGCCAGCACCGCGACGCGACGACGGTTGTAGCGATCGGCGACCGTGCCCGCCACAAACACCAAAAGCGCCACGGGCAAAAACTCGGCGAGACCGAGCCAACCGATGTCGATTTCGCGCCCGGTTATGTCATATATATGTTTGCCGAGAGTCGCCGCCTGCAGCATCAGGCCGATGTAAAGAGCCGAGTTGGCGACGATGAAAGCCTTGACGGCCGGGGCCTGCAACACCTGACGAGCCGAAAGTTTTATCGGTTCGCCATTCTGCGACGCACCCGAAGAATCCACAGCGCTAACAACCTAGTCGGCTTCGGTGCGCGCGCCCGAGATAGACAAGACTTGTCGCATGTCGATTTCCGAACTGGCCAGACAAACTCGGTTCATCGACGGCGTCGGTCAGGCCGAACTCGTCGCCTCGGGCAAAGTCTCGGCGCTCGAACTGCTCGACGCGGCGATTCATCGCACCGAAGAGTTCAATTCGGCGATCAACGCCGTGAACATCACATGGTTCGAACACGCGCGCCAGTTGGCCAAAAAGTTCAAACCAGTCACAGACAAAAAACTCGGTGGCGTTCCGTTCTTGCTCAAAGATCTCGGCGCCCCGTACGCGGGGCAGCACATGTCGAACGGCAACATCGCGTTGAAAAACTCGCGATACATCGCCCAAAGCAATTCTCTGCTCGTGCAGCGGTTCATCGACTGCGGTCTGATCACATTCGGTCGAACCAACTCGCCCGAGTTCGGCAGCGTTCCCGTCACCGAGCCTTTGGCATGGGGGGCGACCCGCAATCCGTTCGACACCACTCGCACCCCGGGCGGTTCGAGCGGCGGCAGCGGTGCGGCCGTCGCCGCGGGCATCGTGCCGATCGCCCACGCCAGCGACGGTGGCGGCAGCATCCGCATACCTGCGGCATGTTGCGGACTGGTTGGTTTGAAAGTTTCGCAAGGCCGCGTCTCGCTCGCGCCGTTCGGCGACGAGGCGAACTTCAGCGTGCACTTCGCCGTGACCAGAACCGTGCGCGACACGGCGGCGCTGCTCGACGAGGTGCACGGCCCTGGTGTCGGCGACAGGGTCATCGCCCCCACACCGACTCGTCGATATTCCGAGGAGGTCGGCGCCGATCCGGGCAAACTTCGCATCGGCTTCATCGATCACCATCTGGCTGGCGCGAAGATCGACGTCGAATGCGTCACGGCCGTGCGCGACACGTGTCGCCTGCTCGAATCGCTCGGCCACCATGTCGAGAACAAGTGGCCGGCCATTTTGGGCGAGACGGCGGCCTCGGGCAAGTTCACCGCGATGTGGTCGACGAACATGTCCGTCGGGTTGAACACGCTCGCGCAAATGCTCGGGCGGGCGACAACCAAAGACGATGTCGAACTGATGAACTGGACGATGGCCGAATACGCAAAGGGCAAGACTGCCACCGACTATGCCCAGGCCGTCTACGACTCGATGCTGTACCGCCGGGTTTTGCAACAGTGGTGGGCCGATGGGTGGGACATCCTCGTCACACCCACTGTCGTGCAACTGCCCCTACCGATCGGCACGATCCGCAACTTTCCGAAAGATCCGATGGCCGCGTTGCGCATCGCCGGCAAATGGATTCCATACACGCCGCCGTTCAACACCTCGGGTCAACCGGCGATCAATGTGCCATTGCAGTGGACGCCAGACGGCATACCGCTTGGTGTTCAACTCGTGGCCGCTTACGGACGCGAAGACTTGCTGATTCGAGTCGCCTCACAACTCGAGGCTGCCCAACCTTGGGTGCATCACACGCCAACTCTGTAACACCCCTCGGTGAAGATGTTTCTTCCCCAAAAAGAAACAGAGCCAAGAAATGATCACCGAAAATCCTGTCAAATACGAGCGAATCCCCAAGCCGAAACATGGCAGCGAAGACTGGCTCAGGCTTCGCTGGCGCGACAACGACGGGCGCTGCACTTTCGGTGCCTCCGACGCACCCGCGCTCATGGGTGCCTCGCCATATTCGACCCGCTCCGACCTGTTCTTCGACAAGAGCGTCGATCCAATGGTCGAAGAAGACAAACCCGTCTTTCGTCGCGGCAATGTGCTCGAACCGGCGCTGCTCGAAGAGGCTTCGCATCTGCTCGGCGTAAATGTGTTCACGCCATCGGTCATGTATCGCGCAGGTCGATTCACGATCTCCAAAGACGGTGTCGACAACGAAGAATGCCCGACAATCGGCGTCGAAGCCAAAACCACCTCGCGTTACAGCGTGCACACCGCCGAAGACCTGCCGTTCGAGTGGCGCTGGCAGGGTTGGGCCCAGCAATCGGTGCTGAACGTGCCGCTGTTTTTCATCGTTCTCGACCGCGATCTGCGCATCAGTTTCGTCGAATTGCCGCGCAACCAAGAAGCCATCGATCAACTCTGGGCCGAAGCCGAGCGCTTCGGCGCGCTGGTCGACTCGGGCGCGCGTGCCGACTCTGAAATCAACCAGTTCAGCGCCGAGCAGATCTCCTCGCTCTATCGCGCCGCACCCACGGCCGTCGACCTCCCCGAATCCGCGAGGGCAGTGCTCGCCAACCTGCGCGACGCTCGCGAGGCGAAGCGACAGGCAGAAAAACAAGAAACCATCGCCAAAGACGAACTCGCCAGGTTGTTGCTAGAGCACGAGGTCGGTCTGCTCGACGGCGAGCAGGTCGTCACCTGGCGCGAGCAACCGGGCAAACAAACACTCGACGCCAAACGCTTGCGCACCGAACTACCCGAGGTCTACGAAAACTTCCTCAAGTTCAGCGAACCCTTCCGGGTGATGCGGGTCAAATAATTTATTTCGCGCCGAGCCGCGACATCCAGTGTTTCCAAATGATGACCATCGCCGCCGTGTCGAGTTCGCAATATTGCAACAGCATCTTCTTGACCGCATCGCGATGTTTGGCGTTGTTGCGGCTCAGGCCATACATCATCTCCTGGTAGCTGCGCATCGCCCCGATGCCGTCGCGCACGGCTTCGACGGCCAGTTCCGCGCCTTGACCTTCGGCGCCTTTCGTCTGCCCGGCGTCCAGAATCAAACCCTTCAAGGCGCTATACGGATCGAGCGCGCCGTCGAGGCTCTCGCGAAAATATTTTGAAAACCACGGGTCGCGCCAAAGTTCCTCGTTGCTCCCCCAGATCGCGGGCAAAACATATTTGATGCTCAGACTGCCGCCCATCTTCGGATGGTAATAGTGGGCTTTGCACAGGTCGGCGAGATCCTGAACCCTTCCTCCGTCTGTGCGGTCGGGCACGATCGCGTCGATCCACGCGGCGATTTTTTTGTCGGCATGGTTGTAACTCGTCATCTGGCGACGAATGTCGCGCAACGTCGTTTGCTCGAAGTTGGTCCAAACAAAAATCGTTCCTTTATCGCCGACCGCGTCGCGCAACGCGTCGGCGAATTTGAAACTCGGAAACGCATCGTCGACATTTATCCATTCCACGTGGCGCAACCCGGCGTCGCCCGGTTTCAGAATCGTGTGGCAACTGAACTGAAAGGCGATCTGCTCGTAGGGCTGCATGCCCTTGTGATATGGCACCGCCAGCCGCGATGTTTCGAAGTCGACGAAATGCAGCGGATACTCGCACGCGTCAAGTTCGGCTTTCAGGTTCGGGTCGACCCACTCGGCGCCAGACTTCGTGCACTCGAGTTGGCGAATCTGTCGCTTGCCGGTCGCCTTGTTCTGGTCGATGATTTGCGGCGGAATATCGACGAGTTTCGAGATGCCGTTGTCGATCAGCCAATTGAGACCTTCTTTGCTGGTGCCCGCGGCGTCGGGCAAAAGCCCCGCCCCTAACAAATCGACGATGTGCGGGTCGCCCGCGGCGAGCGCACCCCAGCAATCGGCAAAACCGTTGCGCAGACTCCCGAGGTTGCGATACTCGCAGTCTCGGCACTTGCTGCCAAGCGGCGGCTCGAGGGCCACGCTCGGGTCAATCGCGATCTTTTTCAGCGAGTCACCCTTCGAGCGCACCTCGGCGATCAGTTCGTCGACCTCGGTACGCACATTCAAGAAACCAAGAAAGTGCTGGCTGCGCAGCGCCGCGACATCGCCGTTGTAGATCGCGCGCGGCCCGGTGCTGCCCGGGTCTTTGTCGGTTATCAATTCAACTTTGTTAAAGATCGCTTCTTCGTGACAAGTTTTTGCCTTATCAACCAAACACAGCTCGGGTTCGACACGCATTTTCGGAGATGCCAGTTCAAGCACGTTCGTCTGAAAAGAAACATCCAACAGATAGTCTCGCCAGTCGCTCAGAATGCCGCCTTGCTTGCCACGAAACGGTGTCGGGTCAAGAACTGAATCGAAACTTGCGGCCTTAACTTCAATAAGTCGCAAGACATTGCCCTTGCGCTGCAAAATATCGACGCGCACGAGCATGTCCTCGACCAAAAATGTCGGCTCGAACCACACCCCGTCACCCGGCACGGCCATAAGTCGCGCGGTCGCCTGCTCGGGTGTCTCGCCGTCAAGGGGCACGACCCAAACACCGTCGTCGAACAACGCTCGAGCCAGGGCCTCGACCATGAATCCACCGTCGGCGAAGAACTCGAGAAACGAATTCGAGTTGTTCAACGACGGATACCCCAGCTTGAAATATTTCAACTTGACCGGGCAATCACACCCGAGCATGAAGTTTGACTTCGACAGCATCTATTGCGTCGCCATCGCCACGCGTCCGTCACCTTCGGGGTCGCGCCACGAATGGCCCGACGGTGCGACCACAACCCGTTGCAACGCCGAGTCGGTGAAGGTGAAAGGTGAATCGACGCCACGAATCACCGAAGACCCGCGCAGATAACCCACCGTCAATCCGTATACGCCAAAAAACACCGGCACCGTCGCCGGTATCGCGCCCGTGGCCACGGGCAGGTCGTCGTAAATGAGGCTCACCTCGCCTTTGAAGCGGCCGGTCGACGTGAACACCACGCGCAAAGTGTGCGCGCCGATCGGCACATCGACTTCAGCCGATACCGAGAAATAATAGAGATCCAAAAAGTTGTGCACGTAATGCAGTCGTTTGTCTTTGACATAGACGGCGTAGCCGCCGGCTCTGCTGCCCTGGGCGATGATCGCCCCCTCGACGCCAGACGCGGGCACCATGACGTCGGCCAAAATCTCGAACGATCGATTGCGCAAATTCGGCGCGACCAAAGGCGGTATCACGCCGATTCCGGGTCGATACTCGTATCTCTCCCGTCGATATCGCTTGTCGCCGAATTTTCCGGGCTGGTTGTTGAGCGGCAAAATCTGTTGTTTCTCGGCGAGACTCCACCACAACGCGATCATCTCCTGCAGTTTTTTCGGATGCTCCCGCGCCAGGTCGTTGGTCTCCGCGATGTCTGTTTCGACTTGATACAACTCCCATTGTTCGACATCGAAACTAATGTTCGGGTCAGATCCGTCGTAGGTCGGCGCGCCAGGCAGGCCGGGCAATTGATGAAACACGACCGCTTTCCATCCGTCGTGATACAACGCGCGCGAGCCGAGCATCTCGTAGCACTGCGTCACGTGTTTGCTCGGTGCCTTGGGGTCGCCGAGCGTGTGGGCGAAACTCACGCCTTCGATCGGTTGTTGTTCGACACCGGCAATATGTGACGGCGGTTCGACGCCGACCAACTCGAGCAATGTCGGCATCACGTCGACAGAGTGCAGGTATTGCGTTCGCACCTCGCCCTTGGCGGCGAGTTTTTTCGGCCAGTGCACGATCAGCGGGTCGGTCACTCCACCTTCGTGGGTCTCGCGCTTCCATCGCTTGAACGGCGTGTTGCCCGCCCACGCCCAACCCCACGGATAATGATTGTGCGCCTCGGGTGTGCCGAGCAGATCGATTCGCTTCAGGTTCTCCTCGAGGTTTTCGGGAATGAAATTGAAATAGAACATCTCGTTGAACGAACCTTTCGGCCCGCCCTCGGCGCTCGCGCCGTTGTCGCTCATAACGAGCACGATCGTGTTGTCGAGCTCGCCCATTGACTCGATGTGCTTGACCACCCGACCGACCTGCGCGTCGGTATGGGTCAAGAACCCCGCGTAGACCTCCATCATCCGTGAATAAAGTTTCTTCTCGTCGGCGCTCAAACCCGCCCACGCCGGCACCCAATGGGGTCGCTCGCTCAAAACCGTGTCGCTCGGCAACAACCCCGACTTCTTCTGTCGCGCGAACACGCCCTCGCGCCAGACATCCCAACCTTGGTCGAACTTGCCCCGGTACGCGTCGATGAAACTTTTCGGCGCCTGATGCGGCGCGTGACACGCACCCGGTGCGAACCACATGAAAAACGGCTTCGAAGGGTGCGCCGCGCGCAGATCGTTGATGAACAGTTCCGCTTTGTCGGCGAGATCCTCGGTGATGTGATAGCCCTCTTCAGGCGTGCGTGGCGGGTCTACCTGATGATTGTCGTAAACCAAGTCGGGGTGATACTGGTCGGTCTCCCCACCCAAGAAACCATAGAAGCGTTCGAACCCGCGACCGAGCGGCCACCGCTCGCGGGTTGATCCCATTTGATTTTCGCCTTGTGGCGAAAGATGCCATTTGCCGAGCAGATAAGTGGCGTAACCGTTGCGCACCAAAATTTCGGAGATCATCCCCGCGCTCGCAGGCATGATCGAGTTGTATCCGGGAAAACCCGAAACAATGTCGGCGACCCGACCCATGCCCACGCTGTGCGGGTTGCGACCCGTCAACAGTGCGGCCCGCGTCGGTGAGCACAGTGCCGTCGTGTGATAGTTGCTGTAGCGCAGGCCGTTGCTCGCGAGTCCGTCGAATGTCGGCGTCGCGATGTCCGAGCCGTAACATCCGAATTGCGCGTAGCCGACATCGTCGAGCAACACGACGAGAATATTCGGCGCGTCCCGCGGTGCGGTTGGCAAGGGCGGCCACCACGGCGTCGAGTCGTCGAAGGTTCGCCCGATCTTGCCCTTGAAGTCGTTTTTCACGCCAACCCCCAGCAACAAAAATTAGCCCCGAACAAGTTCGTCGCGCGCATCAGGATTACCGAGCCCGTCGACGCCGATGGGCAGTTATCATTGGCAGTGCCAGCGCTCGTAGCTCAACGGATAGAGCATTTGACTTCGGATCAAAGGGTTGGGGGTTCAAGTCCCTCCGAGCGCGCCAAGTGAAAGACATACTTTCGCCAATTCATCTCAGTTCGCGATCGTTGAGCGTCGTGATCAGCCAAAGGGGCAATGTGCCCTCGATCGTCTATTGGGGTGCGAGTCTCGGAGACGGCCCGATCGACGAGGCGTTGTTCGACCGACCAGTGCACGGCGGCGATTTAGACCTCGACCCGCCCCTCGGATTGATCCCCCAGCAGCGCGACGGGTGGTCGGGTCTGCCCGGGCTCGAGGGCTTTCACCTCGGCAACGAGAATCTGTTCGCTCATCTGCAGATCACAAGTTCCGACTGTTCGGCGACGAAAGCCGTTTTTGATCTCGCCGACAAACACACTGGTCTCGTGGCTCATGTGAGCCTCGAGATAAACGATGCCGAGGTTCTGGTCGTCTCGGCAAAACTCACCAACAATGCCTCCGAAAAATTCGTCCTCAGTAGTCTGCGTCTAGCACTGCCCCTGCCGGCACGCGCCGAAGAATTGCTCACCTACAACGGCCGATGGGGACTCGAGTTTTGCGAGCGTCGCTCCTCGTGGTTCGACAACGTCGAAACCGTCACCAACCTGCACGGCAAAACATCGCATGAAAAGTGGCCTTTGATGTTCGTCGGCACGAGGGCATTTTCAGAACAAGAAGGCGAAGTCTGGGGGTGCCACCTGGGTTGGAGCGGCAACTATGAAATTGTCGCCGACTCGGTTACCGAGCACCATCGCCATATTCTCGTTGGCGAGCGGCTGTTCACGGGTGAGGTCGTGCTCGAGTCGGGCCAAAGTTACGAGACGCCGAAGATTTTCGCCGTGCATTCGAGATCGGGTTTGAACGGGGCGTCGCAAAAGTTTCACCAACATGTTCGGGCAATCGCCAAGCGTGACGAGGCGCCGCGGCGGGTCGTTCTCAACACCTGGGAGGCGGTCTATTTCAACCACGATTTCGCGACATTGACGAGACTCGCCGACCTGGCCGCCAAAGTCGGCGTCGAGAGATTCGTTCTCGACGACGGCTGGTTCAAGGGTCGTCGCAACGACAAGGCGGGGCTCGGTGACTGGACGATCGACCAGAAGGTTTGGCCCGATGGTCTGAAACCTCTGATCGACCATGTCGCGAACCTGGGCATGGACTTCGGTCTGTGGTTCGAGCCCGAAATGGTCAACCCCGACAGCGATCTGTTCCGCGAGCACCCCGATTGGGCTTTGCACGACGAGAAATACCAAATGTTGACCGGACGAAATCAACTCGTGCTCGACATGTCGCGCCACGAGGTGGTCGAATATCTGTTCAAAGGCATCTCCGACCTGTTGACGACGAACAAGATTTCATTCATCAAATGGGATCACAACCGCAATCTCCATGCGGCCAAGGCGCACGCCCAGACTCGGGCGACCTACGGCCTGCTGGCGCGACTCAAAAAGGCGCACCCCCATGTGCAATTCGAATCTTGTGCTTCTGGCGGCGGAAGAATCGACTTCGGCATTCTCGAGCATGTCGACCGGTTTTGGACGAGCGACTCGATCGACGCGCTCGACCGCGTGCTCATTCAACGCGGCGCGTCACGGCTGATGCCGCCCGAGTTTCTCGGCATGCATATCGGCGCGAAAGTAAACAGCGTCACGCGACGCACGCACGACTTGGCGTTTCGCGCGACAACGGCGATGTTCGGCTGGCTGGGTATCGAGACGAACCTGCTCGCACTCGCCCCAGACGAGATCACCGAACTGCGCGAGGTGGTCACGAAATACAAGTCGTTGCGGCCGCTGTTGCATTCTGGCGTGCACTTCAACATTGACAACCCTGACAGCCGAATCGTGACCCACGGCGTGCGCGACGCCGATTGTCGACGCGCTCTCGTGTCGGTCACGCGCACGCAGAACAGTCCGACGGGTTATATCGATCCGATCCGCGTCGCGGGGCTGTCGCCCTCTGCTCGCTACTCGCTAACCCCGCTCTACTTCGGCGAGAAGCGAAACTTCGCCCTGCATCGCAAACTTCCCGACTGGTTGTCGAACCCCGACTTCACCGCAACAGGTCGGCAACTCGAACAAGTCGGCTTTGTCTGCCCGCCGCTGATGCCTGCGTCGTCGTTCGTTGTCGCCATCGAGACAGCAAACTCATGAGCGATGCCGAGCGGTTCGACCCGTTCTCGGGCACTCGCGTGCACATCGTCGCCTCGCGCCAGAACCGACCGAATATCCCGACCGACGGTTGCCCATTTTGCGTCGGTGGTCTCGAGGCGCCCGACGAATACCGGGTGAAGTCTTTCGTCAATCGGTGGCCGGCGTTACAAAACGGAATCTGCGAGGTCGTGTTGTACTCGCCGAAACACGACTCGTCTTTCGCCTCGCTCGAGCCAAACGAAATCAAAGATGTCGTCGATCTGTGGGCCGAGCGAACCACGCACCTGGCGTTGCAAAAAGACATCGAATACGTGCTCGTTTTCGAGAACTGCGGCGCGCAAGTCGGGGCGACGATTCAACATCCGCACGGCCAGATCTACGCGTTCGACCATGTGCCGGCTCGTCAACATCGAATACTGTCGGCCAACTGGCGTCCCGAACTCGACGCCGGTGCCCGCGCCATAATTACGACCGAAAACTTCGTCGTCTATTCGCAGTTCGCCGCGATCCACCCCGTCTCGTTGGTCGTGGCACCGCGCGTCCGCGTCGGCACCGTCGCCGCACTCACCGATGGCCAACGCGTCGAGTTCGCCGAAGTGCTGAGCCGAACTTTCAGGGCGCTGCAAAACCTGTTCGACTCACCGCCGCCTTACATGATGTGGATCACCCAGGTCGCCGAGAACAAAAATTATTCCGAGCCGTGGATGCACATGGAGATCGTCTCGCCGTGGCGCGCCACCAACGTTCAGCGCTACATCGCCGCGGCAGAGGTCTCGACCGAAGAATATTTCAATCCCGTCGACCCTGACGATGTCGCCGCGCGAATGCGCAGGCTCGTTTCGTGATGCGCGCGGTCGCACCGGGTCGGGTCAATCTGATCGGCGACCACACCGACTACACGGGTGGATTGGTTTTTCCGATGGCGATCGACCGTTTCACGACGATCGAGTTTGAACGCTCACACGAGCCGTTGATCAGATTGCGCTCGCACGACGAACCGAACGAGGCGATCGTGCAATTGCCGTCGAGTGGCGAGGGGCGGGGCTGGGCTCGCTATATCGCCGCGGTGGCTCGCGAGTGCGATTCAAAAAACGGCATCACGGGCGAAATCTCGACGACCATTCCGATCGGCAGCGGCCTTTCGTCGAGCGCGGCTCTCGAAGTGGCGACGCTGCTCGCCCTCGGCTTCACCGGTTCGGCCAGCGAATTGGCTCAGACCGCGCGACGCGCCGAACATCGCGCCACGGGGGTGCCGACCGGAATCATGGACCAACTCTGCATCGCCTCGGCACGTGAGGGTCACGCGATGTTGATCGATTGCGCGAGCCTCGCGATCGAGCATGTCGCGCTTCCGCCTGAAACTCGGGTGATCGTGCAGTTCATCGCCAACCGCACCCTCGAAGGTTCGCAATACTCGCAGCGCGTTCAACAGTGCGCCGTCGCCGAAAATCTGATCGGCGCGCTGAGGCTCGCCAACCCCGAATCACTCGAAAAAATCAACGACCCGACGATTCGCGCCCGAGCCCGCCATGTGATCACCGAGAACCAGCGCGTGCGCGAATTTCTTCGCGCGTTGCGCCAAAACGATCTGCACGGGGCGGGTCGACTGATGAAACAGAGTCACGAGTCGTTGGCCGTAGATTACGAGGTCTCGACGAGCGTCATGAACGAGGCAGTCGCCAAATTGCAAAAAACCCCGGGCGTGTTCGGCGCCCGAATGACCGGCGGCGGGTTCGGCGGTTGCGTGGTCGCGCTTTGCGAAAGCGGCGCCAAAGTCGACGGCTGGCGGGTTTCAGCCGCCCGAGCCGCGCACCTGGCGTGACACCACGTAACTAAATCTGTAGGTGCCCGCTAGTACCTGATATCGCGGCAATACCTCTGGTCCGCAACTGGCGGTGCCAAGACCGCGATGGGCGACGTCGATATACATCGTCAAATAGTCGCGCCTGACCAATTCGGTCTGGTCTTTGGCGCGATACAAGTCTTCGGTCGTATACGGCAGCGCCGACATGTGCAGCACGCAGCCATCTGCGCGAATCATGATCACCTCGTCGCTCTTCGAGTCGCCGATCTCGAACCAGCGGCACTCGGTGCGTAGACCATATTCTTGCGGCACCAGATATGGCATCTCGTCCGGCGCCGATTCGTAGATGCCGAGCATCGCCGACGATTGCCGATCGGCGTAACACTCGTGCGGGCCGTTGCCGAACCAGCGCAACGAGTCGAACCCCTCAGGCAGGGCGAAGCTCACGCCGATTCGCGGCAGATCTGAAAGATTCTTCGGCACGACCACCACGTGTTCGAATCGAATCGAGCCGTCGGCGCGGTCCTCTTGCCGACACCGGTGTTTGACCAGCGACTCGGCGTCGCCATCGACACCTTGGCGTAGCCATCGTTTCAATGTCGTCTTCTTGACCCACGCCAAGTCGGGAAACAGTTTGAAACCGTCGTTGTCGGTCGGGGCACGCCAAATGTTCAATCGCGGCCGCACCATGAAGTCTTTCGATGGTTTCGTCGCCAACGCGACCCGGCGCGGTTTTTCGATTCTCAGCGCGACTTGGTCCCACGCCACGAGATGGCCGGCTTCGCACCAAGACTCGGCTCGTTTTGTACGCCAAAAAATATTGAGTCTCACGTCAGATTTCGCCGGCGCGAATTTCGGCAACGAAACTCTTCGCGTCTTGTTTGCCGCTATCGGCGTCACGACCAACGCGCCACGTCGCGCCACCTTGCCGTCGATCAGCAACTCGTAACTTGGCTTCAACCACGAGGTGTCGCGAAAACTTTGCCGATTCTTCAGTTCGAGCATCGAGCCCGACTTCGTCTTGACGATTTTTGTCGCCACAGGTCTGTGCACCCAGGCGACTTCGCGCATCGCCGGATGGGGCGTCAAGTCTGAATGCATCAAACCATCGGCGACGAAGTTGCCGTCGTTGGGTTCGTCGCCAAACTGGCCGCCGTAGGCAAAGCGCCATCTGCCGTCGGGCAACGTTTGCCGTATGCCGTGGTCTTTCCACTCCCAAATGAACCCGCCCTGCAAACCCGGGGTTTCATCGAAGGCCCGCCAATAGTCGGCCAAAGATCCGTTCGAGTTCCCCATCGCATGGTTGTATTCGCACATGATCAACGGGCGACGGCGTTTCTTGCTCTTGCCGTAGGCCACGACCAGATCGATCGGCGAATACATCGGGGCGACGATGTCGGTGGCCGTCATGCCCCCGTCGAACCAATTCGTGTTGAACACCGCCCCCTCGTAATGCAACGGGCGCGACGGGTCATACGAACGAATCCACCTCGCCGCGGCGTCGTGCACATCGCCGTAGCCCGCCTCGTTGCCCAGAGACCAGATGATCACGCTCGCGTGGTTTTTGTCGCGCTCGACCATTCGCGTAATTCGCGAGATCCACGATGATCGAAATTGCGGGTCGTGGCACAGGCTCGAAATCCAGGCGTGACTCTCGGCGTTGGCCTCGGCCACGACATACAGGCCGAGTTCGTCGCAGATATCCAAGAACCGAGGATCGTTCGGATAGTGCGCACAACGCACCGCGTTGAAGTTGTGGCGCTTCATCGCCAGCACGTCGGCGCGCATGTCGTCGACCGTCACCGCCTTGCCGCGATCCGGGTGGTGGTCGTGACGATTCACGCCTTGAATCATCACCCGTCTGCCGTTGACCAGCAGGTCGCCGTCTGCGACCGCGACCGATCTGAAGCCGACAGTCTGGTCGACCACATCGAGCGTCTCGTCTTGGTCGTTCTTCAGGGCGATTCGCACCACATATCTGTTCGGGGTTTCAGCCGACCAGAGTTTCACGCGACCCACGCGCCATAAAACATCGCCCACATGGCCCGAAAATTCGTAGACCCGCTCAGAGTGCGGCACCGGCGCCTCGTGCAAGACACCAATTCGTTTGCCCACCGAGTTCTCGGTTGTCGCATGCAAACTGGCGACGACGCGCAGACCGCCCGGAAACTGCCGATGGTTCGACGATTCGGCGGTCTCGACATGCGCCTGCACGCGCAGGCGCCCTTGACCGGTCGACGCATCTGAGATCGCGTCGACGCTGGCGTCGACGCGCACATCGGCGAGCCGAGTCTGGTGTTGTGCTTCGATGAAAACTTCGCGATGCAGACCCGCCATCCACCATTGATCCTGGTCTTCGAGATACGACTGCGCCGAGAACTTGCACACCGAGATCGCCAAACAATTTTCGCCGGTTCGCACAAAACCTGAAATGTCATATTCGCTGGCCAGCCGGCTGTCGGTGCCATAGCCGACAAACTCGCCGTTCACCCGCACCGCGTGCACGCTTTCGGCCCCGCCCACATGCAACAAAATTCGCCTGCCCGACCACCGCTCGTCGACAGAAAAACTTCGACGATAAACGAGTGTCGGTATCTCGGGCGGCAGATACGGGGGCGCCTCTTCCCACGGCATCGCGACATTCGTGTACTGCGGCACATCTCCCAGACCAAACAGCGTCCAATTGCTCGGCACCGGAATCTTCGACCAGGTCGAGTCGTCGCACTCGGTTTGCAGATCGGCGAGTTCGACGCGAGTCGGGTGCGCGTATCGCTTCACTTTCCATTCGCCGTTCAGAGATACACGCTCGCTTGACCGAGCAAGAAAAGCCGAGCGCATCGGCAGACGATTGACCTGAACGACATTCGGGTCGGCCCAAAATTTGAATTCGCTGAGTTCCGGCGCGCCCGACATGACTACAAAACTCTAAACCTCTAGGTCAAACAATCAATCGTCGGGGTCGTATATTGGTCTGATGCTCGTTGAATTTGGCGAAAAGACACCAAAACGACGAGTGGTGATCATCGGTGCCGGCTTCGGCGGTCTGGCGTGCGCCAAAAAATTGCGCAAATCACCCTCGTTTTCGGTGACGCTGGTCGACCGCAATCCATACCAACTTTTTTCCCCGCTGTTGTACCAGGTCGCCACCGCCTCGCTGCCAGAAGACGACATCGCGTTTCCGGTTCGCACCGCCTATCGCGAGGTTCAGTTCGTGCGCGCCGAGGTCACGAGTGTCGATACGCAGAGCAAGACCTTGGGTTTGGAAAACGGAAAATCGCTCGCCTACGACGATCTCGTCCTCGCCGTCGGCTCGGAAGGCTCGACATTCGGCATCAAAGGCGTCGCCGAGAACACCCTGCAGATGAAATCAGTGCAAGACGCGCGCGAAATTCGCCGCTCGCTGTTGCGCAACTATGAAAGTGTCGAGGACGAGATTCTTCCGCTCGAAAGTTTGAATGTCGTGATCGTCGGGGGCGGGCCGACCGGCGTCGAACTGGCCGGTGCGGTCAGCGAACTGCAGCGCGAGATTCGCCGCGAGTTCGAGCACATCGCACCGCAAGCCTCGGTCACGCTGCTCGAGGCAGGTCCCCGCCTGTTGCCGAGTTTTCATCCGCGGTCGAGCAATTACACGGCCAAGACGCTTCGTCGCATGGGTGTCGATGTGCGGGTTGATGCCGCCGTCACCGAGGCGACCCCGCGCTCGCTTCGTCTCAAAGACGGCTCCGAGCTCGTCGCCGGCACGCGCATCTGGGCCGCGGGCGTCGTCGCGCCACCCATTTGGAAGTTTCTCGGTGACACCGATCGCGCGAACCGCATCAAGGTCGACGAACATCTGCGACTCAACGATTCGATCTGGGTTGTCGGCGACGCCGCAAGTTTCGGCGACAAAACAGGTCGCGCATTGCCGATGATCGCACCCGTGGCGATTCAACAGGGCAAACATGTCGCCCGACAACTGCGCAGACGAGAATCAAAACGTGCACTTGAAAATTTTGAGTATCGCGACAAAGGCCAGATGGCCACGATCGGACGACGCAAAGCCGTTGTCGAAATTCGCTCATGGTTTCGATTTCAGGGTTCGCTCGCCTGGTTGACCTGGCTCGTGTTGCACTTGGCCTATCTTTCGGGCGGGCGAAACAGAACCAGCATCTTCGCCGATTGGGTTTGGAATTACATCGTCTGGACTCCGCGCCGCACGATCACCGACTAGCCAGTTGACGACACTCCGAGCGCCGCACGATCACCGACTAGCCAGTTCGCGGTGCTGGTGCTAGAACTTGCCCAGAGGAAAGATGCCCCGCCTTCGACAAGTGCCGCGCGACCAGGCCGACAAATCGGTTCTGCCCGTTTACGACATGTTGTTCGGCGACCGCGACCCCGTCGCCAACCCCGGCACCGCCACCGGAACGCCGGGCGATTGGTGGACAGTCTTCGCCCTCGTGCCCGAGGTGTTCGAACACGCAGTTCGCGGCTTCGCCCTTTATCGCAATCCGGCTCGCAAAATAAACGAACAACTTCGCGAACTCGGACAAACGAGGGTCGGCTGGGCACGCGCCAGCCAGTTCGTCTTTTCGCAACATTGCAAGTCGTGCAGGTCGGTGGGCATCGCCGAAGAAAAAATCGAGGCGATACCAAGTTGGCAGACGGCCGATTGTTTTTCGCCGATCGAGCGCGCCGTTCTCGCCTACACCGACGCGCTGGTCTATGACGGCGGCCGGGTCGCCGACGGGGTTTTTGAAACACTGCAAAAACATCTGAGCGACGAGGAGATTCTCGAGTTCACATACATCATCGCGATGTACGACATGCATGCGGTGATGAGCCGGGCCCTGCGCACCGAATTCGATGATCGCGACGAGCCGATCGTCGAAATCGACGGGCCCGACGGTCCACGCATGAAACTTAAAATCTGACGAGACTGGGGGTCGAGATGAAACTTAAATCCGGCGTTCACCATGTCGCCTATGCGTGTCGCGACGCCGAGGCGACTCGCCACTTCTACGAAGACCTGCTCGGCTTCGAGTTGGTGCACACCGAGGTGGTGAAAGTGCCCGACTCTGACTCGTCGTTTCGACACTTGTTCTTTGACCTCGGCGACGGCTCCTGCATCGCGTTTTTCGACCTGCACAAGATGGGCGAACAGCCCGACTGGCGCTCGGATGTTTCGACGGGCAACGGGCTACCCGTCTGGGTGAACCACATCGCGTTCAGCGCCGACGAATCAACCCAAGAACAAGCCCGTCTCTCGCTTGAGGCGGCGGGCATCAAACCGTTCATGGATGTCGATCACGGATGGTGCCACTCGCAGTACTACCTCGACCCGAACGGCATCATGGTCGAGTTCTGCCGCGACACCCCAGGCTTCACCGTCGACCCACAAGCCGCCCGCGCCGCCCTGAAACAAAATTCTTAGT
>VGAB01000018.1 GCA_016870935.1 Actinomycetota bacterium | reverse complement strand
CGCCACCGCCGCCACCGCCGCCACCGCCGCCACCGCCACTTGACGGCACAGTCGTGGTTGTCGTTGTCGTAGTCGGGGTATCTTCAGGTGCAAGTTCAGGCGCGGTTGCGCTGAGCAGTGAATAAACCAACTTGTTTGTTGAACCCGCAACATCGGCAATCAAACCTTGCGTCGCCGTCGAGGTGATCCAAAGCGCGACACGCGCCACCGAAAGAGTTCGGTTCGCACTCAGGGCCAACGCGGCGACACCTGCGACATGGGGTGAAGCCATCGAGGTACCCGAATTCGTGTTGGTTGCAGTGGTCGAAGAAAACCAAGCCGAGGTGATATTCGAGCCCGGAGCAAAAACATCGAGACATGACCCGTAGTTCGAGTAACTCGCGCGGGTGTCTGTCGTGGTGGTTGCCCCGACGGTGATCGCCGACGACTCGGCAGCCGGCGAAAAGTTGCATGCGTTGGCGTTCGAGTTTCCGGCAGCAACGACGAACACGACGCCGTCGGCCGTGCCTCGGGCGACGGCGAGATCTAACGCCGCAGAACGCGAACCACCCAAACTCATGTTGGCAACGGCGGGTTGTCCGGATTCGTGATGCGAGACAACCCAGTCGATGCCGGCAATTACCCCCGAAGTGGTGCCCGAGCCCGAGCAATCGAGAACACGCACCGGCACGATGGTTGCGGCTGGTGCGACACCATAGTTTGTACCCGCGGCGGTGCCTGCTACATGTGTGCCGTGACCGTTGCAATCTTCGGTGCCTCGCCCGTCGGCGATTGAACTGTAACCAGAAACTACGCGGCTGCCGAATTCGGTGTGCGTCGACAAAACTCCGGTGTCGATTACATAGATGTTCACGCCGGCACCCGAGTAACTGCTTGAGTAGCGATTATTCAATGGCAAGGCTCGTTGATCGATGCGATCTAAACCCCAAGAGAGCACGGTGATGCCGTTGTCGTTGTCGGCGGCAGGCACCACCGCCTCAGATGCTGAACTTGGCACCGAGGTGCCGATGGCATTGGTCGCCGTAACTGTGAATGTGTAGCTGGTGCCGTTGGTCAAACCGCGCACGACGCAAGACAACGACCCCGTGGTCATGCATGTTTTGGCACCGGGTGATGAGGTCGCGGTGTAACCAGTAATCGCCGAGTAACCGTTGCTGCTCGGGGCAAGCCAATTGATTGTCGCGCTTGAATCACCGGCGCTGGCTCGCACATTCAACGGCGCCGTTGGCGCCTCGGGTGTCGGTGCCGCAGTGAATGTCCAGTTGAAACGAGTCGAACCCTTGCTCGTGTTATAACCATCGATCGCGGCGAGATATGTAGTGCCCGCGGCGACCGTTACGGTGACTCGGCTCCAGAGCCCGGTTTCGCCAGTGGCATCGTCGTTGACCGCGAGCGCGGTCAACGCGTTTACGCTCGCACCGGTGTAGACGCCGAGAATCGTGTCGAAGTCGCTGCCGTAGGTCGTCAACACCAGAGTGCCCGCCTCGGCCGCCACCCACTTGTACCAAAGAGATGCCGACGGTCGATAACCGCCGTGATTCGGTTCGCCGATTTCGCGTGTCGCGGTTTGGGTCGAACTTGTGAGATAACCCGTCGAAGACGAGATTGTTGTGGCACCCGAAAACGGATCGTTTGCCAGCGGTGCAATGGTCGTAATCGGGGCACTTGTCGCCGAGTTGATGCCCGTACCAACTTCGTTCGAAGCCGCGACCCTGAAGATATGGCTGACCCCAGTGGTCAAAGATCTGATCGAAGAAAATGTCGCCGACGAAACACCGTCGTTGATCGTCGTCCATGTCGAGCCGGAGTCGGTCGAGAATTGAAGCCTGTAGTCGGTGATCGGCGCACCACCGTCGGTGGTCGGCTCGTCCCAATCTAAATCGACCTGGCCGGTGCGGGCCACGGCGACGACATTCAACGGCGCACCGGGCACGACCGGAGTCCATGGGGTGTATGCCTCTGAGGATGCAGAGTGATTGCTCGTGCCAATCGCGTTTTTAGCGCGAACCCTGAATATGTGCGGCACACCATCTGCCAGCGGAGTCACCGTGCGGGCCACTGTTTCACACACGCAACCAACGACGCCGGTGTTTCCGTCCCAGAGCGTCCAGTTTGCGCCGCTGTCGGTGGAATATTCGATCAAATAATTTGTTATTTCTGAACCACCGGTGAACGTCGGCTTGCCCCACTGAATTGCCACGCGACGCGGACCGATAAGAACGTCACGAACACAGCACGGCGCCGAAGGAACACCCGGAGCAACAGATGTTGTCGCGGTCGACGGTGCGCCGGTGCCCGAAATATTTACGGCACTCACCCTGAAGATGTAAAAAACGGCATTGGTCAGGCCTGTGACATCTTGCGAACGCATAGTCGCCAACCCGTCATCGAAGACCGACCATGTGTCGCCCGAGTTGTTCGAGTATTCGATGATGTAGTCGGTCACCGAACTGCCGCCATTCGAAGTCGGCAGCGACCAACTCAAAGAAACCTTGTTCAAATCGATGTTCGTAACGGTGAGATCAAGAGGCGCACTCGGCACCACGATCGCCCAAGGGGCGCCAGAGACGACGCCAGAGGGTTGGCTCGACCCGATGCTGTTGACGGCTTTGACCCTGAAGTAATAGGAACTGCCGTTGGTCAAGCCGGTCACGGTTGCCGTCGTCGCGGTCGACACGCCATCGTTGAACACCGAATAACCGGCGCTGACATCGGCGGTGTACTCGACGACATAGTCGGTGATTGCCGCACCACCCGTTGAAGATGGCGCCGTCCAGGTCAGGCGGACGCTTTGATTGAGAGCGGTCGTGGCAAGTGATGTCGGTGCCCCGGGAATGCCGGGTGTCGCCGTGGCCGTGTTCGACGGGTCACTGGTGCCCGCGCTGCTGATCGCACTGACGCGGAATGTGTAAGTGGTGGCATTGGTCAAACCCGTGACGGTGGCCGTGATCGCAGTCGAGACACCGTCGACGAAAGTCGACCAGGTCGAACCCGAGTTCGAGGAGTATTCGATCTTGTAGTCGGTGACCGAGTTGCCGTTGTTGGTTGACGGAGCCAACCAACTGAGTTGCACGGTGGAACTCTCGGCCACGGCCACTAGTTCGCGAGGCGAACTCGGAGCGACTGGCGTCGGTGCCAACCATGCCGACTTGGTATAAAGCAACAGATTGACCGAGCCCGCACCGGGTGATGTGACGACATCCGGCGTCGCGTATGTGAGAAGTTTGGCCAGAACCGCCGCCGGCGTCATCGCCGAATCTGCCTCGAGCAACAACGCCGCGGCACCCGCGACATGCGGCGCGGCCATCGACGTGCCCGACAAACTTCTCAACTCGGATGACGAACGATGGTAAGACGAGGTGATCGACGAGCCCGGGGCAAAAATGTCGAGACACGAGCCGTAGTTCGAATAACTTGCCCGAGCGTCGGCAGACGTTGTCGCACCCACTGTGATTGCCGACGGTGCGGAAGCGGGCGAATAATTGCAGGCCAAGTTGTTGTTGTTACCCGCAGCGGCCACCACAGTGATGCCATCAGCCACGGCATTCGCAATCGCCTCGTTCAACGCCGCGTTGTAACCGCCACCGAGACTCAAGTTGGCAACCGCAGGAACGCCCGCAGCATGATCGGTGATGGCCCAGTTGACGCCAGCGATCACATTCGAGATGTAACCGCTACCTCGACAGTTGAGAACTCGAACCGGAATGAGTCGAACCGACTTTGCCACACCAACCGTGGTGCCGCCAATGGTGCCCGCAACATGCGTGCCATGGCCGTTGCAGTCATTCGAACCATAACCGTCGTTGATCGCACCGTAACCCGCGCTGACCCGACCTGAAAATTGCAGGTGATCGGCTCGAATGCCGGTGTCGATCACATAAGCCGAGACTCCGATGCCGCCGAAATTGTATGAATATGTCGAGTCGAGCACATTTGTGCGTTGGTCGATGCGATCCAAACCCCACGATGGTGGGCTCGTCTGGTCGCCTTCGATTTCGATCAGTTGGTTCGGTTCGACACGCAGGACGCGCGAATCTTTGTTCAGTCGGACTTTTTCTGTTTCGGAGAGTCTCGCCACATAACCATTGATCGCCTGCGTGAAGACCTGAATTATCTCGCCACCAAGCGAGATCTCGGCGGCGACGAACGACTGCGTGTCGACATTTGATCGAAGCGTGACGATTGAAGTGCCGGCCAGGTCGTCGCTGGGCTCGGTCTTGGGCACAGTCGTGCTCGTTGTGCTCGACGTCGTGCTCGACGTCGTGCTGGTCGTTGTCTCAGGCACAGTTGTGCTCGTCGTGCTCGATGTTGTTGACGTCGTGCTCGACGTGCTCGTCGTTGTGCTCGACGTCGAGCTGGTCGTTGTCTCAGGCACAGTTGTGCTCGTCGTGCTCGTCGTTGTGCTCGTCGTTGTGCTCGACGTCGTGCTGGTCGTTGTCTCAGGCACAGTCGTGCTCGTCGTGCTCGTCGACTCTTCAGTATCGAGACGAATAACTCGGTCTAGTTCGACCACCAACACATCGCGATCACTCTTAAGTCGACGCACATCGGCGGCATCGAGTTCGGCGACGAAACCATTGGTTGATCCGTCGAAGACGTCGCTGATTGCGTTGCCCAATCGCGCTTCTTTGGTGATCTTGCTCGACAGGTCGGCACTCTTGGCGAACAACACGATGTAATCGCCGGTCGGCGCATCGGCCTCGACGACCGCGGTCGGAAAAAATTGCCCGACCAAAAGCAACGCCAACCCGATGGTCAACAAATTTCGACGCCTGCGCGGGCGATTCAAATCGGTTTTCATTGAGTTTTCCAAGTGTTTCCAACATACCTACGGCATGTTGTGGGAAAACTTGAGAAAATTACCCAAAGTTGACCCTCGATTCGCCCAAAAAAGACAGTCTCAATCCGGGCTCGTATAGCCTGAACCGCGATGAATCAGGTGCCGGAGTCGAAAAATGTGGCTGCGCGGGCCGAATCGGCCAGCAAAATCTACGGCAGCGGTGAAAACGAGGTTCGCGCCCTCGACAATGTGACGGTCAGTTTCGAGCGCGGCAAGTTCAGCGCGATTATGGGCCCGAGCGGTTCGGGTAAATCGACGCTGATGCACAGCCTGGCCGGTCTTGATGCTCTAACCAGCGGAAAAGTGTTCATCGGTGATGTTGATCTATCGACGCTCAACGACAAAGAGATCACGAAACTGCGCCGAGAAAAAGTCGGCTTCGTTTTTCAGAGTTTCAATTTGATTCCTACTCTCGACGCCTACGAGAACATCACCCTTCCGTTGTCGCTCGGCAAACGTGGTGGCGACGAAGCATGGATAACCAAAGTCATCGACACGATCTCTCTCGCCGATCGCCTCGAGCACCGACCCAGCGAACTCTCGGGCGGTCAACAGCAGCGCGTCGCGGTGGCGAGGGCGTTGGCGACCAGACCCGAGATAATTTTCGCCGACGAACCGACCGGCAACCTCGACTCGAAGTCGGGCACTGACATCCTCACCTTCATGCGCCGGGCAGTCACCGAACTCGGGCAAACCATAGTCATGGTCACCCATGACGCGGTCTCGGCGAGTTACGCCGATCGAATCGTGTTCTTGAGCGACGGTCATGTCGCCGGCGAGATGTCGAACCCGTCGCCCGAAAAGGTGCTCGAGTACCTCAAACATTTGGGCGATTGATCCAGCGATGTTTCGTCTGTCGCTGAAAATGACCTTGGCGCGCAAGGGCCGTCTGTTGTTGACTTCGTTGGCGATCATTCTCGGCACATCGTTTCTGTCGGGCACGACGATTTTTTCGGACACGATCAACAGCACCTTTGACCGGCTGTTCACCGATGTGTTTCGCGACGTCGACGCCTATGTGAGATCCACCGATTCGGTCGACACGGGCTTCGGCGAGCAGCGGGCACCGTCACCGATCGAGGCTCTCGACATTATTTTGGGCGTCGATGGCGTGAGTGCCGCGGTCGGCGACATGCAAAGTTACGCCCGCGTCGTCGGCAAAGACGGCGAACCTTTGGGCGAAGATCAAGGGCCACCGACATTCGGCGGTATCGCCTCTGAAAGTGTCGCGGGTCTCTGGAACGTCGATTCGGGTCGACTGCCGGTCGGTTCGGGCGAAGTGATGCTCGATCGTGCGACCGCCGAGGCGGGCAAGTTCGTCGTCGGCGACAAGGTTCGTGTCAACGCTTTGTCGGGCTCGCGCGAGTTCACCCTCGTCGGGGTCGCCAACTATGGCGACATCTCTTCGCCGGGTGGGGCGACATTCGCGTTGTTCGACCAACCCACGGCGTCAGAGTTTCTGCTGAAACCCGGTTTTGTGGATGCATTCCTCGTGCAAGGTGACGGCACGCTCAGCGACGAAGAACTCGCCGAGGCGATCGACGCCGCCCTGCCGAAATCGGCGAAACTCGAGACCCTCACCGGCGCCGAAATCACCGAAGAGACAACCAGCCAGATAAAAACCGTTCTGGGTTTTTTCACGGCATTTTTGACGGCGTTCTCATTCATCGCCCTCGGCATCGGCTGCTTCGTCATTTACAACGTGTTCTCGATTACGGCCGCCCAGCGCCAACGCGAGAGCGCATTGTTGCGCGCAATCGGGGCGAGTCGTCGACAGGTGACAATCTCGCTTTTGGTCGAGGCGCTGATAGTCGGGTTGCTCGGCTCGATCATCGGTTTTGTTTCGGGCATCGGTCTTTCTCGGCTTCTCAGCGCGCTATTGAACGCGGTCGGTCTCGAGATACCGACGACGGGTCTGACGATCGCCACGAATGCGGTCACTCGCATCGTTCTGATCGGAACGATCATCACCGTTCTGTCGGCGATCTTGCCGGCGTTGCGATCGGGTCGGGTTCCTCCGCTGGCCGCAATGCGCGACACGGCGCTCGACACCGTGCCCAAATTGGGTCGCCGAATTGTCGTCGGTTTGATTCTGATCGCTTTGGGTGCGATCGGGTTGTTGGCCGCGCTCAATGGTGCGCGCGTGGCGATATTGGGTCTGGGTGTCTTGGGCGTGTTCGCCGGCGTCTTGGTGATCGGTCCCGCTATTTCAAAGCCAGTGGCGATGCTGCTCGGCAAGCCTGTGGCGGGTCTGCGAGGTGTGACGGGTTCGATGTCGAGGCAAAACGCCGCGCGCAACCCGAAGCGCACGGCGCGAACCGCTGCGCCTGTTTTGATCGGCGTCGCGTTGGTGACCGCGTTCACCGCCCTGGCCGCAAGCGTCAAAAATGAGATACGCGAGACAATCGGTGCGTCATTTCGGGGCGACTTTGCGCTCAGCGTAAACAGTCGCGGATTCGGCGGCATTCCGACGAGCGTCACCGACAAGATCAAAGACCTCCCGGAAGTCGACCAGGCCACGGGCGTAGGTTTCATCGCCGCGAAAGTGGGCGACGAATCACCGTTTATTTTGGTTTTTGACCCCAAAACCGCCGGCGGTCTCTACGAGTTCGAGATGATCGAAGGCGCTCAAACCGATTTGGGTGACGACGAGATCCTGGTCGAGACCGACAAAGCGATCGAAAAAAATCTCGTGGTCGGATCATCGGTTCAAATCACGCTGATTGATGGTTCGTCGAAACAACTCAAAGTTGCCGGCACCTATAAAAACGCCTACGGCAACTACGCGGTGAGTCGCGAATTATTCGCCGACTCGACGAGCCCGCTGTTCGACAGCTTCGTCTACATTCGAGTCGCGAGCGGCGTAGACGACGACGCCGCACAGAAAGCCATCTCGACGGTCAGTTCAGATTTGGGTATCGGCACCCTCGAGAGTCGAGACGCCTATATCGACTCGCAGGCGGCGCAAGTCGACCAGTTTCTCGCGCTGATCTATGGTCTGCTGTTTCTTTCTGTGATCATCGCGATCGTCGGAATCATCATCACTCTTTTGCTCTCGGTGTTCGAGAGAAAACGCGAAATCGGCCTGCTTCGCGCGGTGGGCATGACGCGCTCGCAGGTTCGAATGATGGTGCGCTGGGAGAGCGTTATCACCTCTCTGTTTGGCGCCGTGACGGGCGTTGTTCTCGGCATTTTGACCGGCATTGTCATCGTCGTCTCGTTGAACGATGCGGGCTTCAGCGCATTCACCTTGCCGATCGCAAATACCGTCACGATCCTGATCGGCGCCTTCATCATCGGTGTCGTCGCGGCCGTGTTTCCTGCGTGGCGCGCCACGCGCACCGAAATTATCTCGGCTATCGCCTCAGCCTGATTTTCTCGCCCGCTCGAGATCAGACAGATAAATGAATTCGGCCGGGTGAACGTTCGGGGGCGTGTCGTGCTCGGTCACATAACGGGTCGACCCGCTGCCCGAATGCCTGGTCTGGCACTCGGCGCACCAATAAAGAACGCGGTTCGCCTCACCGTGATGCGTGACACGAATCTGACCGCCGCAACGCTCGCATTCTTTGCCGTGGCGACCGTAGACAGCCAAAGTTGCGAGTCGACCGCTTGATTCGGGTTGCAACATCTCGGCGGCGATCGCGACCAGTTCGCGACACTCGTCTCGATTCAACGAACTTATCTTCGCCCATGGGTGCAGTTCGCAAGACCACAAAAGTTCGCACCTGAAAACATTGCCGATACCCCGCATCACCCGTTGGTCTAGCAACACCTCGGCCACCGTCGCGTCGGAGTCTTCATAGGCGATCATTCGATCGACGCACGACTCGTGGTCGAGTTTCGGATCTGACAAATCGGGGCCATGGGGGCCAAGCAGCGGGTGTCTCCGCGGATCAAAGTCATGATGGGTCTCGACATCCAAGGCCCCGAAACATGCAGCGACTCGATCTTCGACACCTATCACGACCTGAGCCGAGCGGCCCCGCATCTCGCCCTGATTTGAGGCGCGAAAAATTTTCCATGCCCCGTTGATTCGCATCTTGGTGCGCAACACGACACCGTCGTCCCAGATGATTTCGATTTCACGGCCCAATACGCGAACCTCTTCGATCACTCTTCCGATTTGCGGATTCAAAACCGGCGCCTCGCTCGTTTCGAACCGCGTCATCCGATTACCGATGAGCGCCACACGCAACGCCGCCGCTTGGCGTCGCGCCGAGTTTGCGATGTCGAAAATCACGGCAACACCCCGACAGAGGCGAGAGCCAGACGCACCAGACGATCGTGCCCTCCGGTCATCTCGGCTTTCATCTCGGGGCTGGTCGCCTGCTCGGGTGTATACCAACCCAAGTCGAGCGCTTGCTGCGAGGGTTGACAATCGCCCGATACGGGCACGACGAACGCCAAACTCACGGCGTGGTGTCGCGGGTCGTGAAAGCCGCTGATTGACGGATCGGTGAAATATTCGACGACGGTGAACGGCGCGGGCTCGGGCGGAATCTTCGGCAACGCCATCGGGCCGAGATCCTTTTCGAGGTGGCGAAGCAGGGCGTCGCGAATTCTTTCGTTTAGCAACACCCGACCCGAAACGACCGTGCGAGAAATCGATCCGTCGGGGGCCTGCCGCAACAGCATGCCCACATGGGTGACGACACCGAGTTCGTTGACCAGCACCGGCACGGCGTCTATATATACGAGTGGCACCTGACCGCGAACCAACTCGAGCTGGTCGCTGTCGAGCCAACTCGACCGCGTATCTGTCATCTCGCCCAACTGAACTCTCCGTGTTTTGTAACAAACATTGTCTCAGATGCGCCGAGAATTTCGTGGCATCATGTAGCGATGTCGAAACCGGTGTCGGGGATTTCAGTTTTTGTTCTCGCCGGTTTTCTCGGCGTGGCGGGCGTCGCCCACTTCGTCGCGCCGGACATGTTCAACGCCTTGATCCCAGGGTGGCTACCAGGCAGCCCCAGTGCGTATACGTATATAAGCGGCCTGGCAGAGATCGCAATCGCCCTGTTTTTGCTTGTGCCATCGACTCGCAGGCGGGCTGGTTGGGCCGCGGTGGCCCTGTTCGTCGCGGTTTATCCGGGCAATTTATATATGGCCTATGACTGGCGCGACCGTGAACTCGCCCAGCAACTCATCGCCTATGGTCGACTGCCATTTCAGATTCCGCTGATTTGGTGGGCAGCGACTATTGCCCGAAAATCACCTGCTCGCGCCTAACGAATCGTCAGATACGGCCCGTCCACACCTTTTCTTCGGAAAACGACCTGCCAGAGCTGCAGCGACCTTGCACGAAAACCCGCGGCTGAGGCCATCAGGTAGAAATGCCACATCCGACGAAAGCGCTCGTCGTAAATTTTCGAAAGGCTCGCCCAGTGTCGACCGAGATTTGCGCTCCATGCCATCAGCGTTCTGTCGTAATCGAGCCCAAAATTGTGCACGTCCTCAATCACCAGATTGGGTTCGACCGAAGCTGAGATTTGCGCCAGTGTCGGCAAGACGCCGCCCGGAAAAATATATCGGTCAAAGAATGGATCGCTATGGTCTTTCGAAACGAGCCCGCCGATCGTGTGGTGCAGCATCAGCCCACTTGGGTTAAGTAGTTCTTCGCATTTGGCGAAAAATGTTCGCAAATTTTTTGGGCCGACATGCTCCAACATTCCGATCGACAAGACTCGGTCAAAACGACCTTGGGAAGCCTGCAAATCTCGATAGTCGCAATTCTTGATCTCAACGGGCAGATCAGCACATCTCTGCGCCGCGACTCTTACCTGCTCGTCCGCAGGTGAAATCCCGACGCCCGTGACTCCGTAGCGCGACGCGGCAAATTCCAAGAATCCGCCCCAACCACACCCAATGTCCAAAACTCGCATTCCTGGTTCAAGTCGCAACTTTTGACATACAAGATCCAGTTTCGCCTCCTGGGCGGAGTCAAGATCGTCACTGTTCAGCCAATACGCGCAACTGTAAATCATTCTCTTGTCGAGCATTCGTTCGTATAAATCGTTGCCGATGTTGTAGTGGTGCTTTGCGTTGAGAGACGCGCGTTTGCGGGTCTGATTGTTGGAAATCGAACTACGCAATACGTTCATCAACAGGCTCGGGCGAAAAGGCAGCGCATTTGTCGCGTCGACGCTCACCAGCCGGGTCAACATCTCGTCCAGCGCGTCGCAATCGAACCAACCGTCGATGTACGCCTCACCCAAGCCCAATTGACGTTGGGCAACGACCCTGTCCCAAATTTTCTGGTTGTGTACTCGAATCGAGTAAGGTTCGGACGAATCGACGGGAACGGAGGCGCGCTCGAGAAGTGTCGCGCAAAGTTTTTTCGATGAACTCGACACGGCTTACATTATGCCGAGACTCAACCCCGCGTCACCAGTTGCCGGCGACGTATTTCGTCTCGAGAAATGCCAGCAAACCATCGTGGGCTCCTTCGCGACCCAAACCAGATTGCTTCACGCCACCGAATGGCGCGGCTGGGTCAGAAACCAAACCACGGTTCAAACCGACCATTCCCGATTCGAGCGCCTCGGCGACCCTCATGCCCCGTCCGATGTCGCGGGTATACACATATGAAACAAGCCCGTGTTCGACGCTGTTGGCGTGGGCCAAGACATCGTCACGATCCGTGAATCGCACCAGCGGCGCGACCGGCCCGAAAATTTCCTCGCGCAATATCGGCGAGTCGAACGAGACTTCGGTAAGCACCGTCGGAAAGTAACCGTACGAGCCGTCTGCGGCGGCAGAACCGCCGCACGCCACGACCGCTCCGTCGCTTTTGGCCATCTCGACGAATTTCGCGACCTGTTGTTGTTGTGATTTCGAAACTAATGGACCAACATTCGTCTTCGAATCAAGTCCGTCGCCCAGAACGAGGGCGCCCATGCGCGCGGTCAAGCCGTCGGCGAAAGCATCGTAGATTTTTTCGTGGACAAAAAATCGGTTCGCCGCGGTGCACGCCGCACCGCCGTTGCGCATTTTGGCCAACATCGCACCGTCGATCGCACCGGGCAAATCGGCATCGTCGAACACGATGAACGGGGCGTTGCCGCCCAGCTCCATGGTGCAATTGATCACGTTCTCGGCGGCCTGGGCCAACAACATCGAGCCGACTTGAGTCGAACCGGTAAAAGATAATTTGCGAACTTTGTCCGACTTCAGCATCGCGCCCACCGCCGGCCCCGACGGGCTCGGCACCACCACGTTCACCACGCCGTCGGGCACCCCGGCGCGCTGCATGATCTCGGCGATCGCCAACGCCGTCAACGGCGTTTCGCTCGCGGGTTTCAACACGACCGTGCAACCCGCTGCCAGCGCCGGCCCGATCTTGCGCGTGGCCATCGCCGCCGGAAAATTCCATGGTGTGGCGAGCAGGGCGACACCCACGGGTTGGCGCGTCACCAACAACCAGTTGGCGCCGCTCGGGGCGCGACGATAATCGCCGTCGATTCGCACCGCCTCTTCACTGAACCATCTGAAAAACTCGGCGGCATAGGCGACCTCGGCGCGCGCATCGGCCAGAACTTTGCCGTTCTCGAGGGTGATCAATCGCGCCAAAGACTCTTGTTCGGCGATCATTATCTCGAAACTCTTTCGCAGAATCTCGGCGCGCGCTCGCGGTGCGGTCGATTTCCACGACGCGAACGCCGTCTGTGCGGCATCGACGCCCGACAGACACAGGTCGGGTGACGCACTTGAAACTTTCGCCAGAATCGAACCGTCGACAGGGTTGGTCACATCGATCTTTTTTTCTGCGGCGACCCATTTTCCGCCGATCAGCGAGTCGACCGGCTGCGAGTCGCTCAACATTTTGTTTTTGTTCTCCATGAGTTCAAGTCTTGCCCAAGAAACGAAACGCGATGAAACGCTAGATTTATCGGGTGAATAAACGCCGAATCGTCCTGACTTTGCTGCTGGCGATCGGTTCGTCGTCGTGTCTTTATGGCGTGATGTTCACGATGCTCGACGACTTTCGCAACAAATTCGGCATCGCCGAATCGGGGCTCGGGCTGATCGTCGGCGTGGGCTTTTTCATGTCGTTTGTGGGACAAGTGAGCATCGCCCCGCTCGCCGACCGCGGAAAGGCGCGACGCCTGATCATTCTGGGTCTGGGTCTCGAGGTGATCGGCTGTCTGGGCATGGCCATCGGCACAAATTTCACCGCCCTATTTCTTTCGCGCGTGATCATGGGTCTTGGCGCGGGCACGGCGCTACCTGCTTTGCGCCGGGTGATCATCGTCGCCGACCCCGAGAACTTCGGTCGCAACCTGGGTCGCATTTTGTCTTTCGAGGTAGGAGGCTTCGCCGCGGGGCCGATTTTTTCGGTGTTGTTCGCCGAGTTTTTCGGCATCCCCGGCCCGTTCGTTTTTCTGGCGATGGTGATTTCGATCTTTGTCGTCGTCGTCGCTCGCATCAAGGTTCCCGAGACAGCCAAAGAACACCAGCCGTCGGAGCGATTCGCGATCGACCTGTTGAAAGACCGTGCAATCGCCTCGGGCATCTTGATCGGCGTCACACTCTTTTTCATGATCGGTGTGTTCGACTCGCTGTGGGTGTTGATGATGGACGACCTGGATGCCGCACAGTGGATGGCGAATCTTGGTGTTTCGCTTTTCGCGGTTCCGTTGATCATCCTCGGACCGTTCGGCGGAAAGTTCGTTCAACGTGTCGGCCCTTATCGCGCGGGTGGTCTGGGCATGATCTTGGGTGCGATCTTCATGTCGGGTTACGGTCTGATGCCGACCCCGTGGTTGATGATGATCGTGTTTCTGTTTCATTCGATCAATGACGGCTTCTTCGTCACGGGTGCCGGTGTGGCTGTCGGCACTAGTGCACCGCTCGAACGGCAAGCGGGGGCACAAGGTCTGCTCGGCGGAATCGAAACTTTGGCGGGTGGTGTCGCCGCGAGTTTCGCGGGCCTCGCCTACGATCACCTCGGTCGCACCACCACTTTTGTCGGCACGGGCGCGATAATGCTCGCGCTCATTTTGTGCAGTCGAATTTTGGCGGGTGGCAATTGGTCGGTGCGCAATGTCGTGCCCAAATCCGCGGTGCCGATCGACATCATCTCGTAATACTGTTGAGCCGATGCCAAGACGAGACGGCGACGGTTGGGTCGATTGTGATTGCGGCTTCCGACATTGGGGGCGCTTCGGTGCGGCGGGTCTGTTGCTGTTGCGATGCGACACGATAGAACCACAGGTGTTGTTGCAACTTCGCGCCGAATGGACTCACGGCGGCGGAACTTGGGCGCTACCTGGCGGGGCGCGCGACTCGCACGAAGACTCGGTTACCGCGGCCCTGCGCGAGGCGCACGAAGAGATGGGCATCGATCTTTCGGCGCTGACCGTGAAACATGTTTTCTCCGACAACCATGGGCCGTGGGGTTACGACACCGTCATCGCCCACTCGATGGGTGACGCGGGGGCCCGCATCGCCAACCCAGAATCCACCGCGGCGAAATGGTCGCCGATCGACGAGGTCGAATCGCTCGCCTTGCATCCCGGCTTGAAACAAAGTTGGCTCTCGTTGAAGAGCCTGACTATCGACTCGTTGAAAAACTAATTCGACTCAGAGCGCCTTGGCGTAAAGTTCGTGCACCTCGCCGCGCGTCGGATATCGCGGCGTGTTCAAAATGATCAGGTCGCGCAACGCGTCTTGGGTCAACGCCGCGATGTTGTCGCTCGATGCGCCAAGTTCGCCCAATTTTTTGTTCGTGCCGACCTTGGTCGAGAGTTTCAAGACCGCGTCGATCGCCGCATCGGGGTCGACCTCTGCGCCGAGCGCCTGACCGACGTTCGCGTAACGCTCGGCCACGACATCGCGGTTGAATCGCATCACGTGCGGCAGCATCGTCGCCAAAGTCTGACCGTGGGCCTGGTGCAACTGACCCGAAATCGGATGTCCCGTCGCGTGCACGAGGCCAAGCAACGGCCCGCTTGAAAATGCACGACCGGCCAAATGAGAGGCGAGTTGCATTTGCGCCCGCGCCTCGAGATCCGCGCCGTTGGTCACCGCGGTCGGCAGATATCTGGCGACAAGTCGAATCGCATGCAGAGCCAAGGCGTCGGCATACGGGTTAGATTGCACCGACGTGTAGGCCTCGATCGCGTGGGTCAAGACATCCATGCCGCAGGCGGCGGTGCCCTTGGCCGGCATTCCAACCGTGAGTGTGGGATCGAGCAAAATCGTGCGCGGTCGCACCGACGGATTGCTGAAAGTCAGTTTTCGGTGATTCGCCGGATTCGTGATCGTGTCGGTGATCAGACCGCCGCCGTTGGTTTCAGAGGCGGTGCCCGAGGTGGTGGGTATCGCGATGGTCGGCAAACCGGGTTTTGACGCCATCGCCTTCGGGGCGAGCGTCGAGAAGTCGATGCGATCGTTGGCGTCGAGATTCGGGGCGAAAGCCAGTCCCAAATTGTCGACACCGTTCGGCGCGGCGAGCGAAATATATTTTCCGCAGTCCATCACAGAACCGCCGCCGATCAAAACGACCACCGTGCCGTCGAGACCGAACTTGTTGATCGCGGCCACGCCCGCGGCCACGTTGACGTCGGTCGGGTTCGGCGAAACCTGGTCGAATACCTGCCATTTCATGCCGGCCTTGGTCAGCGCGTCGGTTATCGGCGCGACGATGCCTGCGCCGTTGACCCCCGCGTCGGTGATGATGAAAGCGCGGGTGCCGAGCGGCGAAACATATTGGGCGAGGGTCGCGGCCACGTTCGGGCCCGAAACGGTGCTCGACATCGGCTCTAGACCGAAAGTGCTTACTGCTGGATCCATGGTTATCGCCCCGTTCGACTCGAAGTTTGTAGTCGGGCTAAAAGTAGCACCAACCGTTTATTTTCTGTGAATCGGGGCGAGTTCTTCAGGGGCCGGTGAACAGTCCATCACGCGTGCCATATTTCGGCAACGGTGGCGAGTTCTCGTGGCGAGAAATTTCGGCGCGTCCGACGACATGCCAGTGCACCTCGTCGGGGCCGTCAGCCAAACGCAGCGTGCGTTGCGCCGCGTACATTCGGGCCAGCGGAGTCCATTGCGAAATTCCCGCACCACCGAAAACTTGCATCGCTTCGTCGATTATCTTGCAGACGCGCTCTGGCACCATCGCCTTGACCGCGCTCACCCAAACTCGCGCCTCGGCGTTTCCCATCGTGTCCATCGCCCGAGCGGCGCGCAACACCATCAGACGCATCGCCTCGATTTCGATTCTCGCCTTGCCGATGACCTCGGTGTTCTTTCCGAGGCGCGCAATCGGTTTTCCGAATGCCTCGCGTCCCAGGCCTCGACGAACCATCAGTTCGAGCGCACGCTCGGCGGCGCCGATCGATCGCATGCAGTGATGAATGCGTCCCGGCCCGAGTCGAACCTGCGAGATTTCGAAACCTCGACCTTCTCCCAACAAAATATTCGACTTCGGCACGCGCACATCGGTGAAACGCAGGTGCATGTGACCGTGCGGGGCGTCGTCTTCGCCGAAAACATGCATCGCCCCCAAAATCTCGAGACCTGGGGTGTCGGTCGGCACGAGAATCTGCGAGTGACGACCGTGCGGCGGGCCGTCAGGGTTGGTCAGCAACATGCAGATCAGAACCTTGCATCGCGGATCGCCCGCTCCCGAAATATAAAACTTCTCGCCGTTGATCACCCATTCATCGCCGTCGAGCACGGCGCGACACTGCAGGTTTTTCGCGTCGCTCGAGGCGACATCGGGCTCGGTCATTGCGTAGGCCGAGCGAATCTCGCCGTTCAAGAGCGGCTCGAGCCATCTCTTCTTTTGCTCGGGGGTTCCGACCCGCTCGAGAACCTCCATGTTGCCCGTGTCGGGGGCGCTGCAATTCAGGCACTCCGAGGCGATCGGATTTTTGCCGAGTTCGGCGGCGATATACGCGTAGTCAAGGTTCGACAAGCCCTGGCCAGTCTCCGAATTCGGCAAAAAGAAATTCCAAAGACCGTTGGCTTTCGCCTTGGCCTTGATCGAATCGAGCAATTCGAGTTGACCTTTCCCGTATTGCCAACGATTCGGTCGCCCATCGCCCAGTCTGAAATATTCGTCGGTGACGGGATCGATCTCATTCTTTATGAATTCGATCACGGCCTCGTAAAGAGGCACCGCCCCCGGCGACATCGCGAGGTTCATCGAGTCGTCGGTCGTTATCCCAGAGTGCATCCGCGGCGCGGCCATGACCCCACGCTACCCCTGCGAAACTGATCGTCTTCAACCCCGGGGTGTAACTCGAAAAAATCTATAGTTGAGCCGATGAAGGATCTCTTCTCGCTCAAGAATCGTGTCGCGATTGTCACCGGCGGTTCGCGCGGTATCGGCGCGATGATCGTGCAAGGTTTTCTCGAACACGGATGCTCGCGCGTTTACATCACGGCGCGCAAGGCGGCCCAATGCGACGCGGCCGCCAAGGAACTCTCGCAGTTCGGCGAATGCATTTCGATACCGGGCGACCTGTCGACCCAGACCGGTGTCGCGACGTTCGCCGCCGAGATCGCCAAGCGCGAGAAGAGCATCGACATTCTCGTCAACAATGCGGGCGCCGCATGGATGGCCGAGTTCGACTCTTTCCCCGAATCTGGTTGGGACAAAACGGTGGATTTGAACATGAAAACTCCGTTCTTTCTGACCCAGGCGCTTGCGCCGCAGTTGCGAGCGGCGGCGGCAAACGGCGCACATTTGGCAAAGGTCATCAATATCGCCTCGATCGACGGCATCTCGCTGAACGAAATGGAGACCTATCCGTATGCGGCGAGCAAGGCGGGTCTGATCCACATGACCAAACGCATGGCTCTGCGTCTGATTCAAGACGACATCGTCGTCACCGCCATCGCGCCGGGCGCGTTCGCCTCGGAGATGAACAAGATCGCCCGCGACCACGGCGAACTCGTGGCCTCGCAGATTCCCGCCAAGCGCATCGGCACGCCCGAAGACATGGCCGGCGCGGCGATCTATCTGGCTTCGCGCGCCGGCGACTACGTTGTCGGTTCGACGATCATCGTCGACGGTGGCGTTACCTACGCGCGCTGATTATTTTTTTGTCGGGTCGTAAACCGACAAGAAGTTGCCGAGTCGCCCGATCGCCTCTGTCAGATCTTTCGCGTGCGGCAGCGTGACGATGCGCAAGTGATCGGTGGTCGGCCAATTGAAGCCGGTGCCCTGCACGACCAACACGTGTTCGGCGCGCAAAAAGTCGAGCACGAACTTTCTGTCGTCGGCGATGGGATAAATCGTCGGGTCGAGTTTCGGGAAGACATACAGAGCGCCTTTCGGCTTCACGCACGAAACGCCCTCGATGTTTTCGAGCGCCGCTATCGCCGCGTCGCGCTGCTCGAGCAATCGCCCGCCAGGCAACACCAGATCACGAATGCTCTGACGACCGCCCAACGCGGTTTGTATCGCGTGCTGTGCGGGTACGTTGGCGCAAAGTCGCATGTTGGTCAGCATGTTGATGCCTTCGATGTAACTCGTGGCGTGCTTGCGCGGGCCCGTCATCAACATCCATGCGGCGCGAAAGCCAGCGAGGCGATAAGCCTTCGACAAACCGTTGAACGTCAATGTAAAAACGTCGGGTGCGATCGCCGCGAACGTCGTGTGCACGGCGTCGTCATAAAGAATCTTGTCGTAGATTTCGTCGGCCATCACGATCAGGCCGCGCTCGGCGGCGAGGTCGGCGATCTCGCGCAACACCGTGGGCGTATACACCGAACCGGTCGGGTTGTTCGGGTTGATGACGACTATCACCTTGGTGCGGTCAGAGATTTTCGCGCGAATGTCCTCGATGCTCGGCATCCAATCGTTCGACTCGTCGCACAAGTAGTGCACGGGGGTTCCGCCCGAGAGGCTCGTCGCCGCCGTCCACAACGGATAATCGGGCGCGGGAATCAAAACTTCGTCGCCCTCGTCGAGCAACGCATTCAGGGCGACTTGAATCAATTCACTGACACCATTGCCGAGCCAGACATCGTCGACATCGGTGATGTCGATGCCCCGCTCTTGATAGTTCTGCACCACTGCCGTGCGCGCCGAGAGAATGCCCTGGGAATCCGAGTATCCCTGCGATGTCGGCAAGTTGCGCACGACCTCGACCAAGACCTCGGGCGGTGTCTCGAACCCGAACGGTTGCGGGTTGCCGATGTTCAACTTCAGTATTCGGTGGCCTTTGGCCTCGAGTCGCTTCGCCTCTTCGAGAACAGGGCCACGAATGTCATAAAGGACATTGGCGAGTTTTTGCGACTGCATTATTTCCATGGGCGTTCAGGCTACGCCGCTCGTCGCGCGTAGTTTCCCCCGTAAAATTAAATCTATAGAGCCCTCAAAAATTGTTCTCTTCTACAAGTTCACGCGCCTGGCCGACCCCGAGGCGATTCGACTTTGGCAACGAAGCTTGTGCGAAAGGCACGGTCTCACGGGTCGAATCATCATCTCGAAACACGGCATCAACGGCACCGTCGGCGGTTCGATGACAAACATAAAGAAATACGTGCGTGGCACGAAAGAGTTCGCGCCATTCAAAACGATCGATTTCAAATGGTCGGAGGGCAAAGGCGACGAGTTTCCGCGTCTCGAGATTCGGGTGCGAGACGAGATCGTCACCTTCGGTGTGCCCGACGAGATCGTGGTCGACGCCGACGGCATAGTCGGCGGCGGCGTTCGCCTCAAGCCGATCGAAGTCGACAAACTGGTGGCCGAACGCGGTGGCGAGGTCGTCTTTTTCGACGGTCGCAGCGCCTACGAGGCGCGCATCGGCCGGTTCAAGGACGCCGTCGTCGCCGATGTCGTCACGACCCCCGATTTCGTCGGCGAACTCGAAAGCGGCAAATACGACCACCTAAAAGAGAAGCCCGTCGTCACATATTGCACGGGCGGTATCCGTTGCGAGGTTCTGTCTTTGCTGATGAAGAATCGCGGATTCAAAGAGGTCTATCAGATCGACGGCGGCATCGTGCGCTACGGCGAAGAATTCGGCGACGACTCGTTGTGGGAAGGCTCGCTGTATGTCTTCGACAAACGAATGAAATTGAACTTTAGCGACCACCCGAAAGTGTTGGGCTCCTGCGACTTTTGTGCGGCCGCCACAGACCAGTTTTTTGATTGCTCGAACCTGCGCTGTCGATGCCTCTTTTTATCTTGCGCAGACTGCTCGAACTCGGCGAAAAAAGTTCTTTGCCCGAGTTGTCGCGCGAAATCTAACTAACCAAAAAAAGTTCGCGCCAATTCTTCAGGTCTTTGCCCAGACCGTCGCGAATCGCCCCAATCGTGTCACCACGCAAACGATTTTTGCTCGCAAGATGTGCCGTCGCATTGAGGGCCGACGTCGATTTGGCGAATTCGATCGCGGCGGGCAACAGTTCGGCCTCGGTCGCAACCACGCGATCGATCAATCCGTTCTCGACGCCATTTGCGGGCGTGAAAGTTTCGGCCAACAACACGGCTCTTGAAAGCGCCGCGGGGGTCAATCGTTGGCGCAAAATCTCGATCGTCGACCAGGGCATCGTCATGCCGATCGCCACTTCGTTCGCCGAATACTTGAAATTACCGGCGACACCCATTCGATAGTCGCCGCACTGCAACAGAAATACGCCCATCGCGATCGCGTGACCGCCGCAGGCGATGATGACGGGTGATTGGAAACTCAACAATCGAAGCGCGATCTCGATGCCCCCGTTGAGCATGTCGACGGCGGGCTGACCACCGGCGGCGAGCGTCTTCAAGTCGAAGCCGGCCGACAAAATGCCCGAACGACCGGTCAAAATAACGGGCAGATTCGCCTGTCGTGCCTGGTCGATCGCCGAATTGAGCGCGCTTTGCATCGGCAAAGACAAGGCGTTGGCTTTGCCGTCGTCGAGTTTGATCATCGCCACACCCTCGACGACCTCGAAAGTTGCGGGTGATTTTTGGCTTTCGGTCACGGCGCTACTTTACAACTAGCCCGCCGAGTTTTGCCGAGGTGAAATCGCCGCGAGAAACGGTGATCTTCGCCACCTGCGTCGCGAGTTCGGCCACCTCGGTGTCGTCATGCGAGACCAGAATCACGACGCCACCGTAATTTGCGGACAATACTCTCATTGCTCGACGAACCTCGTCACGCGAAGAGGCGTCCAGCGAAGTGGTCGGCTCGTCGAGCAACAAAACATCTGATGGTGCAAGAAACGCGCGCGCCAAGGCGACGCGTTGTCGTTGACCGCCGCTCAACGTCGGCGGTTTGCGCGACATCAGGCCGCCCAAATTGAATTGCTCGATCAAATCTTCGAACTTCGCCGTGTTCTTGTATGCGGTGTTTCGGCCGAACAAAATGTTTTTCTCGACGCTCAAGTGTGGCAACAAACCACCGCCCTGAAACACGGTCGAGACACGGCGCAACTCGGGTTGCACGAATTCGCCGCTCGTCGAGTCGTCGAGCACTTTGCCGTGCAACGAAATCTTGCCGTCGGTGCACGCGAGAAGTCCGGCGACGGTGTCCAGCGTCGTGGTCTTGCCCGAGCCGTTTTCGCCGGTTATCGCCAGAGTCGAGCCGCGCTCGACCGAGAGTTGAATGTCGAGGCTGAACTTGCCGCGGAGCAACCGACAATCGATATCGAGACTCATTGCCCACCCCGACGCAAGGCCGAAATCCATCTTCCACGCAGGGCGATCAACACGCCCAGCGAGACGATCATCATCAACATCGAAAGTGCGAGCGCGTCTTGGTCGCCAGACTCGAGTTGGCTATAGACGGCCAACGGCACTGTCTGCGTTCGTCCCGCGGTGTTGCCGGCGAACGCGATCGTTGCACCGAACTCGCCGAGCGCGCGAGCCCATGTCAGAACTAGCGCCGCCATCAACGACGGTCGAACGAGCCCGAGCGTCACGGTCACGAACGCTCGCCACGGGCCGACACCAAATGTTCGGGCTGCACCGACCAGCCGTCGATCGACCTGGTCGAATGCGGCCTCCATCACCAGAATAAAAAATGGCGCCGCCACGAAGAACTGCGCCAAGACCGCCGCAGTTTGGGTGAAAGCAAGTTGAATTCCGAACCACTCGTCGAGGCTCGCCCCGACTAGACCGCGACGGCCGAAGGCATACAACAGCGCCACGCCACCGACCACGGGTGGCAACACCATCGGCAACACGCAGAGTGCACGCACCACCGATTTGAATTTGAACTCACGATTCGCCAACAGCCAAGCCAAAGGGGTGCCAAAAACCAGCGCCAAAACGGTCGCAAGAATCGATGTGCGCAGCGAAAGGCCGAGTGCCGTGCGCGAAACATCGTTCGAAATCGAGCCGAAGAACTTCGACCAGTCGGTCCGCCAGACGACCGCGACCACCGGCACCACGACGATCGCCACGGCCGGAAGAGAAACCAGCCAAAGCCCGCGCGGGGCCGAAAGACCGCGTTTCACGGAAGGATGAATCCTTTGTCGAGGAATATTTTGCGACCGCTTTCGCCGCGAATCATCGTCATAAATGCAGTGATCGCTGTCGCATCGTTGGTCGTTGGTCGGGTCGCAACGCCGATCGGATAGTCAGCGACCAAATTCGAACTGTCGGCGATTGCCACTGCATCTACCTTGTCGCCCACGGCAAGACCATCGGTCAAATAGGCGATACCCGCATCAGCCTCGCCAAGACCCACTCGCATCACAACCCCGCTCGCGCTGACCTCGCGGCTGGCCGGCGACAACGAAATGTTCGCCCTCTTCAAAACTGTCGCCGCGTATTTTCCGCAAGGCTGTGCCAGGTCGCACAGCACAACTTTCAGACCGCTTCGTGACAAGTCGACCAGCGTGAAAATCTTTTGCGGATTTCCCCGTTGAACGAGGATCGCCAATTTGTTTCGCACCAAAATAGTCACAGACTTGTTGTCGATATCGCCTGATGAGACGACTTTTTGCATGTTTGCCGTGTCTGCCATGGCGACTATGTCGACCGGCGCACCTTGCCGAATCTGGGTCGCCAATGTTGCGCTGCCGGCGAAACTGTTTTTCACCGTGACATTCAGGTATCTGGCCATGAACTGTTTGCCAAAAATATCGAGCGCATCGGCTAGCGATGCCGTACCCAGAACCGTCAACTCGGTCGGCTTTTTGACCTGAAGCGTCGTCGCACTCGAAATCGCGGCAAATCTAGAAGTCGCTGCAAGTTGCAGTTCGACCTTGCATCTCCCCGCCTTTTCGGTGATCAACAACTCTCCCTTGACCAGGCATGGTCCGAAAGTTTTGAATCTCAATTTTGTCGTCGAGTTTGTCGCGACGACTTTCGACATCTCGATTCGACTTGAAACCGGCACCGAACTCGCGAGCCATGTCACCGTCGGCTTCGTCACATAGCTGGTGGCCGAGACGATCGACCCGCACGCCGACCAGACCAACCCGGCAAGGATCACCGAGCGACCGACTGCCCGCGCCACTCCTTGTTTCATCGGTCTGAGGCTATTAGTCATTCTCAAACTATCCGATAGTTATTTATGTACTATTGACCCTCTATGAGCAAGAAATTTGTCCTCGACCTGGTCGAAGGCGCCTGTTTGGTGTTGATTGGCGGCGGCCAGAGTCACGGCTACCTGTTGGCAAAACAGTTCGAACCAACCGCGACCTTGGGCGAAGTGCTGACCTTGACCCGACCGGTCGTGTATCGAGCGATCAAAACTCTCGAGGCGCAGAAATTGATTCGAAGCGTCGACTCGTTGGGTTCACGCGGCCAATTGAAGTTTGAGTTGCGCTGCACCAGCGAGGGCCGACACGCGGCGCAACAGTGGCTCAGTCGACCGGTCTCGCATATTCGTGATATGCG
>VGAB01000017.1 GCA_016870935.1 Actinomycetota bacterium | reverse complement strand
AGTTTGCGCTTTTGGGCGTCGAACTCGGCTTTGGTGATCGAACCGCGCATCAGCATCGCCTCGAGCCGCTCGAGTTGCGTGACCACCGGGCTCGCCTCGCCAGACCTGCCCGTGCGCTCGTGAATCGCCTCGTGAATGATGTTCTGCACCTGCTCGGGATCACGAATATCGCCGAACAACTGCTGCCCGTCGTCGCTGGCCGACTCGATCAGCAGATCCCCCGCACCGACCATGCGCTCCAAAATCGACTGCGCAAAATTCACGTTGTTCACCCGCTCAAGCGGAATCTCGACGCCGCGTCGCGCCAGCACGCCCTCGCGAAAAATCACGCGCTGCGAAGTCACCACAAAATAGGTGCGCGACCATCGCAACACGGCCGCCGCCAACAACACGATCTGCAACAGCAACCAGACGAGAAATATCCGCGTCGCACCCGACCTCAGCCAACCAGCGTCGAGTTGCAGCGCCGCGACCACGCCGGCCAGCGGCACCACCGCCACCGAAACCGGCTTGACGAACACCACCCAGTGCGGTTGCAAATCCAAATGAATTTGCTCGCCACGATTCAACAATTTTCGCGGATACGCCACGCCCCAAACCTAGTTTCCCGCGGCCACACCCACCGCCTAGCGTTGTGCCGTGGACGCCGACCAACTTCTCCACGGCATGGATGCCGACCAGCGCGCCGCCGTGACCTGTCCCGAAACCGCAACCGTGTTGCACGCCGGCGCCGGGTCGGGCAAAACTCGCGTGCTGACCCATCGCATCGCCTATCGCATCGCCAAAGCGACGGCCGATCCGCAGAGAATTCTGGCGATCACTTTCACCCGCGAAGCAGCGAGCGAACTGCGCCAACGACTCGGCAAATTGGGCGTGGCGCGCGATCCCCAATCGGTCACCGTCGGCACATTTCACGCCATCTCGCTGTCGTTGTTGCGCCAACGACTCGCCGACACGCACCGACAAATGCCGACCATCGTGCACAACCGCTCGGTCTTGATCTCTCAAGCCGCCGGGTCTCACCCGATGGCGAGTCGCCCGCGAGAACTTCTCGTCGAGGTCGATTGGGCCCACGCCCGCCTGATTTCACCGGCGAACTACGCGCAGGCGGCGAAGCGCAACGGGCGCTACACCGTCGCGCCGCACAACGAGATCGCCACGATCTACAAAAACTACGAACAACTCAAAACTCAACGCAACACGCTCGACCTCGACGATCTGATCTCGCGCGTGGTCGAGGCGATGCGACTCGACAACGCCTACGCCCAAGCGGTTCGCTGGCGCTATCGCCACATCTTCGTCGACGAGGCCCAAGACATGAACCCGCTTCAATACGAGTTGTTCGAGACGATTCGCGGCCAACGCCAAGATGTCTTCATCGTCGGCGACCCGATGCAGGCGATCTACGGATGGAACGGCGCCGACAAAAAACTTTTCGACGAACTGCCCGACAAGATTCGCGGCACTACGGTGCTGCGGCTGCCGAACAACTACAGGTGCACGCCCGAAATCCTTTCGGCGGCGGTTTCGGTCGCCAAAGCGGTCGAACCAAACATCGACGTGCGGGCGATCAAGGCCCCGGCCGAGCCGGTGGTTGCCAAGGGCTTCGCCGATGTCGAGTCCGAGGCGCTCGGCATCGTAGATTTTTTGTGGCAATTCGCCAACCAGGGTGGCGCCAACCCGTGGCGCTCCGCGGCGGTGTTGGTGCGCACGAACATTCAAAGCGAAACGATCGTCGACGCGTTGGTCAAGCACGGCATTCCGGTGCGCACCAGCCGGCCGTCTAAAGAACTCACCTCGGCGATCGCCGACGCCGCGCAAAGTCGCAACCGCGACGAACTGGCGACCTGGGCCGCCGATGTTCTCGCCGAATCAGAGTCAGAAGTTCAACAGTGGGTCGCCGAACAAGTTCAGGCGTTCCTGAAGACCGATCAACCCGGCGGGTTCGACGGCCGATCTTTCTCGGCATGGATGCGGGCCACCGCGGCCGATCAACGCAGCGTCGAGGGGGTCGAAGTTCTCACATTTCATTCGGCCAAAGGTCGCGAGTGGGAGTGCGTCGTCGTCGCCGGTTGCGAAGACGGCCTGATGCCGCACGCGTCGGCGATCTCGCAAGAGCAAATCGACGAAGAAATTCGCCTCGCGTATGTCGCCCTGACGCGGGCCTCGCAACAACTGTTCGTCACCTGGTGCGAGACGCGCAAGGGTCGGGTCGCGGGTCAAAGCCGATTGCTCGGCGAGATTGTCGCCAAACAAAACCCGAGCCCCGAGTCGCAAGATGCGACGCACTCGAACAAGTCCGTCGCCAGGCAGCCGACCACGGCGCGACGCGCGAAACCAAAATCGCTTGAAGACGAACTGCGTGCTTGGCGCTCGAGTCGAGCCCGAGTGATCAAACAACCAGCCACCTCGGTTCTGAGCGATCTCGAGCTTCGCCAAATCGTCACCCAACTGCCGAAAACAAAGTCAGACCTGGCCAAGATCGTCGGTCAAATGCCGGCGAACCGAATCGCCACCGATGTGCTGGCGATCGTCGCCGGCGCCGAGAAACGACTCAGCGCGGTCGCCACGAAATAGTCGTTTGTTCAGCGCTCTTGCGCTTGGCGAATCTCCATCAGCCGCTGAAACACCTCGGGTCGCATCGAGACGAAGAGTCCTTTGGCTTCGGCACAAAGCGTGTCGCCGTGGTGAAGCGTGCCCAGCACGCTGATTTTTCGCCCGTCGATCGACGCGACCCAACCCCGAAAAACCACCGGCTGTTTCAGCGGCGTCGGCGAACGGTAGTCGATCGTCAGGTTCACCGTCATTCCCGGATTGCCGCTCAGCGATTGCGCCATGCCCAGAACCTCGTCGAAATATGCGGCGATGAAACCGCCGTGCACGCAACCCGGCGGCCCCTCGTATGCCGCCTCGAATTTGGCGTGCCCGACCACCACCGAGTCTTTGCCGCCGTCACCTTCGATCTGCATCCGCATCGGCACGGCCAACGGATTGATGCCGCCGATGATCGGACTTCGATCCAAAAAACTGTTCATCGGCGCCAACGAACTCTCGCTCGGCCCGACGAATTCTTGCGAGTGCGGTTTCAGGCGCAACCGCGCGACCGCCTGACCGATCATTCTGTGCGTCTCTTCGAGGTCTTCGAGATTCGCCGAGGTCGCCAAGAGTTCGTCGGTCGCCGAGCGCAACTCGTCGGCGATCGCCACCCGCAAACTGTCTATCGCCGACAACTGCTCGGTGCGAACATGAAAGTCTTTGAACGCGCTCTCGAAGACGGGAGTCGAACCAGCAGTTTGTCGACTCGCCAGATCTTCGTCGTTCGAGCCGCTCATTTTGCAGGATCAGCCTTCAGGCGCATCGAAACCGGTGCGTGGTCGCTCGGCTTTTCGCCCTTGCGCGCATTGCGATCAATTTTTGACTCGCCGACTCGGGCAAAGGCCGATTTGGTCGCCAAAAGAAAATCGATTCGCATTCCCTCGCCCTTGTGAAAACTGCCGTTGCGATAGTCCCACCACGAAAAGACTTTCGGCTCGGGGTTGAGTTCGCGAAACACGTCGACCAGCCCCCATTCGCAGAGTTCGGCAAAAACCTTGCGCTCGGGTTCGCTGACATGGGTCGCACCCTCGAACTTGGTGACATCCCAGACGTCGTCGTTGGTCGGGGCGATATTGAAGTCGCCACCGATCACGAGCATCTCGCCGGGGTCGGCGATCGCCGCCGCGTGTTGCCTGAGTTTTTTCATCCACGCGAGTTTGTATTTGTAATGGTCGTCTTCGAGCGACCTGCCGTTGGGCACGTACACGCTGACCACGCGAACACCGCCGCATTTCGCCGAGATGATTCGAGCCTCGTGGTCGGGTTCGATCGACGCGGCGAAATTCGTGACCACATCGGTCAGGCCAACTTTCGAGATGATCGCCACGCCGTTCCATTGACCCTGACCGAAGTGCGCCGACTCATAGCCCAGTTCGGCGAAGGTCAGCGCGGGAAACACCTCGTCTTTCATCTTTGTTTCTTGCATGCACAGCACATCGGGTTGGTTCTCTTTGACCCATGCCGTCACGCGGTCGAGTCGCGCCTTCAACGAGTTCACATTCCAGGTCGTGATCAGCACGCCCACACCGTATCTAAAAAGCCGTCACCGCTTCTTGTTCGAAGTCGCCTTCTTCGCGGTGTTTTTCGCATGTTGCGCGCGACGCCTCGGCTTTTTCGGCTGGCTCGTTTTGGCAGGTACCGACTTCGCCTGCGTGCCGCGCGACCCCTGCACTCTGGCGCCGACTTTAGATTCGCTCGGGGTTTCTACGCCCACGACCGACAACTCGACGCTGCGCCGCGACGGCGTGAAACCAACCACGACCAAACTCAGCGTCGCGCCCAACTTCACATGCTCGCGCGCGCTTCGGGGCGCCGGCTTGGCCATCAGGCGAAGAGGCAGATAACCCGAAACCTCGCCAATTTTCACATAGACGCCGTGCGACGCGTAACTTTCGACCACGCCTCTCACCTTCGTGCCGATCGAATTCTTTTCGACGAAGTTCAAGAAAGGGTTCAATTCGTTCAATTTCGGATGAACGCTCTTCGTCGTCGCGACCTTGGCGACGGGCGGTTTGACCGCCGACGGTCGCGGTTTGATTCGGCGAACCGACGACGCCGTCGCGCGACCCGCCTGCTTGCGCACCGGCAGTCGCCTGATGAACACCCAGCCGACATTCGGCACCGGCTTGCCGCCGAGCAGGCGCCCCTCGTCGAACAACCACTTGTACTGATCGTGAAACTCCTGGTAACTGTCGTTCGATAGCACGCTCGCCTTCACCTTGTCGGCGATCGTCAGCACGAAACCGTCGCCGCGACCCACCGCGCCCGCGGGTGGCGCCACGAGTTCGTTGTTGTTGATCGCCGCGTCGAACTCGGCTCGCTCGCGACGATCGATGCGATGACCGAATGTCGCGTCGACAACCACCGTGACTTTCGTGCCAGGAAACTCTTTCATGAACGCGAGCACCGCCTCGTTCAGTTGTCGCAAACTGGGGTCGCTTCGGCCTTCGGTGGCGATGTTCGAACCGTCGACCACGACATGCGCAAAAGCCTTGTTCACCCCTTCATTCAACCACCGCGACGAGGGTTAACTAGTCGGCGAAAGTTTCACGCATCAAATCGTCGAGTTCTTGGTCGTGAATCGTCTTCGAACCGGTGGCGGGGCTTCCCGATTCGACGCGGGTCACGAAACGCAAAGAGTATCCCTGCTCTTTCAACGGCCAGATGCGGTCGTCGACGAAATATCGCGGGCCCATGTTTTCGGGCTCCTCTTGCAGCCAGACCAATTCTTTGGCGTTCTTGTAGCGCGCCAATATTTTTTTGATCTGCTCGCCCGGAAACGGGTAGAGCTGCTCGATACGCACGATCGCGACCTTCGCGCCGCGCTTGTCGCGCTCGGCGATCGCGTCCCAGGCGACTTTGCCGCTGCACAACACGACGCGCATCACTTCGTCGGGCTTGGCGACAGACGAGTCGTCGAGCACCTCTTCGAAACTTCCCTTGGTGAATTCGGCGAGCGGAGAGCGGCTCTGCTTCATTCGCAACGGCTGCTTGGGCGAAAAAATCACCAGCGGCTTCGGGTTGTTGCGTTTGACCTGGCGTCGCAAAAGGTGAAAATACTGCGCCGAGGTCGTCGGGTAACAAACTTGAATGTTGTCCTCGGCGCACAGTTGCAGAAATCTCTCGATTCTCGCCGACGAGTGCTCGGGCCCCTGACCCTCGTAGCCGTGCGGCAACAACAGCACGAGACCGTTCTTTTGCTGCCACTTGTCCTCGGCGGCGACGAGATATTGGTCGATGATTATCTGCGCGCCGTTCACGAAGTCGCCGAATTGCGCCTCCCACATCACCAACGCCTGTTGGTTCGAGTGCGCATAGCCATATTCGAAACCGAGCGCCGCATATTCGCTGAGCAACGAGTCATACACCCAGAACCGGCCCGTCGCACCGGGTATCTCGGCCAACGGCACCCAACGCCGTTCGGTCAGATAGTCGATCAAAGTCGAGTGTCGTTGGCTGAATGTTCCGCGACGCGAGTCTTGGCCCGCCAGCCGCACCGAGGTTCCTTCAATCACCAAACTGCCGATCGCCAAAGCCTCGCCCACCGCCCAGTCGATGTCGCCGTCCTTGTCGATCATCGCGTCACGCGCCTCGAACTGGCGCAGCAACTTTGGGTGAACCATGAAATCACTCGGATAACTGCGCAGCGACGCGAGCACCTTGTCGAGCACTTCTTTGTTCACGCCCGTCTGAATGTGCGGCACGACGCCGACAGGTTTCGGGGGCTTTGCGGCGATCACTTTTTCGCCCGTCTTGGCCCGGGTTTGTTCGAGCGCGCCTTGCAGTTTGCTTTGATAATCGCTCAGCGACTTCTCGGCCTGCTCGACCGTAATGTCGCCACGTTTGACCAGCGTCTCGACATAGAGTTTTCGCACACTGCGCCTCTCGGCGATCGCCTTGTACATCAAAGGCTGCGTGTAACTCGGGTCGTCGCCCTCGTTGTGACCGTAGCGGCGATAGCAGATCATGTCGATCACGACATCTTTTTGGAACTTCTGCCGGTATTCGAACGCCAGTTGCGCCACGCGCACGCACGCCTCGGGGTCGTCGCCGTTCACATGAAAAATCGGCGCCTGCACCGTCTTGGCGACATCGCTGCAATATTGCGACGAACGCGCGTATTCGGGCGAGGTCGTGAAACCGATCTGGTTGTCGATGATCAAATGAATCGTCCCGCCGACTCGATAACCCGACGTGTCGCTCATCGCCAGACACTCGGCGACCACGCCCTGGCCGGCGAAGGCGGCATCGCCATGAATCAGCAGCGGCAAAACCCGAAACGACAGCGGGGGCTCGATTCGGTCTTGCATCGCCCGCACGGTGCCGAGCACGATGGGGTTAACCGTCTCAAGGTGGCTCGGGTTCGAGACCAGTTCGATGTGCATCTTCGCGCCGCTCTCGCCGACGAACTCGCCGATCGCTCCGAGATGATATTTGACGTCGCCCGAACCCTGCACCGACGATGGGTCGACATATCCCTCGAACTCCTGAAAGATCTGGTCGTAATCTTTGCCGACGACATTGGCCAACACGTTCAGTCGTCCGCGATGCGCCATGCCGATTACCGAGCCATGCAACTTTTCGTCGACGGCCAGGTTCAAGATCTTGTCGAGAATCGGAATCGCCGATTCGGCACCCTCGAGACCGAACCGCTTCGTTCCGACATATTTCGTCGACAAGAAACGCTCGAACGCCTCGGCCGCGTTCAGGCGCTCGAGCAGGCGCATCTTGTCGACGGCGAACTCGTTGCGGTTGATTCCCTCGAAGTGCTCCTGTATCCACCGCTGTTCGTCGGTGTTCTGTATGTGCATGTACTCGACACCGATCGTGCGACAATACGCGTCGCGCAACACGCCGAGCAGCTCGCCCAGAGTCGAACGGGTCACGCCGCCGACGCCGCCCGTCAGAAATTCTCGGTCCAGATCCCAAACCGTCAGACCATATGTTGCGGGGTCGAGCTCTCGCGGCATGCGTGGCACGCGCCAATGCAACGGATCAAGATCGGCGATCAAGTGACCGCGCACGCGGTGCACACGAATCAGCGTCGCGATCTGCATCTGCTTTTCGAGCAGGGCGTCTTCGCTGTCGAGCGAGTTCGTGTCGTCGCGCCACTTCACGCTCTCATACGGCACGCCCAGACTGCTGAAAACATCGGCGTAAAAACCGTGCTCACCGATCAGCAACTCGTGCACGTATTTAAGGAACAAACCGCTCTCGGCACCCTGAATTATGCGATGGTCATATGTGCTGGTCAGCGTCACGACCTTCGAGACGCCCAAACGACCGAGCGCCCGTTCGTCGCTGCCTTGAAACTCGGCCGGATAATCGATCGTGCCGACACCCACGATCACGCCCTGGCCGACCATCAGCCTCGGCACCGACTGCTGCGTGCCGATCGTGCCGGGGTTGGTCAGGCTGATGTTCGCGCCTTGAAAATCCTCGATCGTCAGTTTGTTGGCGCGCACCTTGCGAATGATGTCCTCGTAGGTCAGCAAAAAACCCGCGAAGTCGAGCGTGTCGGCGTTTCGCAACACCGGCACGACCAAACTGCGTTGACCCTTGCCCTTGTCGACATCGACCGCCAGCCCCATGTTGACATGGCCGAATTTTTTGATCTGCGGCTTGCCCTGTTCGTCGACCGAATAGACGTGCTTCATGTTCGGCACGGCGTCGGCGATCGCCCGCACAATGGCATAACCGATGAGATGGGTGAAACTGATTTTGCTCTCGCCGTTGCGCCCGCGGTACCCGTTGATCACCTTGCGGTTGACCTCGAGAAGTTTCGCCGGCACCTGGCGAACGCTGGTCGCGGTCGGCACGGCGAGGCTTGCTTCCATGTTCGTGGCGATCACCGACGACACACCGCGCAGCGGCTCTGGTTCGACGATCTCGAGTGGCGTCTGCTCGACGGGAGCGTGCGAGACCACGGGGCGCGGGGCGCGCGGCGGAGCCTCGGGCGAGATCGGCTGTTTTACGACTGATGGTTTGGCGACAGTTGCCTTGGCCGGCGCCGGCTTGGCCTGAGTGCCGGCACCATTGCTCGACTCGTCGAGCAGTTCAGACAGCGCATCGAGATCGGGGCGAATCAACTCGCCTGTCGGGTCGGGTTTGGGCGATCCGACGGGCTTGTAGTCGCTGAAGAACTCGCGCCATGCGACCGACAACGACTGCGGTTCTTCGCGATAACGCTCGTACATCTCCTCGACTAGCCAGGAGTTTGCGCCAAAGTCCTCGGGGTTGGACTTCTCACTCATCGCTTACATCGTAACGATGATTATTTCAGAAGAACCTCTGAAGCGACCCACAGGATCAGCCACAAGACACCGCCAGTTATCATCGCGTTCTTGTGCGATTCATATGGCCACAGCAACTTGTTGGTTGCCGCCGTGCCACCAAGCACACCGACCGCGTTCAGTTCGAGAATCGCCGCGAGCACGACCGCGATGATCAACAAAGTCATCGCGTTGCTCGCCGTCGCATCGGGAAACGCCGCCGGATAGAAGTGCGCCGGCCCGACCATGAACCACAGCATCGAGAAAGAAAAAATAAAGTTCTGACGCGAGATCAGCAACGCTCGTCTGCCCGCGCCCGCCGCGTTCGGGTCGGCGGCGCCGCCACCCAACACATTCACCGCGTTGGCCAAAACGATCTTCTGGTTTTTCCAGATACCCATCCAGACGTTCGCCGCCATCAGGGTGCCGAGAATCATGCCGATCGAAATCGTGTATTTGTGGGCGTCGCCGCTGCGCGACCAATAGTTCTCGATTACTCCCGTGATCAAAAGCCCCGTGCCCAGGGTCGCGATCGCGGCCCAACGAAACCACCACAAGGCGCGACGCGCGACTTTGTCGAGCGTCAGGTTTCTCGCCTTGGCCTCGTCGCCATAGGTCGCCAACGCCGGCACCTGCACCAGGTTGAAGTAGTAAAGCAGCCCGATCCAAACGATGCCTACGAGAACATGAACGTATCGAAGCAAGAAATCTCCGATGAAAGCCTGATCAAACAATTGCATGATGACCCCTTTGGGTGTCGTTGATAATTCGAAAATAATTTAGCACGGCAAGGGGGTTCTGACCTTGCAACTAGATTGGACGCCTGATGGCCGCCGAGTTCATTTACACCTGCTACAAACTCGCCCGCTTCTATCCCCCTGACCGCACGGTTCTCGAAAACATTTCACTTTCTTTTTACCCGGGCGCGAAAATCGGCGTGCTCGGTTCGAACGGCAGCGGCAAATCGAGCCTGCTGAAGATCATGGCGGGTGTCGACGACGGTTTCACCGGTGAAGCCCGACTCACCCCCGGTTTCAGCGTCGGGTTGCTCGAGCAAGAACCCAAACTCGATCCGGGCAAAGACGTGCTCGGCAACGTGATGCAAGGCGTCGCACCGATCCGCGACTTGCTCGCCGAATATGAAAAAGTCACCGCGATGTGGGGCGAGCCCGACGCCGACTTCGACAAGGTCGGGGCTCTGCAGGCCCAACTCGAGGCGAAGATCAACGCCGTAGACGCGTGGAGCCTCGAGAGAAACGTCGAGATCGCGATGGACGCGCTGCGTTGTCCGCCGAACGAGAGCGACGTCACGAAACTCTCGGGTGGCGAGCGACGACGCGTCGCATTGTGCCGTCTGCTTCTCAGCCGACCCGATCTGTTGCTGCTCGACGAACCGACCAACCACCTCGACGCCGAGAGCGTCGACTGGCTCGAGAGGTTTCTGCAGGAGTACGCCGGCACCGTGGTGGCGATCACCCACGACCGCTACTTTCTCGACAATGTGGCGAAATGGATCCTCGAACTCGACCGCGGCAAAGGCATTCCGTTCGAAGGCAACTATTCGAGTTGGCTCGAACAAAAACAAGAACGACTCGGGCGCGAAGAAAAAGCCAACGAGTCGCGCAAACGCACGCTGGCTCGCGAACTCGAGTGGGTTCGCATGGCGCCCAAAGCGCGCCAGTCGAAAGGCAAGGCCCGTCTGGCCGCCTACGACAAACTGCACGCCGAGGCCGAGGCGGCCGAGCGTGGTGAGAGCAAACTAGAAATCGCGATACCCGCGGGCAAACGCCTCGGCGACATCGTGATCGAGGTGAGCAATCTGTCGAAGGGCTATGGCGATCGACTGCTGATCGACAATCTCAGTTTCAAACTTCCCCCCGCGGGCATCGTCGGCATCATCGGTGCCAACGGCGCGGGCAAGACCACGCTGTTTCGCATGATCACGGGCCAAGAAAAACCCGATTCGGGTTCGATCACGGTCGGCGACACGGTCGCGCTCAGTTATGTCGATCAGAGTCGCGACACTTTGAACCCCGACTCGACCGTCTACCAAGAGATAACCGAGGGCGTCGAGGTGATGAAAGTCGGCAGCCGCGAAATCAACGGTCGCGCCTATGTCGCAAGTTTCAACTTCAAGGGCAGCGACCAACAAAAGCGCGTGGGCGATCTTTCTGGCGGTGAAAGAAACCGTGTTCACCTGGCGAAACTTCTCAAGAACGCCGGCAACGTGCTGTTGCTCGACGAACCGACGAACGATCTCGACATCGACACGCTGCGCGCGCTCGAGACCGCGCTCGAGAGTTTCCCCGGTTGCGTCGTGGTGATCAGTCACGACCGTTGGTTTTTGGATCGCATCGCCACCCATGTGTTGGCGTTCGAAGGCGACAGCCAAGTTCGCTGGTTCGAGGGAAATTTCACCGACTACGAGGCGTGGCGCAAAAAAGAACTCGGCATCTCGGCCGACCAACCCAAGCGCATCAAATACAAGCCGCTGTCGCGAAAATAACGACATGAATTCCTCGTCGCGCAACACCTCGCTCGCCCTGCGCAATATTCGCATCGTCTGCTCGACAATTTTCGTGCTCGGTATCGCCGGCATGATCATCACCTCGATTGCCGGCAACAATGTCGGTCTGGTCAATACAATCGGTGGCGCCACCGCGATCTCGGCCTTGGTGCTGCTCGTCGCCACGATCACCAGCAACACCGCTCGACCCGAAGTGTTCGTCGAAGCCGACACAGAAAGACTCGAACGGCAGGTCTCCCGGCTGGTTGCAACGGGTGCCGACGAAGACCAGGTCAGAAATCTGGTTCGCGACGCGACCAACTTGGGTCGCAAATCTTGAACCTCGCCGACGACAACGAGTTCGCCGCCTTTCTCGCGACACAAACGGGAAAACTTCTCGTCGAACTTCGCGATGGACTCGTTTCCCGAAATGTTTCCGGGTGGGATCTCAAAGATGCCGGCGACGCGGTGGCCCAAGAGTTTCTGATGAAACAACTGCGCGAGCACCGACCCGACGACGCCGTTCTGAGCGAAGAGGCCCTCGACAATTCAAGGCGCCTCAAAGCCGACCGCGTTTGGATCATCGACCCGCTCGACGGCACGCAAGAGTTCAGCGAACCCGGGCGCACCGATTGGGCGGTGCACATCGCGCTGTGGTCGCGCAACTCGCAGCATGGCGAACTGACTGCCGCGTCGGTGAGTCTGCCCGCTCTCGACTTGACGCTCAACGCCACGCCAGCCATGCCGCCCACCCCGAAACACGACGGCCCGCCACGACTCGTCGTCTCGCGAACGCGCACCCCACGCGAGGCGGTTCGAGTCGCCGAAGAATTGGGTTGCGAGGCGATGCGTCTCGGCTCTGCGGGCGCCAAGACGATGGCGGTCGTGCTCGGTCATTGCGACATCTATCTGCACTCGGGTGGCCAGCACCAGTGGGACTCCGCGGCACCGATCGCCGTCGCGCGGGCCGCCGGTCTGCACACCAGCCGCATCGACGGCTCACCCCTTATATATAACGAAGAAGACACATGGTTGCCCGACCTTTTGGTCTGTCGCCCAGAACTGGCCGAATCGGTGCTCGAAGCGCTCGGTTACAAAAACTAAAAACCATGCGCGTGTTGATCGCCTCGTGCAGCGTCACCTACGAGGGGCGATTGGGTGCCTCGTTGCCGCGGGCCACGCGCCTGATCATGATCAAGGCCGACGGTTGTCTGGCGATTCACAGCGACGGCGGCGCATACAAGCCACTCAATTGGATGAACGCGCCGAACACGATCGAAGAATCGCGCGATCGAATCGTCGTTCGCAACCCGAAAGGCGAAACTTTGACGATCGAAGTCTTCGAGGTGCTCGCCGATTTCTCGCACGAACTAGGCGACGACCCCGGTCTGTCGAAAGACGGCGTCGAGGCCGACCTGCAGATTCTGTTGGCGGCGATGCCCGAATTCATCGAGCCGGGTTTGACGCTCGTTCGTCGCGAATACCCGACCGCCGTCGGCCCCGTCGATCTGCTTTGCCGCGATTCAAGTGGTCAAACCGTGGCGGTCGAAATCAAGCGTCGTGGCGAGATCGACGGCGTCGAACAATTGACGCGCTATCTCGATTGCCTGCATGCCGACTCGGCACTCGGCAAAATTCGCGGCATTTTCGTGGCGCAGTCAATCAAGCCACAGGCCCGCGTGCTCGCCGAAAGCAGAAATATCAGTTGGTGCGAGGTCGACTACGACGCCCTGCGCGGCAAAAAGACCGACGAACTAAAACTCTTCTGAAACTCCCGCCCACGCGCGCGGGCAAAATTATTTTTTCTGCGGTTGGGGCCAAGTTCCGTCGCGGCCGTCCATGCCGGCGTTGAGGCGGGCTTTCGCAAGCAACTCTTCGACCACGGGACCGAGTTTGGTCGCGTCGGCGATCGGTTTGTTCGTCGGCCCACGGTGCCAACCTTCGGCGATCGCCAGAACATCTCCGCTTGCCTCGAACACGCGACCGGTCACCCCGGCCGACTCGGTCGAGACCAACCATGTCACTATCGGCGCGATCCACTTTGGCGAGCGCTGCTCGCGCTCGGCCTCGGTCTCGGGAGCGGGCCCGAGATTCTCTGTCATCCGTGTCAACGCAACTGGCGCAACCGCATTAACGGTCACCCCGTAGCGCGCCAACTCGAGCGAGGCGATCGTGGTGAACGCGGCGATGCCGGCTTTCGCCGCACCGTAATTCGTCTGCCCGACATTGCCGTAAATGCCAGACACCGAACTCGTGTTGATGATTCGGCCGTCGACCGGTTTGCCGGCCTTGCTTTGGTCTCGCCAATATGCGGCGGCGTGTCGTGACGGCGCAAACGTGCCCTTGAGGTGCACTTTGATCACGGCGTCCCACTCTTCTTCGCTCATGTTGGCCAGCATTCGATCGCGCAAAATGCCCGCGTTGTTGACCACCGCATGCAGATCGCCGAAAGTTTCGACCGCCGTTTTGATCAAACGCTCGGCGCCATCCCACGAAGAAATATCGTCGCCGTTGGCTACGGCCTTGCCGCCCATCGCCTCGATCTCGTTGACGACCTGTTGTGCGGGCGACGCATCGCCGCCTTTTCCGTCCACCCCGCCCCCCAGATCATTGACCACGACGAACGCACCGTGCTTGGCCAAACTCAGAGCATGCTCGCGACCGATGCCGCGACCAGAGCCAGTGACAACAACTACTCGACCTTCACACAACCGACTCATCGGCGAAAACTCTAGCCTGAGGCTCGTGGTCGACGCTATTTCGCGAACAACGGTCGAGAACGAATGCGATGTCTTGGTCGTCGGCGCCGGACCGGCGGGAATCGCGGCCGCCTTGACACTCGTCGCCAGCGGAAAAGATGTTTTGGTGATCGACAAAGCCACGTTCCCGCGCGACAAATGCTGCGGCGACGGCTTGACCACCGGTGCGCTGCGCATGCTCGAGATGCTGGGGTTTGATCCGAATACGATCGACAACTACAAAATTTGCACCGATGTCGTGCTCAGGTCGCCCTCGGGTCGTGAAATCGAACTTCAACTGCCGAACTCTGAGAAAGACGCTGCGACGACTGGTCAATTCGCTGCGATCGCCCCGCGCATCGAACTCGACAACGCGCTCGTTCGGCACGCCCGATCACGCGGTGTTCGCGTCGTCGAGAACTGCGCGTTTGTCGGCGTGGTTCGACAAAACAAAAGTCAAATCACCGTGAACACCGAATCAACGTCGGTCTTCAAAGAGATAAACGCGAAATATCTGGTCGCCGCAGACGGCATGTGGTCGCCGGTGCGCAAGTCGTTGGGCGCATCGACGGCCAGTTACCTCGGTGAATGGCACGCGTTTCGTCAGTATGTCGGCAATGTCACGGGCCCGGCCGCCGAAAAATTGTTCGTTTGGTTCGACAAAGACCTTTTGCCTGGTTACGCCTGGTCGTTTCCGTTGCCCAACTCGCGCGCCAACGTCGGCTTCGGCATTCTTCGCGGGGCCAACTACTCGGTGCAAGACATGAAATCGCTTTGGGTCGAGTTGCTCGCTCGCCCGCACATCGTCGACGCCCTCGGAAAAGACGCGTCGCTCGAGGGTCGGCACACGGCGTGGCCGATACCCGCCCGGGTCACGTCGGCGAAACTCTCGGCGGGTCGCGCGCTTTTCATCGGCGACGCCGTCTGCGCCGCCGACACGATGACTGGCGAGGGCATCGGTCAGGCGCTGTTGACCGGGGTCTTGGCGGGCGAGGCGATCATCTCGTCGCCGAATTACGACCAGACGAAAATTTCTGCGTCATATGAGAAAAAAATCAAGCACGAATTCTTCGCCGACCATCGCATGAGTTTCACCCTCGGCAAAATTCTCGCCAGCAGCCGATCGACCCGTGCGGCGTTGCGTCTCGCGGGGGCGACCGATTGGACTCGTCGCAATTTCGTGAGATGGATGTTCGAAGACGAACCGCGCGCGGCGATCTTCACCCCGAGGCGCTGGCATCGCAAGTTTCTCAAACGCGACGGCGCCTTCAACTAAACGCGTTCGTCGACGAACAACTAGGTTTGATTCTCGTGCGTACCCGAATCACAGAACTGTTCGACATCGAACACCCGGTGATGCTCGCCGGCATGGGGGGCGTGTCATATCACGAATTGGTCGCCGCGGTCAGCAATGCGGGCGGCATCGGCACCTTCGGCGCCTCGACGATGCGCAACAACGAGTTGGCGGAAGAAATCAGCGCGCTCAAAAAACTGACCGACAAACCGTTCGGTGTCGATCTGCTCACAGCGCTGCCCGACCACCTCGAGGCGGGCATTCGCAATGTGATCGAGGGCGGCGCGAAAATTTTCGTCGCCGGTCTCGGCGTGCCGCGCGACGCGATCGACCTGTTGCACAGCCACAACATCTTGGTCGGCTCGATGTGCGGAAAGGTTCGCCATGCCGTCGCCGCCGTGGCCAGCGGTTGCGACTTCGTCGTCGCCCAGGGCACCGAAGCCGGAGGCCACACCGGCCTCGTCGCCACGATGGCCCTCGTGCCCCAGGTCGTAGACGCGGTCTCCGAAAAAGTGCCCGTCGTCGCCGCGGGCGGGTTGTTCGACGGTCGCGGCTTGGCCGCCGCTCTGGCGCTCGGCGCCGATGCGATTTGGGTCGGCACCCGTTTCATCGCCACACCCGAGGCGCGCGCGGTCAACGGATACAAAGACGCCCTCGTCGCAAGTCGCGAGGACGACACTGTTATCAGTCGCTCGTATACGGGCAAGCCTTGTCGCGTCGTGCGCAACGAATGGACCAACCATCACGAGGCCAACCCGCAGGAGATCAAAACTTTTCCGCTGCAGGCGATCGCCTCGACGCAGGCAAACGTCAACCATCTGGGTTGGCCTTCGGGCACGCAGGTCGATACGTCGCGCGAGTTCTACCCCGCCGGTCAGGGCACCGGCGCGATATCTGAACTGGTACCCGCCGGCAAACTGGTCGAGCAGATCGTCGCCCAGGCAGAGCAAGTTCTGCGCCGTCTCGGCAACAAATAACCAGACCGATGTTCAAGGTTCTCAAAACAAATCGCGATCTGCGCCTGCTGTTCATCGCCCAGAACCTTTCGTTCATGGGTGATTGGTTCACCTTTGTCGCCCTGGCCGGGTTGGTGCAAGATCTCACCGGCTCGAAATTTTTGGTGTCGCTCTTGCTTGTCGCGTTTTCTTTGCCTTCGTTTTTGGCCTCGCCGATCGGCGGACCAGTCGCCGATCGCTACGACCGCCGAAAAGTTTTGATCGTCGTCTCGATTCTTCAGGCGATCGCGGCCGCGGGTTTGTTGCTGATCGGAGATTCGCGTATCTGGATCGCCTTCATCGCCCAGGGCATGATCGCCGCGCTCGCCGCGTTCGTTCGCCCGGCACTCGAGGCGGCGATCCCCAACTTGGCGAGAAACCCAGATGAACTTCGCCAAGCCAACGCTTTGTTCGGCAGCAGTTGGGGCGTGATGCTCGCCGCGGGCGCGGGCATCGGCGGTGTCTTTTCACAGACCTTCGGTCGCGAGGCGGCGTTCATCGCCGATGTCGTCACATTCTTGGTCGCCACCGCCCTGATTGCGCTCGTCACCCGACCGATGCAAGAGGCCCGCTCGAGTCACAACACCAGGCGCGTGCGACCGCTCTTAGACATGCGCGAGGCCATCCATCTGGCGAAATCCGATTCGGTGATCATGTCGTTGATCATGTCGAAGATGACATTCGCCGTGGGCGCGGGTGTCGTCAGCCAACTCGCCGTGTTCGCCGCCGACTCTTTCAACCGCGGTGACGCCGGCCGGGGTTTGATGCTCGGTCTTCGCGGTCTGGGCAGCGCGCTCGGCCCGATCATCGCCGCGCGATTCGTGAAGAACGATCTCTCCAGGGTCATTTTGATTTGCGGAATCGCCGGTCTGGGTTTTGCCGGCGGCTACCTCGCCGCCGCGGCGTCGCCGTTTTTTTTCGTGGCCTGCGCGTGCATCGGTTTCGCTCATCTGGGCGGCGGCGCACAATGGACGCTCTCGACCTACGGTCTGCAGGTTCGATGCCCAGACGAAATGCGCGGCCGCGTCTTGGCGGGCGATTTCGCGCTGATCACGCTCTCGCTTGGTCTGAGCAGCCTCGTCGCCGGCGTCGTGTCGGAGGCCATCGGCGCCCGGGGGACGATCGCCGTGTTCGCGCTGATCGCCGTGTGCGCCTCGGTCATTTATTTGTTGGCGACGCGCCCCGCGCGCAAAAGTTTAAGACTCGTCGAGAATTGAGCGCAAAGTTTCGATCTCGCGCACGGGGTCTGGCCCGACGGGGTTCACCTGCAACACCGTCACACCCGCCTCTTTGAACGCACCGATGCGTTCTTTGATGTAGCCGCGCGGTCCGACGAGGTTCGAAAGTCGAAGCCACTCGGCGGGTATCGCCGCGGCGGCCTCTTTCTTCTTTCCGTCTAGATACAAATCTTGAATTTCAACGGCCTCTTTTTCGTAGCCGTAGTCACGGCACATGTCGTTGTAGAAATTCTTTCCGCGCGCGCCCATGCCGCCCACATACAACGCGTAACTCGGGCGGGCAAAATCGAGCACCTCGCTCTGCTTTTGCGGCGTCAGCGACTCGTCGATGTGCAGCATTCCACCGGCCGAAACATCGAGTTGTTTCAGGTTCGAATCTCGCTTGGCCAAACCCGCCTTCAACGACTTGCCCCAGACATTTTCGAACTTCTCGGGCAGAAAGAAGATCGGCATCCAACCGTCGGCGATTTCGGCGGTCGCCTCGACGCTTTTGTCTTTTAGCGAAGCCCACCAAATCGGGATGTCGGCGCGCACGGGATGGTTGATCAGTTTCAGCGCCTTGCCCAAACCCGTGCCTTTCCCGCTCGGCAACGGCACCTGAACCGTCTTGCCGGAGTAGTTCAAAGGTTGTTCGCGTCGCCACACCTGGCGACAGACCTCGATGTATTCCTTGGTGCGCAGCATCGGCTTTTCGTAGGGCACGCCGTGGAAACCCTCGATCACCTGCGGCCCCGAGGCGCCAAGACCAAGCACGAATCGACCGTTGCTGACATAGTCGCAACCCGCCGCGGTCATCGCCGTCAACGCGGCCGTGCGCGAAAAGACGTTGATGATGCCCGTGCCGATCTGCACCCGGTTGGTGACCGCGGCCAGATAACCGATCTGCGAGATCGCGTCGTAACTGTAGGCCTCGGCGACCCAGACCATGTCGAGACCGACCTTCTCGAGTTCGACGACGCGTTGCGCCGAGGATTGAAAATCAGAAATGTAGTTGATCATCATCGAGAGCTTCATGAAACTACTTTCTGATTTTTCAAAGTCGCGTCAATTGACGCGTCGAGTGTGACCCACCCAGTATGGCTCGCGCAGAATCTTTTTGAGAATCTTTCCGCTCGGGTTTCTCGGCAACGAGTCGACCCAACCCACGGTCTTCGGCGTCTTGAAACCCGCCAACCGCTGCCGGGCGAAGGTGACGATTTCTTCCTCGGTCACCTGCACATCGGGTTTTCTGACCACCAACGCCATCGGCACTTCGCCCCACTTTTCATCGGGCACGCCGATTACGGCGACGTCGGCGATCGCCGGGTGGGCCATCAGCGCATTTTCGACTTCGGCCGGATAGACGTTCTCACCGCCCGACACGATCATGTCTTTGACCCTGTCGAATATATATACGTATCCGTCTTTGTCGAAGTAGCCTGCGTCGCCCGACCTGAACCAGCCGCTCTTGAGAATCGACTTTGCGGTTTCCTCGGGCATGTTCCAATAGCCCTTCATGATCTGGCGCGAGCGAATCCAGATTTCGCCGACTTCGCCGAGCGGAACATCTTTGCCCGTGTCGGAGTCGACGATTCGAATCTCGACGCCCGTGAACGGCTTGCCGCACGAACGCAGTCGACCCTTGTTGGCCGAACTCAGGTCGTGGTCTTCGGGTGGCAACACGGTGACGACTCCCGTCGTCTCGGTGAGGCCGTAGACCTGCATGAACGGACACTTGAACGCGTTGATCGAGCCCTCGAGCACCGCCTCGGAGATTGGCGAGGCGCCATAAGCGATCAACTTCAGGCTCGAGAAGTCGGTGGTTCCGATATTCGGCATGATCAAGGCGAACTGCAACAACGCCGGAACCATGAATGCGTGGGTGATGCGGTGCTTCTCGATCAGCGTCAGCATCGCCGACGGATCGATGTCGCGCATGATTATCGAGCGCGCGCCCGCATATTGGCCGGCTGTCGCCCAACCACCGCCGCCGATGTGGAACAACGGCATCGCCACCAAGTTGACGGTCTTTTCTGACATGCCCCAAATTTCGCGGGCCGCGGGCAACAATGCGAAGAAGTTGTCGTTGGTCAACATCACGCCCTTTGGACGACCGGTGGTGCCGCTCGAATAAAGCTGGAACGCGATGTCGCTCGGCTTGGTCGGCACCTTCGGGTCGACCGCCGATTGGGCGCTGACCCATCGTTCGTAGTCGTTGTGGCTCGGGTGGCCACCGATAACGACTACGGTTTTGACTTTCTTCAGGTCGTTGATGATCGCGTCCAATACCGGCACGAACTCTTGACCGACTACGAACACTTCGGCTTCCGAGTCGTTGACGATGAAAGCGACCTCGGGTGCGGCCAGGCGCCAGTTGACGTCGACGCTCACCGCGTTGAGCAACGAGCATCCATAAAACACCTCGAAGTGCTCGATGCCGTTTTTGTCGAGGAATGCGACTCGATCTTGGGCTTTGACCCCCGCACGACGCAACCCTTGCGCAACCTGAGACGACCGCGACAACAACTGGGCCCAGGTCAGGGTTCGATCACCGAGCACGAGTGAAATGGCGTTCGGCTGCTTTTTGGCGTTATCGCGAACGATGCTCGCGACGTCGCCGACTTTTACTCGAGGCTTCTTGGCGGCAGGCTTCTTTTTCTTGCCCGGCTTTTTCTTGCCCGGCTTTTTCTTGGCGGCCGGCTTCCTTTTCTTCTTGGCGACTTTCTTCTTCTTGCCTCGCTTCTTTTTTGAGGCCTTCTTTTTCGAAACTTTCTTTTTGGTCTTTTTTCGCGTTGCCATTGGCACAAATTAGTGCAGTCGCCTGCCACAATGCAATACCGTGAAAATCAAAGACTCTTGGGTCGATTCGACAGATCAAGCCAAACTTCGCGTCTACAAATTCGAATGCCGTGAACAAGGCTTGGAGCATCGGCCGAACGATTCAACTCGGCCGAACCTGCTGTTTTCGCATGCCAACGGTTTTCACGGACGCTGCTTTGACCCGATTATCGAGTCGCTATGCGGCGAGTTCGACTGCACGTCGTTCGACCTTCGGGGTCACGGCGATTCGGTGGCCAGCGCCGATTGGTCGGTTGATTGGCAGGGCTATGGCGACGACGCCCTCTGCGTCGCACGGTCTTTGCCGCCCGGTCTGATCGCGTTTGGTCATTCGATGGGCGGCGCCGCCCTGGTCATGGCCGCACTTCGCGCACCCGAGATCTTCCGCGCGTTGATTTTGTTCGAGCCGATCATTTTCCCCGACGATATGCGCAGTGTGGCCGCCAAAAGCCGCGGAGCCAGCCCGTTGGCCGAAGGTGCCCGACGAAGACGAAACTCCTTCGCGTCGCGGGCCGAGGCGTTCGCCAACTACGCCTCCAAGCCGCCGATGAACGAGTTCGATCAGCGATCGTTGCGCGCGTTCGTCGACCACGGTTTCAAAGATGCAGGTTCGGGCGTCACGCTCAAGTGCGCACCAGAACACGAGGCGCGAAACTTCGAGATGGGGGCGCTTCACGAAACTTGGGACAACCTCAGAAAACTGCAGGTCAAGACTTGGGTTCTCAGCGGGGTTCGACAACCGATGCAGCCGTCTGGGTTCGCCTCTCGCATCGCCGAGCAGATTCGGGGCGCGCAGTTTCAAGAGATGCGAGAACTGAACCACTTCGGCCCGATGCAAAAACCCGAGGCGCTCGCGCAATTCATTCGCCAAGTGCACGAAGAAACCACCCCGAACACCTGACCCGTATATTTGATGGTGCCGTGACCGCTGCGACATTCGAAACGCCGAACACCCTCTCGCCGTCGCGCATCAGCGCTTTTCGCAACTGCCCGCTGCAGTTTCGGTTCGCCTCGCTCGAGAAACTTCCGCAACCCCCGCAAATACATTTGGTCAAGGGCAACTTCGTGCATCGCGTGCTCGAGTTGTTGCTTGGGCACGAACCCGAGAACCGCACCGTCGAGTCGGCGCGCGAGGCTTTCGCAACCGCGCGCGCAGAATACGAACCGAGCAATCGCTTCTTGGCGCTCGGTTTGAGCGACGACGCGCGCGAGGCGTTCTTCAAAGACTCGCGCGATCTGGTCAACGGCTATTACCGCATGGAGAACCCGCGCAACGCCAATGTCATCGGGCTCGAACTTCGCATCGACTCAGATTTCGGCCGCTTCAAACTGGGTGGCATCATCGACCGGCTCGAACGCAACGAAAAAGGCGAATTGGTGGTCAGCGACTACAAAACGGGTCGCGTCCCCGACGCGCGATTTGGCGACAACAAAATGGACAACATGCAGATCTACGCGTCGCTGTGCCTTCGCGAGCGGGGCGAACTGCCGAAAAAACTGCGCCTGATGTATCTCAAGACCAGCACGCCGATCGAGTTCGATGTCACTTCAGAAACCAACGAGGCCTGCGAGCGAGCGGCGATCGACACGTTCGAACAGATCGACGCTTCGTGCCAGTCGGGTGTTTTCGCCACCAAGAAGTCGGGGCTGTGCAACTCTTGTGCGTTCAAAAAATGGTGTCCCGAGTTCGGCGGCGACGACTCTTTGGCGAAGGTCGAGGCGCCGAAGCTTTACCCGACGATCCCCCGCGACTAACTTGATCACGGGCCTCGGCCCGCCTATGACCGACTCCAAACCCTCGCGACTGATCGCGTTCGAAAACAGGTTCGATCGCATGCTCGAACCGCTGCGTAACTTCACCCCGACGATCTGGCTTTTTACGGCAGCCACCGCCGTCGGCGACTTTGGCATGCTTTGGCACTTCGTCGGCATTGTTCGGGCGGTCGCCGACTCGAGCCGGGTCAACCAGGCACTAATTCTTTCGGCGGCGATGGGCATCGAAAGCCTGATCTTGAATCAAGGCATCAAGCGCTTTTTCAAACGCCAACGACCCACCGTCAAAGGCGACTCGCGCTTCAAGATTCGCAAACCGAGTACATCCAGTTTTCCGAGCGGGCACGCCAGTTCTGCTTTTTTCGCCGCGGTGGTGTTGTCGCGATGGTCAAGCCCCCAGGCCGTCGCGCTGTGGTTCTCGCTTGCCGTGGTCGTCGCCTTGAGCCGCGTCGTCGTGCGCATTCACCACGCCTCGGACATTTTCGCCGGCGCCCTCATCGGCACCGCAATGGGCGCCCTCGCCCAAATCGCTCTCAATCTCGCCTAACTCTAAGATCGTTGAGCCATGGATCGAAATTTTGAGGTTACTAAATCAAGACTTCGATCACCGATTTCTCGAGTTGCATTTTCTGTCATCAAACTGACGGCTCGAACAAGAATTGGTCAGAAGCTTCTCACTTTGTGCACGCTATTCACGATTAACCAGGTCAAAACGACGACAATCCGCGGGCATCAATTTGCTTTTTCGTTCGTCGAGGATACATGGCTACCCCGACGGTTTCTCGATGTTGAAAAACTTGAGCCCGACACGCTTACATGGATAGACCAGGCAACTTTTGGCTCAATTCTTTGGGATATCGGCGCGAACGTTGGCGGATACTCGATCTACGCGGCAAAAAGCCGGCAGATGCGGGTCTTCGCGTTCGAGCCATCACCCTTCAATCTTGAATTCTTGGCTCGAAACATTTGGCTCAACAACATGGAAAAACAAGTCACGGTAATTCCAAATGCCCTCGCAGAATTTATTTCTATATCTCCGTTCGAAATGAAAAGAATCGAGTGGGCAGGATCGGGATCAACATTCAACGAGTCGGCTGTCACCGAAATGAAAGGTTCAGGTTTCACTTACACGACCATCGGATTGCCGGCCGACAAGGTTTGCGCAACATTTCAAGTTCCGCAACCGCAATTCATTAAACTCGATGTCGACGGAATCGAGTCATTGATTCTTGCCGGAGCGACTCAAATCTTGTCTACCGCGACGAGCGTTCTAATCGAAGTGCAAGATTCGGATGCGGAGCGACAAAAGATCGGCGAGCAACTGACTCGAGCCGGTCTGACCAAATCAAAAACCGCCCGACAAAACGAGATTTGGGCCCGAAAATAGTTGGCGCAGGCAGGTCAGACGTCTGGATTCGTGATTGTTGCGCTGGCGGTGAGGAGCGAGCGCACATCGAGGAGCAGGTCGGCGACTTCGCCGGTGGAGACGAGTTCGCGCTGCAGCATTTCGGCGAGGGCCTTGTCGATGACGCCAAGTGCCTCGTTGATGACCGCTGCTT